>DTRK01000028.1 GCA_012965955.1 Flavobacteriales bacterium
TTGGGAGTGCATTTATAAAAGCACTTGGAGGAGCAAATAACACAGTACAAGCAGTCTCAGAATTTGTTGAAAGCATCAAATAGATTAATATGATCATTCAATTAGAACCTAAAATCGACCAGCGAACAACGGATGAGTTAGAGGATGCTGTACTGGCGATAGGATATAAGCCTGTGGCAGTAAATACGCAGGACGCAAACTATCTTGTTTGTGTTGGGAAGAGAGAATTTGATATTAGGGCGATTGGCAATTTGGATGGGGTAGTAGATATTCATCGCGTTTCAGATGATTATAAGCTGGTATCGCGTAAATGGAAGGTGCAACCAACGAGTATTGATCTCGGTGACGGGGTGGTAATTGCGGAAGGGCTTATGGCCATTATGGCTGGTCCGTGCTCCATAGAGAGTGAAGAACAAATTGAGAGCGTGGTGAAGCACCTGGTAGAGAATGATGTAAGAATCATGCGCGGAGGAGTGTATAAACCCAGAAGTTCACCTTATTCTTTCAGGGGATTGGGAATGGATGGACTCAAGACATTTTATAATATCTGTAAGGAGCATGGGATTAAGATCATTACTGAAGTAATGCAGGTTTCCCAGGTGGAGTCTATGTACGATTATATTGACATCTATCAGGTGGGTTCCCGGAATTCGCAAAATTTCAACTTGTTGGATGCCCTGGGAAAGGTGGATAAGCCTGTCTTGATCAAGCGGGGATTGTCAGGTACGATCGACGAGCTTTTGCAATCGGCCGAATACGTATTCTCCAATGGTAACGAAAGACTGCTTCTCTGTGAGCGGGGTATCCGCACCTATGAAAAGGCCTATAGGAATACGCTGGACCTGAATGCCGTTCCTCTTTTAAAAGAAAAATCTCATCTACCCGTAATTGTGGATCCTTCGCATGGGATAGGGGTGAGGAAGTTTGTTGAGTCTATGGCGTTGGCAGGCGTAATGAGTGGGGCTGACGGCATCATTGTCGAGGTGCATGAAACCCCGGAAAAAGCAATTTCTGACGGTCAGCAGACGCTGAGCTTTGGAGAATCGGCAAAGATGATAGCCAAGATCCGCAAGACTTTTGAATTACGTGAGAGTTTGTGAAATGGGGGAGAGCAGCCAGTGTAAACAGGCCTGCTTATCATTGCTGGGTTACAGCCAATAACCACTGCCCTTATCCACCATCCCATACGCTTATTACTCTGCTTGCATAACTTTTTTTGCATTTTTCTATCATAAGAGCTGTGAAATAAAATTAGGATTTATTAGTTTTGTATTACACAAGACACCACCATGAATCCACTGTACATACTCTTCGCGATTCCTTTTTTTTTATTACTCATAGGAATTGAGTTGTTCATTGGATGGTTGCGAAAAAGGAATTATTACCGATTTAACGATACGATAACCAATCTCAATGTTGGCGTTGGGAGTCAGGCTTTTGGACTCCTTTTCAAGGTCTTGCTCTTTGGGTTTTACCTGCTGGTGTATGAGAACTTCGCCATTTGGCACCAGCCAGTCACCTTGTGGTCTTTGCTGCTTGCGATTGTAGGCCAGGACTTCTTCTTCTACTGGGCACACCGTTGGGGACACACGGTTAACATCTTTTGGGGAGCTCACATTGTCCACCACCAGAGTGAGGAATACAATTTATCCGTTGCGCTTCGGCAGTCGTGGTTTCACAATCTGATGGCATTTCCGATCTACATCCCATTGCCCTTGATGGGATTCGATCCGATGATTTTCTTCGCGGCACTTGCAGCTCATACACTGTATCAATTCTGGATTCACAGCCGTTTCATACCTAAGTTCCCCAGGTGGATAGAGTATATTTTCAACACGCCATCTCACCACCGGGTACATCACGCCATTGACCCAAAGTATGTGGATAAGAACTATGCGGGGGTTTTTATCATATTAGATCGGATGTTTGGAACATTTAGAGAGGAAGATGATGAGCCAACTTATGGTATCACCAAGCCATTAAATTCGTGGAATCCGACCTGGGCCAACGTGCATTACTACGCCGATATGTGGGCGGCTATGAAACAGATGAAATGGGCAGATAAGCTGAGGATGATTGTGGCAAAGCCAGGCTGGCTTCCCGAGTATATGGGAGGCTTTAAGGGAGCGCCAGAGGTAGATAAGGAGAATTATGTGAAGTATGACAAGGCAACTAAAAACAAAGGCTTGATAGGGTATATTCTGGTACAGTTTGTGCTGATACTATTGGGAATCTCCGCGCTCATGTATCGATTCGAAGAGCTCTCATCATTTTACAAGATTGCGCTGGTAGGGGCGATCGTATTGTCCATGATGATCTGCGGGGCAATATTTGAAAATAAAAAATGGGTTATTATTGCCGAATACTTACGACTGGCGTTGATCCTGGTTACCCTCAACACGCTTTATTACTTCTGGTACGAGGATTGGTTCATAGTGATGCTCATCGCATCTACGGCTACGTTTATCTTCTTCAATGTCTGGTTTACCATCTCTGGCTTGCTGGAGGGCAGGCTGTCAAGAGTAGCTTCATAGCTCTTAGGGCTATTGTAGGCTATACCGTGTACTTAAGACCTATAGATAGTTTGAAATGAAATGAAAAAACTCCTCCTCATTACGTTCTTATTACTGAGCATAAGCTCAGCTAATGCACAAAAGATTCAAAATAGCAGCTACAGCACAATCGGCTATATCAAGATTGACGGTACCATCCAAAACAGCAGCTATTCTACCGTAGGTCATATTAAAAGTGATGGCACGATCCAAAATAGCAGCTACAGTACGATTGGCCACATCAAGGATGATGGCACCATTCAAAACAGTAGTTATTCCACAGTGGGCCATGTAAAGAGTAATGGCACCATTCAGAATAGCAGTTATAGCACCATTGGTTATATTAAAGACAATGGGACAGTACAAAACAGCAGCTATAGCACAATCGGCTACGCTAAAGGCATTAAAAGAGAATGGGCTGCGGTGTACTTTTTCTTTTTCAGATTCAACTAAGAACAGACAGCTGTCCTAGGTATTTGGACCTGGCTTGATGGTAATGGTGTAACCTGCACCTCCCTTTTTCTGCTTCACTTCTTTCTTCACTTCCGACTTGGGTTTTGTCGTATATGTATAGGTGATTTTCCCCTGTTGTGCTGGTGGTGGCAAACGGAATACAATGTTGATGCTCTTGTGAAAAGTCACCTTCACTCCCCTGTGCCTGAGGGTGGAGTACCTAAGCAATTTGACAATTCTGATTGCTTCCTCTTCGCAACCATGTCCCAAATCTGATTTAGCGGTTGCTTTGACTACTTTACCCTTATGGTCCAAGTCGTACTCGACCTTGACAATACCTTCAATGCGTTTCTCTAAAGCGGCTTGAGGATAAACCAGGTGTTTCCTGATGAACTCATTAAGTGCCGTTTTGCCGCCTTCGTAACCTGGCGGTTTGATGAATTGATTGGGATCTCTAGGCCGTTTTGCCACTATTGAGCAGGCATTTCCTTAGGATGATTCAGTCTCCACGATAATCCGACACTGACAAAATATTCCTCAACATCGTTATTCGCCGCGTAGCCACCCAGCACATCAAGCTGCAGGTCATTATTGACAAAGTAGCCAAATCCACCATCAAAATATGGATTGAATTGGTCCCCTGCTGCATCTGCTGAAACGTCAACACCTCCATACAACTCTGCAAAGGTGAATAGTTTGTCACTGAGTGAGTATCCAAAATTTACAATATATAACCAAGCATAAGCATCGTGATCCCCGAAGTCCATCCCGGAGTTCAATGTAATACCGAGGTTATCAGTCAGGCTCATGCCAGAGGTAAACATAAAATGTGGTAAAATGTTCTCTGCATTGTATTCATCAGCAAGAATATTCAACTTGGCGCTCACCTGGTAGGCCAGTGAGGGCTTTTTGCCACCCCCTTCAATTAAATTATGGCGTATCCCAAAAGAGGCGAAGCTCATGCCTGAAGCAATCTTATCAACCTTGTCTCCCACACTAAGTTTGTCATCCCTAAATTCCCAGCCAGAGTGTATTTCCAGTTTATTCAGAATACCAAAACGAAGTAACGTTGCGTTAAGGACGGAGACACTATCAAATGTGCTCGTTCCCAAAGGATTGCTTTCAGTCCAGGATGATGCACTGCGGTCAAATCCAGTTTCCAATTGAAACACTCCTTTGCCAGGAGTCTGAGAGGCGATTGCCTGACCCGGCCTTCCGCTGATAATTGATTCTGTGTATTGAGCAGATGCTGCCCCGGTGACAATCACGAAGGACACAATGAATATGCTCTGTCTCATCATCATTTTTTCGGCTTTATAAATAGTGTTCCAATCTGATTTAAAACAATTTCTTCCCTATTCATCCGCATTTTTCGAAATGCTCCCGCAGCATACATTTCAGCTTGATCGTCATAATGGTCGCTCATCACATTCCCACTTTGACCTGTTGGCAAGATACTGATGGCGTTTTCAATGTCGCTGAAGTCCATCACGATACGCATGGCTGGCCCATAAATTACTTTGTATTCTCCACTGCCGTTTAAGGAGAACCCGGTGTTGTTAAGCACTTCGTTACTGCCTTTGATGGGCATTGGCCCCACGTTAAAGATCTTGTCAAAGGGCTCTTGTCTTCCGACGGGGTGAATGTATTCAACTGTATGAACGCGGCCCCATTTCCATTCAGCTACATCTGGCCCCAGCTGATTTTCAAGTTCTCGAATTGTTCTGTCAAAGGCATCGATGAAATTGGCTTTCCGCGTTTCCTTGTTCTCCTGTGTATCAATATCATCCCACCAAACTGATGACTCTTTATTGATCAAAGCAAAGATTGACCGTTTCATGAAGTGGGTGGTGAGCAGGGCGTTGAGTGCTCCTTCACCAATTTCATCTACCATTGCATTGTAGAGGATATTGTATAGCAACTTGTTGTAGATCGTCGGAGCTACTTCATCAATTTCATGTCCGCCCTTCCAGGCTTTGAGAATATTTACTGCTTTAGCATGGGTAGAGCTATTGTCCAACATGCGCTCATTCTCAATCACAGCCATGATGTAAGTTGCCATGCGCGCGTAAGAGGGAGCCTTCATGGCTTCTACATCCCACTTTTGCTCCTTCTTCATGTATTCCATGATGCGAACTGCCCTCTCCTCAGGCACATAATAACCTGGATATAAAGTACCCAGGCCAGAATCCAATTTCGAGTAGATGGTATCTGGCTGATTGTTAGCAGAATACACAAAGCCACATGGGGGATTCTCTGCTTGAGGATTTTCTTCTGGTTCAAACCACCCTTCATATTCGTCTGCTCCAGAAGCACCATCCAGGAAAAGTTTACTGTGAACA
>DTRK01000029.1 GCA_012965955.1 Flavobacteriales bacterium
CGATGATGAAGGTCATATCCACTAAGAAACTGCTTCCTTTTAGTTTCTGATTTATCCAGAGAGATATTCACAAAAACCACCTTATTACCATATTTCTCAGCTAAGTCAATAAGGACCTCGATCTCCTTAAAACAGGGTGGACAGGTATGCGCCCAGAAGTTCAGATATACGTACTGCCCTTCAAAATCGCTCAGCTTTCTCTTCACACCGTGGGCATCCAGGAGTTCAAAATCAGGTGCTATCGTTCCCTTTCGGAGATGTGAAAGGCTATTTCTAATATTTCTGGCCATCTCAACGTGGGCAGCAATTTTACTTTTAGCCGCCAGCGAATCAAGCAAATCCAAGACCATCTGCTCCCTATAACCGGGTGCAGTGTACAGCTCATAAAGGCCATTGAGGAGTACCAGCTCTCGCAAAGTATCATTGGCCAATCGCTGATCTGCCTTCAGTAAATCAAGTATTCCCAGAACATCTTTTTTTGTATTGATAAGATTCTCAAGCGAATTTACATGCGATTCAGAACCCAATGTAGAAAGGTAGTTAGAGAAGTACTGCCTGATAAATTGCACGTAAGTGATATGATCTTCTCTGACTGGCCTGTCAATTATGTATTCCTTTTCAAATTGAGATATCCTCTTTTTATTTGTGATCTGCTTTACAAGTGCAATCTTATAATCGACATGGACCTGCATAAATGAGCCAGCGTTCTTCTTGCTAATTGCTCCGAGGGAATCGAAAACGCTATCCACCTTATTCCTTTTGATATTCTTAACTATATAGGGGTAATAGTCATCCGTTAAGGACAAGAGCGTATCATCAAACTCCGGCACCAACTTGTTTAAGTCTCCCTCAGGCCCCTTAACTATTATCAATTGCGGGTGCGTTGCAGGCAGGTCAAATTCTTCGATCTTCACTTCATAGACTTTCCCTTCAATGGCATAAAAATTAAGCTCCATGTATTCCATTGCCAATAAAAGCACTTCAGCGTGAGGTTCATCTAACTTAAGTTCAAAAGTGCCGTCCTTTCCTATCGGAGAGGAGGCAAGCACCTTTGTTGTGTATGTTATATAGTTGTGGTAGCCCCTAATTGAAATTGTAGAACCGGCATAGGCCGGGGCGCTTCCGCGAATTACTGTTTGACCAGACCCTGATTCGGGCAGGAAGAAGGAAAGACATGCAACGCAAAGAAGGCTAACCCAACGACAGGTCGATCCCTGCAGGTACAAATTTAGATGCTTCACCTCCATTCTTTATTATCTCTCTTACAATTGTAGAACTTACCGCAGATAGCCCTGGTGACGAAAGAATAAATACGGTCTCAATATCCCCGTGCATTGACCTATTCATCTGAGCAATTGCCCTTTCAAATTCAAAGTCAGCTGATGTGCGCAGCCCTCTTAAAATGAACATTGCGCCTATTTCATTACAGAAGTCAACTGTAAGCCCCTCATATTGTTGAACACTTACCTTCTCTTTATCCTCAAACACCTTACCAAGCCATCCCTTTCTCTTTTCTATTGAGTACATCGATTTCTTGGAGGAATTAACCCCAATGCCAATTACAATATTGTCAAAAAGGGATAGCGAACGGTTCACAATATCCACATGACCGATTGTTACCGGATCAAATGATCCCGGGAATAGAGCTGTTTTTTTCATCGATTAAAGATACTAAAATTCACATTGCCAATTTCTCTCTTGTCCTTCAGGTGCGGCAAATTGTCGAATTTTTCTTCCTTCCCATGTTCAATTATCAAAAATCCTCCCTTATTAAGCAGATCTCGTTCAAATACAATCTGATGGACATTAACAGTATCCGGGCTCATATACGGAGGATCCGCGAAAATGATATCAAAAGTCCTGTTTAGGTTTTGCAGGTATTTGTAAACATCATTCCTTACCACTTGAAAGCCCTCCATTTCAAAATCAGAAACGGTGCTCTTGATAAAACCAGTGCATTTATATTCTTGATCTACAGCCGTAATGTCCGTACACCCCCTGGAGGCAGCTTCATATGATATATTGCCTGTTCCCGCAAAGAGATCCAGAAAAGAAATATTGGGAAAGTAAAAATGATTTGCCAAAATATTGAACAAGCTTTCCTTAGCTGCATCAGTGGTAGGCCGAACAGACAGCTGTGAAGGAGCGGTTATTCTGCGGCCCTTATGATACCCACTTATGATACGCAATGGTACTGACTGAAGAGGTTGAAATGGTACTGAGGTGGCAAAGAATCAAGCACATAGCTATAGTTAAATCCCTGGTTGCGATCAATAAACCTCAAATTTCTGATGTAGGTGTAGATGATTGCGTACTCCTCTGTGCTTTTGTCAATTTCGCCTAGCAATACAGTATCGACAGACTCAGGATTTAGCTTTAGCTGCTCAAAGACAAACAATGTATAATAGACGAGGTCTTCCTTTGAATTGTAAAGGAAGTTGTTGCATAATTTTAAGTCATTCCCCTTAATAACCACGATTGAGAATATTCCCTTCTGTACGTGCAAAAAGCAAATTTCCTGGTTCTGGTTCTTATAAAGTCTCAATAGGGTATCAAGCAAGGAAGTTGTGTGGTGAAGAATGGATACACCTACAAGCGCCGACCGCAAGTTGGTTAACATTGTACCTGACAATGCATAAACACTGTGTGCGTCAATGCTCTTCATCTTATCCGATAATACCTCAATGCCCTTGATACCTCTTTCAGTTCCTTCAATGTTAAAATCCAGAAATGTGCGTGCTTTGGCGGGATTGAAAATAGCTTCAGGCACTGTTGTGAACTGCTCACTTACCATGATGATGCTAGACGACTTATATTTCGCGCTCAATAGTTCTTGGGTTTGAAGTAAAGTCAGCAACTGAGTGCCTGCCTTATCCAATCCCTCATTTGCAATTTCTTCCTGGTACAGCGCTATGTATTTATTGCTCAGTGTGTCCAACACACAAAATGAGATGGTTCGAGGACTTAGCTCAAAAGACAAGTGATAAGACGCTGACTTCCTGAGATCAAAGGTTTCGTCGACCTGACACTTACCACCAGAAGAGACAGCACCAGAAGAAGAATTAGTGGATTTGTTGCCGGTAACAGAATATAGGTCGGGGCACATTACTCACCCCAATTTCCACTGGTTGAAGGCTCGGACATAGATCCTACCCCTAAGCCATCTTCCAGGTCTATTGCCTCATTCTCAGTGTCTAATCCGGCATAAATAATCGCAAACTTTGCGAATATTCTGAATACCTTTACCTTCACCTTTCCCTTTTCAATCTCTCCAGCCTCGAACTCGAAAACTTCGCCATTTGTGCCGAATGGAATCTTCGGCAAATTATCAAAGCTAAAACCCGGGCGTCCTTCCAAATAGCGTGGGGAAAAAATAGAATCCTGAACACTTATATAAGAAGTATCACGAGATACTATACCCATTTGAACTGCTTCTTCCTCTGATAATGTGTCAGGAACTGTTCCAATTGCTTTGATTACCGGGAAGGAATCTAGTTTAACAAAGTTCAACAGGTCTTCAAACGTCTTGGCGTACGAGCTGTTGACCGACTTGTGGGCCAACTGAGCGACTCTCAGGTCCTTCAACCTTTGTATTACCTGCGCTCTTCTTTCTTTCGTTTCCTCCTCAAAGTTGATCTTGCTCGCTATGCTGTTGTACACCAAAAAGGCCAATAGACACACGACTAACCACAATCCAATTTTTATTCCGAGTTTCATAATCTTCTTATCAATTTGCCGCTTCATCCAATTTGCTAGTCCAAGCGAAAGGATTTTCCAGCTAAATCAAACGGTGATTCCCGTTTCCTTTTTCTACTTTTGATTCGGTAAAACGCTATTCATCTGATCACGGACAAAGCTACAATTTTTTTGATTTTATAGCCATAAATGAACATCAATCGGACCAAATTCCCGGGTTTTGAGCAACATTCTTTCCGGATTTCAGTTAAGTTGCAGCAAACCACAATCCAGATGTTATCTGCCTGTAGATCAAGTTTCGTTACTGCGATCATTTTATGTTTTGCCCTCAGCTCAAGAGCCCAGATTGGAGGAGACAATTCATATGAATCATTGAACCTGGTTACGTCTGCGCGTGTTTCTGGCCTTGGGGGAACCGTATTAGCAATCAAAGATGATGATCTTGATATGGCCTGGTACAACCCTTCCCTGCTCAATGAAACCATGCACAATCATCTCGTGGTTAGCTACATGGACCACGTGTCAGACATTAAAATCGCATCCAGTATGTATTCATACACCCACAAAAAGTTCGGTAGCTTTAGTGGTGGAATACAATATATGCACTATGGTACTTTTCAAGAGTATGATGAGACGGGCTTGTTTTTAAGACTTTTCACCGCGCAAGATCTGGTCGTTAACCTTGGATGGGGTACTGCGGTATCACCAAAAATCAATGTTGGAACCAGTGAAGAGCGAACGCTGGACTCTATGTTTTTTATCGGAGCCAATTTCAAATTTATCAACTCTTCGTATCATTTCGATTACTCGTCGTTTGGAGTAGCTATCGACCTAGCGGGAACCTATTACAACAAGAAGAGTGATTACGTAGTGGCTTTGGTTATTAAAAATCTCGGTACGCAGATCAAGCCCTACATTCCAGACAGCCGCGAACCGCTTCCATTTGAAGTTCAGGCGGGCATTACCAAGAAATTGCTTCATGCACCATTTCGTTTAATGTTACACGCCCAGCATTTGGAAAAATGGGACCTTACCTATGTGAATCCGAATCTCACTTCCACCTCTTTAGAGCCAGCTGAGGAGGACACGCTGCTGTTCCAGAAGATTGGAAGCAATGTCTCTGGTTTCACAGACAAACTGTTAAGTCACGCTGTCTTCGGAACGGAGCTGGTCATAACAGACAACTTTCATGTACGCTTAGGATACAACTATCTCAAACGAAAAGAGCTTAAGAACATAACTAAGAAGGGAACGGCAGGCTTTTCCATTGGCGTGGGCATGAAAATATCTAAATTTGACTTTTCTTATAGCCGCTCTTCGTTTCATCTCGCGGGAGGCTCCAACCAATTCACCATAAGAACGTCCCTCTCAGACTTCAAGTCCAAGGATACGCCTACTGACCCCGTTACTGGTGCAATGCCAGATCCAACCCTTGATCCTGCAAAAAGTGAATAAAATTACAATAGCGATCGACGGGTACTCATCCTGCGGAAAGAGCACACTTGCAAAGACGCTGGCGATGAGTATAGACTATAGCTATGTAGATACAGGCGCGATGTACAGATGTGTGACTTTGTACGCCTTGGAAAATGGTATCATCAAGAATGATCAGGTAGATAAGGAATCGCTTGTCGGTCAACTTGATGACATCAGCATCAGCTTTCAACATTCTGAACAATCAAAGGAGTCCGATGCTTACCTGAATGGAGTTAATGTAGAAGAAACTATACGGGGCATGGATATCTCCAACCATGTTTCACAGATCAGTATTATCAAAGAGGTGCGTGAGAAGATGGTCGCGATGCAGCAGAAAATGGGGAAAGAAAAGGGAGTAATAATGGAAGGAAGGGACATTGGCACCGTGGTATTTCCCGATGCCGAATTAAAAGTATTCATGACCGCCTCTATCGAGGTAAGAGTAAAAAGAAGGTATGACGAAATGCAGGCTAAAGGCCTGCATGTATCAGTTGACGACGTTAAGGAAAATGTATTGAGCAGAGATTACGAGGACACCCATCGGAAACACAGTCCTTTGGTTCAAGCGGATGATGCGGTGGTACTCGACAATTCTGACCTGAGTGAGGAAGATCAGCTGAACTTCATGCTGAAGCTGGTAGAACAGAGGACATAGTGCCTACACGGACCCTACTTCTAACTCCTCCATCACATCGTCGGTGGATCGGGCAGATTCGAAAAATTCCAATACACACTGCAACACCTCCTCGACCATCGTATCTGGGCAGGATGCGCCGCTGGTTAAGATAATATCCACGCGCTCCTTATTTGGAATGAAGGAATCACTGATTATCATTTTATCAGCATAATGATCGTAGTGCCGAACCTTGTCTTTTGACATAATTTCGTTGGCCCTTGAAATATAGAAGGTAGGCAGCTTCTCTTCAATCAGCTCAACCAAATGAGAAGTGTTGGAGCTGTTGTACCCTCCTACCACAATGGCTAAATCCGCATCGTGTTTAAGTAACCCATAAGTTGATTCCTGATTGTCGTTGGTAGCATAACACAAAGTATCCCGGGTATCTGCAAAGCGATTATCTATATCTTCTGCCCCGAATTTCTTCTTCATTGTTGCTTTAAGAAATGTGGAAATCTCCAGTGTTTCTGTTGCCAGCATGGTCGTTTGATTCACCACTCCTATTCTCTCCAAATCTTTTTCCGGATCAAAGTTTTCCGAACAACGATCTTCAAACACCTCATTAAACTCCTTCCGACTCGTCTCACCCATAATTACTGCTGCGAGCTCCTTAGCCTGGGTAAAATCCTTAACTATGATGGAAGGTGCTTTTTTATTGCTATGCGAAAATGTAGCTCTGGTTTCCTCATGGTTGTGCTTTCCATGAATGATGACAGTGAAATCCTCATCGCCTAGCTGCTCCGTCCTGTTCCACACCCGCTCAACAAATGGACAAGTTGTATTGTACTTATAGGTCTCTATTCCAATGTCCTTCAACTTCCCTTCGGTTTCTAATGTCGTTCCAAAGGCAGGAATGATTACAATGTCATCAGCCCGAAGTGACTCCCAGTCAATAAACTGGTTTCCCTCCGTATCCATAATAAAACTAATGCCTCTCTTTTGCAGGTCATTATTTACAGTGGGATTGTGGATCATCTGGCTTAGCAAGAAAATTCTCTTGCCGGGATTTTCCTTCAGTGCTTGGTAGGATATCTCGATGGCGTTCTCCACACCATAGCAAAATCCAAAATGACGCGCTACCAGAAAACGCACTGGCCCAAAATCAAGCAATGTTGGAGAAAAGTCCTTTTTTCTAGGATCCTGAAGCTTGCGCATCTCCTTGATCCGGGAGATAATCGGACTCTTGTAAAACTCGGGTATATTGAATTTTTTCATCTTAAATTCTGATTGCAAATTTAGTCAAGAAAAAACGACTTCCTTAAAATTGCAATGCACCTGCTTGCCATATTCATCCTCCACTATCAAAGCCCCAGTTTCCGAAACACCCACAATTTGAGCACGAACTGGCACTCCTTTTATTTCGTAATCCCAGAACTCTTCAAATCTGTATAGTGCACTCAAATATTCGTTATTTATTCGCTGCGTGGAATTATTTCTCAAATCTATATATCGTCTATCCAGACAATGACACAAACCGTTTAGTGTAAGAGACAGATCATACTCCGTTTCGCTCAACAGCCTCATCGAACTGGGATTGGATAAACTTTTGTCGAAAATTTTCTGATTGACATTTAGTCCAATTCCTACTATTGAATGTGTCAGCCTATTTCCACTTACTAAATTCTCTATCAATATTCCACACACTTTTTCCGATCGTACATATATGTCATTGGGCCATTTGACCTTGATTTCTGACAGATTGACAGGTAGCGTATCTGCCAGGTAACTAACTATACCAAGTGATATTGCCTTGGAAAGTTCAAACTGATCAGAAGGCCGAAGAAATTTCGGATATAATACAATAGAAAACGTCAGGTTGGCCCCGGGTTCAGAAACCCATTTATTACCCCGCTGACCTTTGCCACCATGCTGATTTTCTGCTATTACGACCGTTCCCTCGGTAATTTTGTCCCCTTTTGTCAGTAATTCACGCATATAATCGTTCGTAGATGCAATGGCATCTAATTTGATTGTGCTATTACCGATGACAAAGATATCTGAAAGCATCGAGAGATTTACTTACTTTTGTACCTGAAACTTTTTATTATAAATGATTAAAACCCCGGTAGCTTATTCCAAAACCATTGATTCTGGCAAGGATTTTCCAAATTTAGTTGATATTATCATCAATTGCATCCAGGAGAGAAAGGGAATAGACTTAGTTTCATTGGATCTTAGAAAAGCTGAAGGGGCCATTTGTGATAAATTCATTATTTGCCAAGGCAGCTCCAATACTCAGGTAAGGTCAATAGCGGACTTTGTGGTTGAAGAGGTAAAGAACATTCTGGGCGACAATCCGTTAAATAAGGAAGGTTTCGAAAACATGCAATGGATTTTGTTGGATTACGTTGATATAGTGGTACACATTTTTCAGCCAGAAGCTAGAAACTTCTACAATGTTGAAGGGTTATGGGCAGATGCAGAAGTAACATATTTTAACGCTGAACGTAGAGCTGTATAAACGTAGAGCTGTATAAAGAAGGAGAATTAAGGTGAGACAGAAAGACAAGGGAAAAAACGATCAGCAACAGGGCAATCAAGGCGGCAAGTCCAATTCAGACGGCTCCAATAAACCCAGGTTAGACTTCAATGTCTACTGGGTATACGGAGCGATCCTACTTATAATCTTGGCGTCAACTTTTCTGTTTGGCGGATCAGGAGCGAAAAAGGTTGGGTGGGCAAAGTTTGAAAGTGAAATGCTCGCTACGCAGGAGGTAGATCGCCTGATTATTGTCAATAAACAGAAAGTTGAGATTTATATAAAAAGGGATAAACTCTCTGACTCGAAGTACAACGATGTTAGCAGGCATTCCATTGGTAGCGGAATCAATCTCGGTCCGCACTATTACTTTGAAATATCCTCCATAGACCAGTTTTATGCAAATCTGAAACTTGCTCAGGATAGCTACGGAGATAATTATAATAAAATTCATCCGGATAGTGAAAACCGGGAAGATTATAGTGGGGCTATAGGCTGGCTTTTTATGATAGGGATAATGGTGTTTCTATGGGTGTTTGTGATGCGCAGAATGGGTGGCGGTGCTGGAGGCGGAGCCGGTGGAATCTTCAATATCGGTAAATCTAAAGCTACCCTCTTCGACGCGAATAGCAAAGTAAATATCTCATTTAAAGATGTAGCAGGCCTTGAAGAGGAAAAAGAGGAGATTATTGAGATCGTTGAGTTTTTGAAGCATCCTGATAAATTTACGAAGCTAGGGGCCAAGATTCCCAAAGGGGTACTTCTTATAGGTCCTCCTGGAACAGGAAAGACCTTGCTCGCTAAAGCTGTAGCGGGCGAAGCTGAAGTTCCTTTCTTTTCTTTATCCGGATCAGACTTCGTTGAAATGTTTGTCGGGGTAGGTGCAGCCCGGGTCAGGGACTTATTTAACCAGGCGAAGGCAAAAGCGCCCTGTATTATTTTCATCGATGAGATTGACGCAATAGGGCGTTCAAGAAGTAAGGGCCAATTTTCAGGTGCAAATGATGAAAGGGAGAATACCCTGAATTCACTCTTATCAGAAATGGATGGATTTTCCACCAATTCTGGTGTGATCATACTCGCAGCAACAAACCGCCCCGAAATATTGGATTTTGCTTTGTTAAGGCCTGGTAGGTTTGATCGGCAGATTGCGATCGACAAACCAGATTTGAACGGTAGAACTGGAATTTTCAAGGTTCACCTTAAACCATTGACGGTTAAAAAAGGACTTAAAGCTAAGGAGCTTGCAACACAAACTCCTGGGTTTGTAGGAGCGGACATCGCGAATGTGTGTAATGAAGCCGCGTTAATTGCAGCTAGATCTAATAAGAAAACAATCGACATGGATGATTTTCAGAGTGCTATTGACAGAGTCATTGGAGGCCTTGAGAAGAAAACCAAATTGATTTCCAAGGAGGAGAAAGAAATCGTTGCTTATCACGAAGCAGGTCATGCCGTTGCAGGCTGGTTCCTGGAACACGCAGATCCGCTGGTAAAAGTGAGCATTGTGCCCCGAGGCATTGCCGCTTTGGGATATGCACAATACCTACCCAAGGAACAATATCTATATCGTACTGAGAAACTGTTGGATGAAATGTGCATGTCGCTAGGTGGGCGTGCAGCTGAAGACATCATATTCGGCAAGATATCCACTGGTGCTCTTAGCGACCTGGAGAGAATTACAAAGATGGCTTATAACATGGTTACGATTTATGGCATGAATGAAAAGGTTGGAAATGTTTCTTTCTACGATCCTCAACAGGGAGAGTATTCATTTACCAAACCATACTCTGAGGCCACTGCACAAACCATCGATGTTGAGGTGCGTAAACTGATTGAGAACGCATACGATAGAGTCAAGACACTTCTGATGGATAAAAAAGCACATCTCGAGAAAGTAGCTCAGGAACTTCTTAAGAAAGAAGTAATCTTCAAGGATGATTTGATTCGGTTGATTGGCAAGAGGCCATATGGTGAGCCGAGTGCGAAAGAGGTAAAGGATCTAGCCAAAGCTGCCAAAAAGGACAGCAACGGCAGGGATACGAAGAGTAAGGCAACCAAGAGTAAGCGAGGTAGCACAAGTGGCCAAAACTCTTGAGCCATTAACGATTCTGTGAATGCAAGCAACTTCTAAGGAGAAGGTTCTTAAAAAGGTAAGAAAGGCACTCATTGACCAGTCTCCGGAGCTCTATCCAGGACTGGATTTCAAAAAGAACATTTACAATTTACCTGAGGGAGGCGATAAAGGGATGGATATCGCCTTTGCCACCCAATTCGCAGCCAGTGATGGAAAATTCATTTTCTGCGAAAACACTACTGCCTTTGTCAATTCATTCGAAAGCGTCGCTCAAGAAAATAACTGGAAGAATATACATACGCAGGAGCCCAATATCCAGCGTTTATTGAAGGAGGCAGGAATGGCATTCACCAGCGAGGAGTCCGCAATGGAACAAATGGATGCCGGTATCACTTATTGCGAATATCTGATTGCAAGAAGCGGCAGTATAATGTTGTCTTCCCGGCAAGTTAGTGGCCGAAGGATGGCGACCTTCCCACCAGCTCATATTGTAATTGGCTATAGCAACCAGATCGTGATGCATGTCAAAGAAGCACTCAATGGAATGAAGCTGCGCTATCCCAGGCTACCTTCACTCATTACAACAATCACCGGCCCCAGCAGAACTGCTGATATCGAAAAAACGCTGATCCTCGGTGCTCATGGGCCTAAAGAGCTCTACGTTTTTCTTCTCGACAAGGATATAAGCCAGTAATTTTATAATTACTTTGCAGCACATTCTATAGATTGGATGGAGAAAGACTGGGTATCAATATATAGCACGGACAATCCTCACACTATTGCAATGATCAAGGCTATGCTCGAAACCAATGATATCCATGCGATTGAGTTGGATAAGCAGGCTTCAGCAATTAAAATTGGAGAGTTGGAGCTATGTGTGAGGAGAGAGCATGTAATAAAGGCTAAATACCTGATTACAAAGAAATTACTATGAGTAACATGGTAACAAGGGCACTTACGGGCTCGCTAATAGTCGCAACAATTCTTGGTGGGATTTATTACGATCGATCTTCGTTTGTGGGACTGTTTTTTGTGATAACCACTTTTGGCCTCTGGGAATTTTACACACTGGCTGAAAAAGGCGGCATGGCACCACAAAAACTCCTGGGCACCATTGCAGGTGCCGCCTTTTTTGTAATAAGCTCGATGTACATTCTTCGAATGATCCCTTTGGTTTATTTACTCGTGATTATGCCGCTGATGTTTCTTATCCTAATTGCTGAACTCTATCGGAAGTCGGAAAGCCCGCTGGTGAACATATCAATTACGCTAAGTGGTATATTTTATTTGTCGATCCCGATGGTGCTGCTGAGTTATCTGTCCTATCCCCCGGCATACGGACTGAGAGATAATTATGATTACAATCCCAATATCCTAATTGGTTTTTTTCTTATCCTGTGGACGAATGACACGTTTGCATACTTAGTGGGGAAAACTTTAGGTAAGCGGAAATTGTTTGAGAGTGTCTCTCCACAAAAGACCTGGGAAGGCAGTTTTGGGGGAGCAGTTTTCTCCATAGTACTCGCTTATTTTCTTGTTCGCTTCTTTCCAGAGCTGCGAAAACGTGACTGGCTGGTTGTAGCAGGGATTATTGTACTCTTTTCCAATCTGGGAGATTTGATTCAGTCGAAGTTCAAGCGCAGCGTATATGTAAAAGACTCAGGCACCGTTTTACCAGGTCACGGTGGAATATTGGATCGATTTGACGGTGTATACCTCGCTGCTCCATTTGTCTACACTTATATTCGCTATTTACAATAAGCTGCCTGCAGGCCATGACCGTTCATAAAGAAGGCTATGTGATAATCCTGACTATACTGGCAGTTCTGCTTGTGCTGAATGTTGCCGTACACTTCATATGGCCTGATAATAAGCTGGTCCAAAACGTAGGGTATGCAGCCTCAGTAGTGTTCTTTTTACTTATTGTGCAGTTCTTTCGCAGTCCAGACAGAACCCTGGTGCCAAATGAGAATTTGATCATGGCACCTGCTGATGGCAAGGTGGTGGTTATTGAAGAAGTTGAAGAACCTGAATATTTTCAAGGCAGGAGAAAACAAGTATCTATATTTATGTCGCCTCTCAATGCTCATGTGAACTGGTATCCCATAGGAGGAGAGATACAATACGTAAAATATCATCCAGGCGAATACCTGGTAGCATGGCATCCAAAATCATCAACCCTGAACGAACGAACAACGATAGTAGTAAAGGATGAGCAGGGTAGGGAAATTCTCATTCGCCAAATTGCCGGGGCGGTAGCCAGAAGAATTGTTTACTATGCAGAGGAGAAACAAAAAGTTACACAAGGCGGGCAATTGGGTTTCATAAAGTTTGGTTCCAGGGTGGATGTATATCTGCCCTTAGATGCGGAAGTGTTGGTGAAATTAGAACAAGCCGTATCAGGCAGCCGAACCCCGATAGCAAGGTTCCGGTAAATAATTATTCGTATCTTTGCCAATATAATGAGATAAGTAGGCGTTAAGCTATCTCTATTAAAGACATCTAATAAATCATAAAACCATGAAAAGAGCACTTTTACTATTCGCAATGTTCGCATTCTTAGGAACTGCATACACTGCCACTGCCTCAACAGAAAATACTGCGGGAATTTATTGTGACAAAGCCTCGTGTGACCATAAATGTGGCGAAAACTGCAAGAAGAACTGCAAGAAAGCGAAGAAGAGCAAAAACTGCGCTAAAGCTGGAGCCAAGAAAAAAGGTTGCTGCGCAAAAGGCAGTAAAACCGCGGCGGCAAAATCCTGCCAGGGAAAGCCAGGATCAAAAGCATCTGCTTCGTCTGACGATAAAAAAATCGAGGAGAAAAAGTAAGTAGCGTTTTTACAAAATGCATAAGCCTTCCAGACATGTCTGGAAGGCTTTTTTTATCTAACAATATTAGATGACTTGTTCCTTGTCCTTCAGAAGCAAGAAGACAATGACCGTAAGACTGGCTGCCCAGATCACTGCACCGGTCAACAGTGCAGGTACTGTGCGCTTATTATCCTGAAAATAAGCCGCTGCGATCAGGGAACACAACGGCACTGAAATGATGCCCATTATAGTCACCAGGCCGGTGAGTCCCCACCTGGTCTTTATACGTATTACAAAGCGGTTAATCCTTGTAAACCTTCTTGGAAGTCTCTTCCGTCTCCTGTTAAAAAAAGAAACAATCATTTTACCGAAATAGAAAAATATGATGATCCCCAGCCAGGCTCCCCCAATGGTAATGACAAGTATCTCCCACCACGCATAGTCCGTGGTAGCGGCCAGGGCCACAGGTGCCCAGATGAACTTAAAGATGACAAAAAACAGCCATCCGATAATTTCCAAAATCTCCACAAACATAATTTTAAGTCTTTGTACCGAAAGCCAGATCCCCGGCATCTCCCAATCCCGGTACGATATAAGAGTTGCTATCCAGTTCTTTATCAACGACACCAACCCATAGTGTAGTATTTCCAGGTACGTTATTTTTCACATATTCCAACCCCTCCTCGCTGGCTATCACCGCTACAATATGTGTATGCGCAGGAGTTCCCTTCCTCAGCAATGCCTCATAGCATAGAACCATGGACTGTCCCGTTGCCAACATGGGATCAGATAAGATAACGGTTCTTCCATCAATGCCCGGCGAGGCAAGATATTCAACATGGATCTCAAAATCCCCTGTATCATCGTGCTTTCTATAGGCCGAGATAAATGCATTATCCGCTCCATCAAAGTAGTTTAGCAATCCTTGATGAAGTGGCAGCCCTGCCCGTAGAATGGTGGAGAGCACCGGCTGTTCCGCCGGAACCTTTGCGTCTGCGACGCCCAAGGGTGTCGTTACCTTCTTTAGTTCATAGTCAAAATGCTGACTGATCTCATAGGCAAATATTTCGCCCATGCGCTCCAAATTCCTCCTGAAACGCATTGAATCTTTTTGGATCTCTATATCCCTTATTTCCGCAATAAACTGGCTGAAAAGTGAGTTTTTCTCACACAATACATGAACATCCATAGACCTCTCTTTATGCGTCTTTCTGCGTGCCGTCGCCAGCGGCTTTGACTGCTGGATACCGGTATAGGCAGTGCTAAATTTAAGAGTATTCCCTCAATTTATAACATATATTTGCCTTAGTAGGTGTTTGCATTCGTCCATGAATTCTATGAAAGAAAAGTACATCTCCCTTACTACCACCCATGAGGATATCCCCATCTTCATGCAGCCGTGGTGGCTTGATGCTGTGGTAGAAAACGATGCCTGGGATGTAATTTTGATTGAAGAAGCCAGGACAATGAGCGCTTGCTTCGTCTATATGGTTAAACGTAAAGGGCCTTTCAAAGCCGTCGGAATGCCCGGATTGACGCCTTTTCTTGGATTCTGGTTCGGTCAGGCAGTCGACCAAAGCAATGCTGCCACACAACTTATGTCGATGCTCCCCAAGAACGACAAGTTCTACATGCAGATGAATTATGAAGTATTTGGAACCGCGTTTGATGAGCCAGTGTTCAAAAAGGAGGTACTGCACACTTATGTACTATCAGGAATCAAAGATCATGATGGCACTTACGCGAATTTCAAACAGAGAATTAAAGGGGAGATCAAAAAGGCGCAGGGCCAAATTCAAATAACTGAATCCAGTGATGTGGATGGCCTCTATGCCCTTTGTCAGATGTCATACGAACGCCAGGCCAGGAAGATGGATTTCAGCCTTGAATTGGTGAGGAGTATATATCATGCAGTAATTGAAAATAATAGCGGGGTCCTCCTGACCGCTCAAGACTCGGAAGGCAATCTGCATGCAGGTACCTTGATCGTCTGGGACCATGACCGGGCATATTACTTGCTGAATGGCGGAAATCCAACGCTGCGATCGAGCGGTGCAAATTCCCTGCTCATTTGGGAAGCAATAAAGCAAGCTTCGAAATTCACAGACAAATTTGATTTTGAAGGTTCGATGATCCCGGGCGTTGAAAAATACATCCAGGGGTACAACCCGGAGAAGAAGCAGTACGCCCTCTATACCCGTACGAACTCCATGCTTGTTGGCGCTGCTGAAAATATTAAGGGGGCCTTAAAAAGAAAGTCCTGACAGGCATGTCTGTTTCCAGGTTCAACATACGGGTCTACGGAATCTGGATCGATGAGGACGATAAAGTACTGCTCAGCGATGAGTTTTTCAGAGACACTTACATGACCAAATTCCCTGGCGGGGGTTTAGAGCTGGGTGAGGGCACGATAGATGGGCTAAAAAGGGAATGGCGGGAGGAGGCAGGAGTTGAAATAGAGGTGCTGGATCATTTTTACACCACCGATTTCTTTCAAAAATCTGCCTTCCATATCGATGCCCAGATCATGAGTATTTATTATTTGGTCTCCCCGGTGGAAACGCCTGATATTGAGTTCAAGACGCAAGCGATGGACTTCGATGTACTGGAAGAAGGCGCAGAGACTTTTCGAAAGGTGCCTCTTTCAACTTTGAAGGAAGATGACCTGACCTTTCCGATTGATAAGAAAGTAGTTCAACTTCTGCATAAACACGGGGGACGCAGTACTGCTAAGACCTGAAGTGAGCAGGAATTGGAGGAGGGTGCATGCTTATATCAAAGCGCATTAAATTACCACAAACAAAAACCCCATCCATTGCCGGATAGTGTTGAAAAGGTACATGATTATTTGTCTTTGATTTCATTGCCGTTCGTATCCCATTTCTTCCAGGAGGTTTGTTCTCCGTCTTTGAAATTGCCTTCCCCTTTTAGCTGACCGGTTTCATGCCAGGTCCTGAATGGACCTTCCTCTTTCCCATCTATGAAATTTCCTTCGACCTCCAATTGACCGTTCTCAAACCAGGTTCTGCTCAATCCCTCTTCCTTTCCCTCTTTGTAAGTTTCTTCCGACATCAATTGCCCATTTTCATGCCACCAGCGAACCAGGCCCTCTAATTTGCCATCTTTGAAACTGCCTTCCCCCCTTAACTGGCCGTCGTCGTACCACTTCTTAAATAACCCTTCTTCTTTCCCGTCCCTAAAATTGCCTTCCACCTCTAACTGGCCGTTTTCATACCACCACCTGTATGCTCCCTCTTTTTTGCCGTTGTTGAAATTGAATTCCTTCTTTAACTGGCCATTCTCATGCCATATTCTCCACAATCCATCTTCTTTGCCGTCCTTGACATTCCACTCATGCTTTAGCTGCCCATCAATATATTTAGAAGACACAATGCCAGTAACAGGTGTCATATCTGATTTTAGGTAGGTGAGCTGGTCATCTTTTGTAACGACTTCATCTTGAGAATACCTGTTCTGTGAGATTGCACTACCTAATGATAGCATGGTAATGGATAGTGTGAGCAGTAGGTTGTTCATGGCGATACAGCTAATTGATGGTTTAATGTGATTGGATAAGTAAATGTATGAAAAAGAGGGAATACCCCACTCCCTGGGAAAAACCGGCAGCAAAAGAAGCGCCGTCATATCTTATTGATACAAACGGCTATCGCAACGTGCAGTTACCCGACTCCCTCCTTCTCCACCTTCGGCAGATTCGGCGGGCAAGAGGGCTCCCCGCCCTGGTTTGCCATCGTAAAAAATCCTGAATTGATGTTTGCTCAGTTTCAGGGTTTTCGTGCAACCAGAAAGTGAACCTGCCTGCCGGTAGGCGGGCTCCGCCATAATTTAGGGCTAATCATGATTGCTGCAATTACAATTAGTTAGTCTGCCTGAGCAGCTCCCTGTATTTTGCAAACCATAGCTGACTAAACTGCATCAGAGAGATAAGTCATTATTGGCCTTCCCTGGACTATCTATTGAGAGGAAAACCAAGAAGGATCACGGTAGAAATTTGCCCGTGCAAGTAAGGTGTGAGCTAATGTCAGAAAGCTCGGTTAACAATGGTTGGTGTTGAAAATCCTTTAACCACATCGAGGCATGTAATACGTCATCAAACTGAGCAATAAATCATGTAACTATTATAGCAGTCATACGTATGTCTGTATTCAGGACCCGACGGATGCATTCACGTAGTTTTTTGTTGTGACAAAGATACTGCTGTTCTTATTCTGTTTATTATTGGGATTATCAGCTAATTCCCAAAGCATCGTAAACGATGTACTGGGAAGTGCAGGCATGCACGG
>DTRK01000030.1:0-838 GCA_012965955.1 Flavobacteriales bacterium
CCTCTATAAACGCTAAAGTAACGATTTTATTAAGCAGGGCTTATCATGTGCTGTAGGATTCTCCGAAACCCAGCTGCGCTAAGTATTCGTAAGTAGGTGTAAACTCCTGTTTCAACCGCTGATTTAGGCCTTCTGGGATTTTTTCCTTCCTGGCTGTCCCCAGTAAATATAACAGCATGGATTTCGATTGATGCATGAATTTACTCTGAATCAAGGTGCTGTATAATTTGGGATTGTGCACCTTGATTGGCCTGATTGTCATCCTGTAAAGGCTTCTAAAGAGAGGGGATCCCGTTGCATTTTCAGATTTATTTTGTGATTCCGGGAATGGGATAGGCGTCAGGCCCAGGTAGCTTTGGACATCTTTCCAAAAGCCCGGCAGATTGCTCTTTGCATGCTCAAGACTGACAATTTTGAACTGTGCATCACCGTATATTTCCTGATATACGCTTAGCGAAGTTTCATAATGGCTTTCGCGAATCAATGGAGAATCTCTATCGGCCAATACTTCCTCCAGAGAGGTGCTTTCTTTCAGCACACCCGTTTGTTTCTGGAAGTAATACTGGGACAGTAGGCGCTGGATAGGGTCTCTTACAATGGCAAGGAGTTTGGCATCCGGACTGTACTCTTTAATCTGGTTGGCAGCTTCTTTGCTCTGATTGTAAATATGTGTTGACTCACCGTAATACAGGTAGTCCTTTTCGAAAGGGAAATGGCTATGGTATTCCTCCAATTTATCTGGATACGTATTGCCAAAATAGTAGTGTTCCTTGAGCTGGGACATGAAGATGTCTGGATGTTGCTCTAATAAAAAGTTAAGCCAGCTCGTACCGGCCTT
>DTRK01000030.1:878-5335 GCA_012965955.1 Flavobacteriales bacterium
GGTCATGGCATGTTCAATTCTTGATTTTTTTGATCAGGGATACCAGCGGGTTGGTAGGGGAGATGTACTTTTTATAGATCTTGGATTTGAGATCGGTCTTGTAATCAAAATGAGATTTTACCGGTGCGTCTAAAATGCCTTCAAATTCCTCTTCCGTGTACTCAAGTTTCTTAATTACATATTCGTAATCCTCCCTGGCCAGTTCATCCTTATAAGGTGGAGATTGAAGTTCTGACACAGCTTCTTCACGTGTCATAGAGCCCGCACAAATAAGATTTGAATAATGTGCTTTTCGCTTGTCAACATTGAACTTTCGGGGTAAGATATATCCCTGGTAGAATCGTGTGAATACCGACTCATAATGCTTTCCGCCATAATCAGCCCATCCAAGTTTTTCCATTATCACTTTCTTCGCAGCATCCTTATCAAAGTCAGCATAGTTATAAGGGAAGATCGTCTGAATTTGGCACTTTTTCTCAAAATACTTTAGCCTTTGTGTACCGAGAGACGGGTAGGTCTCCAATGCTACGGTACCAAACCGCTTATTGATATCCTTGATGTTCACAAGGTCATTTTTGTTAAACGTCCAGCTCTTGGGCATGATCTTCTCCGTTACATTGTTAAATCCCTTGAGGATATATTTAACATTATTTGCCTTCGCCTCCTGATATAAAGTTGCATTTATAGCATGATCTGTGATTGCCTCTATGTCAATAACGGAAGCTGCAAAATAAGCCTTTTGCAGACTTTTAAACTCCTCCCAGTTAATCACATGGGTCCTGAGGTCAATACTCAGCTTGCGCAGAATATTTTGAATATTTTTAACGGCTAGCTTGGAGTTCCATCCATTGTCGAGATGTATCGCCAGGGGCCTCAAGCCGTACTCTTCTACTACTAAATACGCCAGGTAAGTGCTGTCTACACCTCCGCTAATGCCAATGATACAATCATACTCATTACCTTTTCCTGACCCCTTGATTTGAGCTATTATCCCTTGCAGGGACTCCGATAAGGATATTGAAGCTGTGGCATCTTTTGAAACCAGTTGCAAATATTCAGTACAGTGATTACAAAAGCCAGAACTGTCAAACTTGATCTGGCGATCAGTGGTGTCCATCACACATCGCTTACAAACCTGGCCGCTATTACTCATCTGTAAACATTTCCTGAAGTTCGTCGCTGTCTGGATAGTTGATCAATACTGCCCTTTTTCTTCCAATGAACACAAATAAGCTACCCGCCGCAACTGCTGATGCTCCACCGTTATGAACGGCGTCTGCAAAGTGATCAAAATCACCGGCACCACCAACCGCAATTACTGGGATGTTTACGCTGTCACTAATTAACTTAACAAGCTCAATATCATAGCCCTCCTGGGTTCCATCCCGATCAATGGAGTTGATCATGATCTCTCCGGCCCCGGCTTCTTCAGCTGCTTGGGCTGCCTCCATTGCGTTCATCGGGCTTTTTACGCCTCCGCTATGGGTATAAACTGCAAATGCTCCACCTTCCCTCTTCACATCAATTGAGGCGATAATAGACTGCCGTCCATAGATTTTTGAGGCTTCTGTTAGAAGAGAAGGGTTGTTCACCGCGGCCGTATTGATTACTACCTTTTCAGCTCCGGCAGAGATTAGCTGCATAACGTGCTCTAAATTGTTAATTCCTCCTCCAACCGCAAAAGGCATGAATGCTTCTTCGCCTATATTGCGTATCACCTCTATATCTGTTATTCGATTCTCCTGAGTAGCCGTGATATCCAGAAAAACCAGCTCATCAGCTTTGGCGTCGTTAAATATCTTGACCGCATTAATAGGATCTCCTACGTAGGTAGGGTCCTTGAACTTGATCGTCTTAACCAGGCCTTTGTCCTTCAGCAGTAAACAGGGAATGACTCTAGGTCTGTACATCTAACAGTTATCTGCGAAATTCTTCAATAGTTTCAAGCCATCATCGTGGCTTTTCTCAGGATGGAATTGAGTCGCAAAGATATTGCTTTTTACCATAGAGGATGTGAAGTTCAAGCCGTATTCAGTGCTTGCTGCAACGTCTGCGTCATTGTTACTCTTAACGTAGTATGAGTGCACAAAGTAGAATGAGGTGTCATCGGAGATCCCATCGTAGAGTGATGTCTGAGTCCCAAAATTTATCGAGTTCCATCCAATATGGGGGATGCGAAATATTTTTTCCCCTTCAGGGAACGAGAACTCAACAGTCTCTGCATCGAGCCACCCCAACCCCTCTGCATTACCCTCCTCACTAGATTTGGTAAAGAGTTGCATTCCAAGGCAAATTCCTAAAATGGGTTTGCCTTTTTCCAAAACCTCCTCATTGAGTGTTTGGATCAAGTTGCGTTCTCTAAGGTTATCCATGCCTCTCTTGAAGTGCCCCACACCAGGTAAAATCAACTTGTCCGCTGCTTGTATTTCTGCGATATCAGATGACAACTTCGCTTCGATCCTCAGCCTCTTGAAAGCTTTGAGAACAGAGTGAAGGTTACCCATTCCGTAGTCGATAATTGTTATCATAAGACAACTAACGTTTGGTTACGCGTTCCTTAAAAGATTCAAAGAGTTCCGATATGTTTTCTGAAGGTTTCAATGTGAGAATTAAGAACGCATAGGTAGCCAGTATTATTGATGATTTGACAGCAATATCCACCAGAAAGTGATCGAAAGTAGGTATCAATAGATTAATACCATATACAAGACCGAGTGAGAACACCACTTTTAGCGTGTTTAATGAAAATGGTTGGATCTTTAACTTGATGGCTACAAGCATGAATCGAATAAGATTATAGGAACAAATTGAGATCAGTGTTGCAAGAGCTGCACCCGTAATTCCGTAGATCGGAATAAGAATAGAATTTGTAATTATAGCTATTATAGCCAGAAACGGCATTAAAAAGATGTTCCACCGGAAGTACTTTGAGTTGGTGATTATTTCAGCATTCAAACCCATGGACATGTCAAAAAGCTTGGCTAAGCCAATGAACAGAACCACGTATTTCCCTTCTGCAAAAACTTCTGAGTTTGGAATAAGTTGAAATATAGCATCAATGTTGGACCAGATACCAACAAAGAATAATCCTCCAACAATTAGAAGGTTTACTGAGGTCTTATGATAGAGCTCTTTGATCTTAGCTTTATTATCTTCTTTGAATGCAGTAGCCAATATAGGAGTGGCTATCTCAGATAATGACCTTCTCGGTAACTCTATCACTGCTCCAATGAAAAATGCGATACTATAGATTCCAGTGCTTGTTAAGCCGGCGATGGAGCCTAGCATGAGTGTATCAATTTTAGCCACAATTATTCCTCCACCTGTTCCCAAAAACATGAACAATCCAAAAACCACCATCTCCTTTAGCAATGGTCGTTTAAGGAAAGTGAAATCTGGTTTGATGAACCACTGCTTTAGATACTTTATGTAAACAATAAGAGCCAGTAAGGCAAAGCTATATCCCGAAACCATCATGACTACAAAGCCATTGAAATCCAGCACTTTATAAAAGAACATTCCTGCCCCAACCGTGATCACTAATCTCGTTCCAATATCTCTGATAATTTTCGGGACAACTATTTTCAGTAATGATCTGGAATAGGTGGCAAGTGACCCCAGGAGAAGGAGGAAAAAAGCAAGGGGAATCAAATAGTTCTCATAATCCAGGAGTAGGGGAGCCTGCTCTGCATATGGCGCTAGAAATTGTTCTTTAAAGAAGAAAAATGTCAGAGCGAGAATGGAGAACCCAGTGAGCGGAACGAGTAAGACATAAAAAAGGAAGCCATTGTTTTTCTTTTCCATATCCTGGAAGTAGGGAAAATACTTGATGCTCACATTTAAAATACCGAGTTGGGAGAAGATTACAAAAAAGGTTGCAGCATCAATGAGGATGCGATACAAGCCAATTTGCTCAGCGCTAAAAATGAGGGGAAATAGTATGAGGATATTGATATACCCCAGGATTGTACCTCCAAAGGCTACCAATGTACCTTTGACGCTTTGTTTGACAATTACTCCCATACAATTCTTAAGGTAATCTTAACAACCACCACCCCAGATTTACTACGTTGATCTTTTTATGATTGGTGAAGTCCTCCTGATGAAGGGACCAATCAAAATTACTTACGTCTTCGAATCCGGCCTGTTTCCATTTCGGATCAAGAGCTTTATTATCTTCCTGGTAGATAACTACAAAATCGGCCTTCCAGTACTTCAAGTTTGCTTTTACTTCTTCTACTTCTCTTCCCCAAATTTGAGGTGCCCCTTCATAGTTAAGCTCAAAAACTCCCCAGAACTCTGGTAAGAAATGGATGTTCTTCTGATTGGCCACATAACTTGGGAGCTCAACCAGCTGGCGATAGCCGTCAAATATGTCTTCGTAAACATCTCCGGGATCGTTGAACGCCATCAGCACTTTTTGGTCCTCAACCACGGGAGAAAAGAACCTGTCCATG
>DTRK01000031.1:0-759 GCA_012965955.1 Flavobacteriales bacterium
AAGATGCTGCTAACCACGCATAAGTGGCGGTATCTGCATCATAAGCGAAGTTTGCAGTATCCGAAGATGCTGCTGACCATGCGTAAGTGGCGGTATCAGCATACGCGGCCATATCGGCATACCATGCGTAGTTGGCTGTATCAGCAAAACCGGCTGAATCCGCGTACAGTGACGTGTCCGATGGCGCCGTTGACGATAGTGTCACGGTATTTCCACCCGTTATGGACAGATCATTGCCCACAAGTGTTAAGGTTTGAATTTCATTGAGTGGGTCAGCATCAAGATCATTAACACTGTCGGGAATCGTAACAGTGTTTCCAGCACTGATACTCAAGCTGCCCCCGGCAAACGTAAGCGTTTGAGGGGTCGATCCAGGCGCTGCCCCGGCACTGTCTGCATACAGGGCATAAGGTACAGCAAGCAGCTGGGAAGTCCCCATCTCCTGATAGCCGGTCCCTCCTGTATCATCCATCTCTACCTTCAGGTAATGCGTGGTGCTGCCCCAATCTATGGCAGTGAAGTCGTCAGTGGTTGTGCCATTTCCAAGCTCCACGTTGAACAATCCGAATTCGTTTGTGGTATCAATATGCGTTTCTACATACACTTCAGTTCCAGTCGCGCTGTTTGCAACAATGCTCAGACGCAATCCCAGCTTCTGAAAGGTGAGCTCATTGCCGACGTTGTCGCGGGCCACACCCTGGTATTTGATGGCTTGAGGTGCCTGCCCATATACCGGGCTAATTAGAAAGCCTGCCCCAA
>DTRK01000031.1:796-5321 GCA_012965955.1 Flavobacteriales bacterium
CAGTAGTAGTCTTCATAATTGCTGTGTTTAGAAGATAAATGAAATGGTTCCTTACTTGAGTTTTATGATTTGAACTGACTTATGTAAGCCGCCGTCAGTTCCGGTAATTTGCAGCAAATACTGCCCCTCGGCGTAATCCCGCATTGGAATAATATGTTCGTTTGTGTTCTTAATGTTTTCTGTAATCAATAGCTTCCCCGCAAGGTTAGTCAGTACAAGATTGAACTCGGTATCCTCAGGAGCAGGAAGATCCCCTGTATATTTCATCTCTACTTTGACAGCATCTGTAGCGGGATTTGGATACACCAAAATATCGAAGCCCAGCTCTTTGTGCTCCTCCACGGATATGATTTCAAAGTGACTCTGGTGAAATCCCTGCGTTATTTGCGCATTGCTACCTACAACCGTTTCAACCACCGGTTCTCCTACCGTCCAGCTTAAGCTTGCATTGGCATTAGAAGAATCACCACCTCCTGCAGAAATAACCTCAGGGGAAATTGATTGGGCAATTCCAAAACAGGAAACACAGCTAGCAATCAATACAATCAGCAGTCTTATCATAGCACATAATTATCAATCCTTCAGGCAGCGGATGCACAGTCCATAAGAATTATTTATTGTATTTCTATAGATTCCTTCTTCTCCATCCTTAACTCCCCTGACCCAGGCCTGGGTTCCCTGATGCGTGGAGGTCCAAAAATATCCGTATTCTAGATTGCCGTAAAAACTGCCATCCGACTTTCTGTAGCCAGTACCATCGGCTTCGAAGCCGGTACTCCCGCCCACTTTGATCTTTGTACCTTCATCAGTGCCCCGCCAATTAGTGATTTTAGCAGTTGCCGTATCCATTCCAAGGTAAAACTCCATACTCTTCCACTCTCCGTCTGTTGGGACATGCCATCCCTGGGGACAAATACCCTGGCCGACGGCAACCGTATCGTAATTAATTGCCTCTCCCCACTGGTACAGTCCCCCATTGCCTGTACAAGCGGAAGCATCATCACCGTAGCAATACTTCTCAACTATGGAATTATCGGTCTGGTTGTCCGATGCATTATTACTGCTGATCAAAGTACCGTAGTCAAGGTTCGAAGCCATCCAGCACTGTGTACCGATTTGCACTGTAGAATACGTTTTGCCATCCCTGGTATCTGTAAGTGTAGTTCCACACGGAAAGCCAGTGACCGTTACCGTCAGAACATCTCCATAGACATATGAGGAGGGATCCGTATCAAGTACCACATACGCTCTTAAATACCATGTGCCCTCCTCCAACGAAGGCAAAGTAGTCTGGAAAGCACCGGTTTCACTAATGCTACCCAATGAAGTATAGTTGTCAGCAGGAGTAGGTTCTGCAGTTAGCGCCCAGCAATGGCCATGCTCTGTAATGGTGCCTTCACCTAAGTCTATCAAGGTACCATGAGCCGTCACAGAATTATCAGAATTTAAGACTACACCATCCGTCTTGACAGCAGCTTCTCTCTTAAGGTCCAGCTTCTTACAAGATACAATAATGATTAAGATGCACAGAACACCTAATCCGAATCGCAATGTATTGTTATGCTGAATATTACGCATGGACTATCAGGATCTGAAAGATGCCAAATGTACTCATTTACACGTAAATATTACCTGAGATCATATTGAAACGAGTAAAGGTATTACTTCTTAATAAACACGAACTGTCCTCCCTCATCACCGGTGTTTTTGATTGGTGAGAATTTAGGCGATTGGTCTGAATTATTAGTAACCGGGATCTTTAGCTTCTCGAAAAGCTGCCCTGCATCCATATATTTATGGTTGTTGTTTTCCAGAATTTTGAGAAAATAGTACGCGAATACCGAGTGCCCATCGCGCCCACCATCCATAACGGGCTCCAACCCCCCTGATGTGATGGCCTTTCTTGAAGGGAGCTGATGCACTTCCTTATAATACTTCTCTGAGTCTTCAAAGGGGACCATTACTGTAGATCCTCTAAAAATGTCTCCGCTGAAGCAAGCATCGGAAACCAGTAAGGTGTGCTTTGACTTAATCCCACCCAAAAACGTCTGAATATCTGAATTGGAGATGTATTTAGAAGTAGAGGAAGTATTGGCGTCTACCGGTACCCAATATCCCTTATTGAGCTCCTGCTTATATTCTCCATGTCCGGAATAATAGATGAACAAATTGTCTTCCGGCCTTACATTGGCCACTAACCACTCCATTTGGTTGATGATGGCCTCCCTGGTCGCCTCAGCATTATACAGCTTCTTAAAACTATCAAACCTATACTTTGCCTTGAGGATGTTCTCTACTGCCCTGGCATCATTGACCGCATTAAGCAGAGGATTCCATACCCCACTGTACTGATCTATGCCTATTATCAAAGCATAGTACTTGCCTAAAGCCAGTGCTTTAGATCTGGCCACGTTCAACCCTTTCAATGGATCTCCCGATCCTCTGTACATGGGCTGGTCCATCGGAGATGCTGCAGAGGCAATTGCCAATGTGGAAACAGGAAGTTCTTCATTCATGGTAACAGCTAAGTCAACGTCCTTAAGATTTGTGTAAGTAGCGCCCTGAATATCCACCACCACCTCGATCTTCTTACCTGTATACTTTTCATTGGCGTAAAACTCAACGCTGATTTCCTTCATTTCGCCTGGGCTAAGTAATTCTATATATTCCGACAGTTTATCAACTGCCAGGACATTCTCAGGAAACTTAAATACCACCTTCACATTTTCTGCCGGCTCTTCAGAAGGGTTTTGCAACTTCAGCGTCAGGGTTATAGGAGCGCCTGTTTCGGCCTTTCCGGTACCTGACGAGTAGTTAAAGTCAGAGACCAAGACGTACGTGTATCGCTCGGCGCCTTTGGTCTGAAAACTGACTGTCAAAGGATCGGGATTGAAGTTATTTGCCTCAGTTACCGTTACCGTAAAATGCCCTGCGGCAGACTCCATCTCTGGTTGGGCATAGAGTGGAATAGAAACGTTTTGTTTCTTGCCTCCAGAAAGATTTCCTACAAATATTTCACTGTCAAAATTGATTCCACTGACGTCAGACTTAATTTGAACAGTTACGTCATATGCTACTCCCTTGCCTTCGTTGTGTATAACAAAGTCCAAGCTCGCCTTATCCTGCATTTCGATGAGGCCATTTCCGTTTTTGTCATTCAGTTCAAGAGTTGAGCATGCCAGGGCGGGTTTTTGCACACCTACGGTGAATTTCTTCTTGCCTATCTTCAAATCTTCAACATCCCATGTTTTAATGTTTCCATCCCTTCCAGCAGAGATTAGAATCAATCCTTTATTGCCAAAAGCGAGATCGGTTGCTCCTCCAGCATGGGCATCAAAGCTCTTTACTGTTTGCCGTGTCTGTACATCCCAGATAACGATCTTGCCATCATCACCAGCCGAAGCGATGAATTGAACATCAGGACTAAAGGTTACTGCATTGATCTTGCCGTTGTGATCCGAGTGGTCTGCGATCATGTTTCCCGTGTTTCCATCTGCCATGAACACCAGGTTATTACCACCACCACCTGCTATAAACTTCCCATCAGGGCTGTATGCTACAGCAGTTACACCTTTGATATCCGCATCTGCAGAATTTATCAATTGTCCATTCGAAGCATCCCATATTTTAATCGTGTTATCATCAGATCCTGAGACCAGGCGCTTTCCATCTGGGCTGAAGAAAATTGAGTTGACCTGCTTGCCGTGCCCTTCCATAGAAGCAGAGAGGCTCTTACTCTCAGCGTTATAAATGGAAATATTGCCATTGTCAAAAGAGGTCGCAATATTGTCACTGATTGGATTGAACATCACATCTGTGATAGGACTCTCGCCTGTCAGGATTTTCTTGGGCTTCCCAAGGACCGCATCGTACACGATCATTCTCTTATCAGCTCCAACGGTGGTGAACAACTTGTTATTGGAACTGAACGCAACTGCGGTAATATTTGCCGTATGACTTCCAAACCCCTTGTCCTTAGCACCTGCTTTTACATTCCAAAGATATGCTCGTTTGTCCGAGCCTCCCGTAAGAACTTGTAAGGCATCATTAGAGAGAGATAAAGAGAGGATCTGTCCATCATGAGCTGCCTCAATAGTATTCAAAAGCTCCTGGGCGCTAATGCTCCCAAACGACAATGCCATTACCAATAATGATACTGCTCCTTTTTTCATGATGAATTTGGTTCTAGTCCTATTATTACTCTCCGCCGGTATCTGTCTTGGTTTTTTCCGCTTCAGCGGCTGCCTTAGCAGCATCTGCCTTCGCCTTTTCGGCTTCAGAAGCTGCCTTTGCCGCATCAGCCTTTGCTTTTTCCGCCTCTGCGGCTGCCTTATCTGATTCAGCTTTAGCCTTTGCTGCAGCGGCATTTTCAGCATCTGCCCTGGACTTGCTTGCGGCTGCATCAGCCTTTGCTTTTTCTGCAGCTGCCATATCAGATTCTGCTTTGGACTTGCTTGCGGCTGCATCAGCTTTAGCAGATTCTGCCTTTGCCTTTGCAGCATCTGACTTTGCCTGGGCTGCTGAT
>DTRK01000032.1:0-14576 GCA_012965955.1 Flavobacteriales bacterium
GTCTCGGGAGGATCCACTTCCTATACCTATAGCTGGACGGGGCCCAACTCGTTCACTGCCACCACAGAAGATATCTCAACACTGGAAGCGGGAACCTATGATGTGACCGTCACTGACAGCCTGGGCTGCACACAAACTGCACAGGTAATAATTACCGAACCCGCCGTGGTGGCAGGCACCATCACAGGCACCAATGTATCGTGTAATGGCGATGCTACAGGTGCCGCAGACCTCACCCCTACAGGCGGTGATGGAAGCTATATCTTCAGCTGGACGGGCCCGGGAGCCTTCACCTCGGGGTTGGAAGACCTGACGGGATTGGCGGCAGGCACTTATGATGTAACCATCACCGACGGCAATGGGTGTACGGGAACGGCACAGGTGGTAATTACCGAACCAACACCCCTACTTGCGTTGGAGTTATTACGGTAACAGCCTCCGGCGGCGCAGGTTCATATACATATACCTGGGATGACCCAGGAAATTCCAATACCGCCACGGTAACTGGCTTACTTGCAGGAATCTATACAGTAACGGTATCAGATGCTAATGGGTGTACTCAAACAGCTTCAGATACTATTGCAGACCTGCCTGGAGGTACGGTTACGGCTATTGTCGACAATAATGCATCTGGATTTAATGTCTGTGATGGACAGGCCACAGCATCGGTAACTGGGGCACAAGCACCTTTAACCTATGCATGGGACGATCCTGCAACACAGGATTCAGTCACAGCTACAGGCCTTTGTGCAGGCACTTATTGTGTTACCGTTACTGATGCAAACAATTGTGTTGCTCTTGATTGCATCACCATTACTGAGCCTAACCAAATGACGTTATCCATCGTTGGTACCAATGTATTGTGTAACGGCGATTGTTCTGGAGCTGCTGACCTTACAATAACAGGTGGGGTCACGCCATTTACTTACACCTGGAGCCCTGGAGGCATGACAGCTCAGGATGTTGTCAACCTCTGCGCGGATACCTTCGTGGTTACTGTAATAGATTCATCTGGCGGGATTGCCACTGACACAATAATAATTACTGAACCGGCTGCTCCTCTTAGCGCAACCGTAGTTGGGACAGATATTCTCTGTAACGGTGATTCGACAGGAGCTGTTGACCTCACCGTTACCGGAGGTACTCTTGCTTATACGTATAATTGGGCACCAGGAGGAGAAACCACAGAAGATTTGTCCGGACTGTTTGCAGGTACTTATGATGCAAGTGTAATTGACGCTAATGGATGTACTGCTTCAGCTTCCTATACTGTTGTCGAGCCCAGCTTACTTGGGGTTACTACCTCAGGCAATAGTGCAAATTGTGGTCAGTCTGATGGTGAAGTAACCGCATTTCCGTCAGGTGGAACAGGTAATTACACCTATCAATGGGATGGGCCTGGGGCTCAAACCAATGCCACAGCTACAGGCCTTGGAGCTGGAACATATAATATTACAGTGACGGATAGTGCTGGGTGTACGGTCGCAGGTGCTCAAAGCATATCTGATCTTGGTGGAGGAACGGTTTCCGTAACTACTGACAACAACGCATCCTGTAATAGTGTTTGTGATGGGCAGCTGACAGCTTCAATGACGTTGGGAACAGGCCCCTTCACATACTCATGGGATGATCCGGGAACACAAACAACAGCGATCGCCACCGGATTGTGCGATGGTACATTTGGTGTAACCGTGACAGATGCTGTTGGTTGTGTAGCCTCTGCAACTGGTGCAATTACGGAGCCAGTGCTATTGGACGGGCCTATCATGAGCAATAACACCACTTGCAATGGAGGCTGCGATGCAAATGCGGCAGTAGTGCCTTCAGGGGGATCCGCACCATTTACGTATCTATGGGATGACCCGGCTGCACAAACAGATTCCAATGCTACTGGATTGTGTGCCGGCACTTTTAACGTGACCTTGTCAGATGCCAATGGGTGTACTGTAAATAATAGTGTTGTTATTACTGAACCCCTCCCACTTTCTATGTCTATGACCTTCGACAACTCAAATTGCGGACAAGCAGATGGTACAGCAACGTCCACACCCACCAGCGGAATTGCACCTTATACCTACTTGTGGAATGACCCAAGTGCCCAAACAAACGCCACTGCCACAGGACTACTGGCAGGTGCGTTCACAGTGACTGTAACCGACTCTTTGGGATGTATTGGTACGGGATCTATTACCGTAAGTGACAGTGCCGGACCCAATGCTTCAATAATTAGTACTTTCCACGTGACTTGTCCGGGGGGAAATGATGGTGAATTGACCGTCTTTGTAACAGATGGTGATCCTCCATATACCTACTTATGGGACGACCCAGGAACTCAGGTAACAGCAACGGCAACTGGTTTGGTTACTGGGACCTACACAGTAGCCATCACTGATGTGAACGGTTGCATCACTTCGGCAGCAAATACGATCACTGAACCACCGACCCTTGCAGTATCTGTTACCGGCAGCACCAATGTTACGTGCAACCTCGCCTGCGATGGAACTGCGGATGCGAGTTCTACAGGGGGAACTACACCGTACACCTACCTTTGGGACGACCCTGGTACGCAAACAGATTCCAACGCCACTGGCCTGTGTGCAGGCACCTTTGAGATCTTGGTGACTGATGCCAGTGGATGCCAGGATAGCACGACAATTAATATTACAGAACCTTCGGTACTTGTTCTTTCTACCACACCTTCGCCTACAAGTTGCTCAGGATTATGTGATGGAAGCGGAACAATTGGCGTAATTGGAGGAACAGCACCGTTCACCTATTTGTGGAATGATCCAGCAGCACAGACAAATGCCAATGCTACCGGGCTGTGTGCAGGCGGATTCAATACTACGGTTACTGATGTGAATGGTTGCATGGATACTATTGGCACTACGATCACTGAACCAGCATCACTCACACCTACTATGCTCAGTGAAATAGGCGTAAGTTGCTTTGGAGACTGTAATGGATCTGCTGAGGTATCTGTTTCCGGTGGATCTGCGCCTATCACTTACCTGTGGAGTGTTGGGCAAACCACTGCCCTTGCCACTGGATTGTGTGGTGGCATCCACACCGTTGACATTACAGATGCCAATGGCTGTACGATTCAAGACACTGCTACCATAGCGGAACCCGCATTATTGGTGAATGTCTTTTCAACTACAGATGTGGATTGCTTTGGCAACTCCACCGGCTCAGCAACTGCAAGTGTGTCTGGGGGCTCTGCACCATATACGTATCAATGGGATGATCTTAGCCTTCAAACTACTGCTACAGCCAGTGCCTTAGATTCTGGTGTATACAACGTAATCATTACAGACCTTAATGGCTGCTCGATCAACGAAACTGTTACGATTACGGAACCTGTAGAAATTGTACTGGTATTAGATACTACCGGTTCATCATGTGGACAATCTGATGGAACTGCCTGTCTGACGGTTTCCAGTGGAATTGCTCCTTTCACCTATCAATGGGATGACCCTGGTTCTCAAAGTACTGCATGTGCAACAGGACTTCTTGCCGGGTCTTACAATGCTACGGTTACGGACAATACCGGATGTTTCAATACGCAGCTTGCCGTTATCAATGACCTCGGTGCACCGTCACTCTCCATATCGGCATTTTCTGATGTCAGCTGCAACGGGGGATGTGATGGTTTTGCCACCGTCTTAATAACTAACGGGTTGGCTCCTTTTACCTACGTTTGGGATGATCCGGGAACACAGTCTACTGCCAGTGCAAATGGACTTTGTTTTGGTACATACGTGGTTAGCATTGTAGACTCTAACGGCTGTACAGGCAGCATTTCACAGACAATTGGAGAACCATCAATGCTTAACGTGACGATCTCAACACAGACGGATGTTACCTGCATGGGAGATGCGGATGGTACAGTAGCTGGATTAGGTTCTGGTGGCACATCACCCTATACCTTCTTATGGAACGATCCCAGTGCTCAAACGACACAGATAGCAACCGGATTATCTGCAGGTTCATATACCCTCACCCTTGAGGATAGCCTGGGATGTACAGACACCGTTTCAGTCACGATAGCAGAGCCAACCAGCATTACCTTGTCGGTGATACCGATCAATGCAAATTGCGGACAATCAGATGGGGCAGCAACCGTCACGGCTACGGGGGGCAATGGACTCTATGCATATTTATGGGATGATCCTTCCGCTCAGGTTACGGCAACGGCAACTGGACTACCTGCGGGCAACTATTCTGTGATAGTTACTGATATTCTCGGTTGCATCAACAATATTTCGGTTACAGTAGGAGATAATCCGGCGGGAACAGCGATCATTGCTTCTACTATTGATGTAAGTTGTAGTGGAGGATCAGACGGTGGAGCCACTGTATCAATGAGTGGCGGCACATTGCCGTACACATACTTGTGGGATGATGCCGGTGCCGGAACTAATTCGAGCGTCAACGGTTTACCGGCGGGAGTTATTAATGTAACGGTTACCGACTCAAATGGCTGTGCTGTAACCGTGGGAAGCACCATTAGCGAACCGTTGGCATTGGGCAATACTACTTTTGGAGTTGACGCCAGTTGTCCAGGCATGTGTGACGGAACAGGAAACGTGTCAGGTGTGGATGGTACAAGTCCCTATACATATCTATGGGACGACCCCTCTGCTAGCACAACAGCTACTGTATTCGCGATGTGCTCAGGCACCTGGAATATTACTATAACGGATGCCAATGGATGCACAACTACGGATTCTGTTGTAATCAGCAATCCTCCTGTAATCACCATTACTGAAACACACACCAACGCTAACTGTGGGCAGGCAGATGGGGGTGCTGAGGCATTCCCAACGGGAGGCACTCCGCCGTATACGTACCTGTGGTCCAACGCCTCCACTACTCCGCCAATTAACAACGTGGTCGCTGGAGTATATACAGTTACGGTGAGCGATGCTAATGGATGCTTCACTACCCTTGATGTTGCCATTGGAGATAATTCAGGGCCTACGGCGACTATTACAGCATCGGATAGCGCCAATTGCAACGGAGACCAGAATGGATTCGCTACGGTCGCTGCGACAGGTGGTACGACACCTTACACCTATTTATGGAATGATGTTTCTGCTCAAACAACACTTACCGCGGCAAACCTGGGAGCAGGCAGCTACACCGCAACAGTAACTGACTCTAATGGATGTGTTTCACTCGCCCTCGTGACAATTGGTGACCCTGCTGCAATTGCCTACAATCCCGCAATTATAAATCCTACCTGTTTTGCCGCATGTGATGGTTCTACAGGTGTTACGGTTAGTGGCGGTACTACTCCGTATTCGTACCTGTGGGATGATCCTGGTGCACAAACTTCTGCTACCGCAACAGGCCTGTGTGATGGGACTTACTCAGTTGTTATCACAGATGATCATGGTTGTATTGAAATAGCTGTACTGGTCATCGTTGAACCAGCACAAATGTCAGCTGTTGCGAGCGCAACAGACGTTTCCTGCGCAGGACTGTGCGATGGATCTGCTACCGTTTCAACAAGCAATGCAGTTGGTACAACTACCTATCAATGGGATGATCCGTCTAGCCAGGTGACCCAAACCGCTACCAATCTATGTGCAGGTCCTTATGGTGTTACTGTTACTGACGGCAACGGGTGTACGGCAATCTCATCGACAACGGTTAATGCGCCTCCAACCTTAACAGTATCGATTACGGCATTTGGGGATGCAGACTGTAATGGGAATTGTAATGGTTTTGCACAAGCAACCCCTGCTGGTGGCACGGCTCCTTATACCTTCATTTGGGACGACGGATCTGCCCAAACAAATGCCCAGGCCACTGTATTGTGTGCGGGAAGCTATAATGTCACCGTTTCCGACATTAATGCATGCTCTGCTACTACATCTATAGTTATTGCTGAACCACAAGCAATTGGAGCAATTATTACCAGTAATGATGCAGTTTGCTTCGGGGAATGTAATGGAGATGCAACAGTTAGTGTTTCTGGAGGAAGCCTACCATATACGTATTTATGGAATGACTTATTATTCCAAACAACTCCAACTGCGAATAATCTTTGTGCGGGAACCTATACGGTGACAGTCACTGATTCTAAAGGTTGTGGAATTAACGTTAATGTTGACATATTTGAACCAAACTTTTTGCAATTACAGCTCACTAGTTTGGTGAATTCTACTTGCGGTTTGGACAATGGTGGTGCTTGCGTCGGGATAATCGGTGGTGTTCCACCGTTTGTAGTTACATGGGACGATCCATCAACGACAGTGGGACTTTGTATCGCTATACAATATGCAGGCGTTTATCACCCAATTATCACAGATGGCAACGGTTGTTCGGCCACATTAACTGTGACTATTAGCGACGATACCGGTCCTGTAATTGATTCGCTTTCAGGTACAGATGTCTCATGTGGAGGTGCTGCGGATGGTACTGCAGTTGTGACTGCCTCTGGTGGCCAACCACCTTTATCATACGTTTGGCTTGACGCTCAAAACAATGTTATAGCCAGCGATACATCTGTTAATGGATTATCTGGAGGACTGTATTCCATATCCGTAGTTGACAGCAACGGCTGTTCTACATCATCAACCGTAGTTATTAATGAGCCTTCCACACTTTCAACAGCGATTATTAGTTCTTCTGAGCCATCGTGTAATGGATTTTGTAATGGGACTGCAACGGTAGCTGTTGGCGGCGGTTCTCCCCCATATGCGTATCTATGGTCTAATGCGCAGGTGACACCAACTGCGTTGGCGCTATGTGCCGGTACCCATGATGTGACAATAACTGATGTAAATGGATGCTCTTCTGTTAGTCAGGCGACCATAGGACAGCCAGATTCACTGTTGATTGAAGATTCTGTTCTCAATACTACTTGCTTTGGAGATGCCAATGGGTCTATTTATCTCAACGTAACAGGAGGAAGTCCATTTTATTCCTACTCCTGGACCCCAACTCCGGGATTCTCAAATGTCCTTACTAACCTAACCGCACAAAACTACACTGCGGTTGTTACTGATATCAACGGATGTGCTGCTAGTATTACCGCAACGGTCAATCAACCTACAGCAGTAAATTCAGTGACATTTACTGATTCTACCACGTGTGGAGATTCGAATGGAAATGCTTCTGTACTACCGTTTGGTGGCTCTGGGAACTACAGTTATTTATGGACATTGGGCCAAACTGATTCTATAGTAACCAATCTCATTGCAGGCACCTACACAGTAACGGTCAGTGATGGAAATGGATGCACATTTACGGATACTGCGATTATCTCTGATATTGCCGGTGTGGTGATAAACGCTGTAACAATTACCCATGTGGATTGCTATAACAATCCAACAGGTGAGGCTACCGTAACGCATACAGGTGGAATTAGTCCTTATGCTTATATTTGGGATGACCCTTTTCTACAAACTACCCAAACTGCGGTGGGTCTTGTGCCGGGCACTATTGGTGTTATCGTAACGGATAACACCGGCTGTAACGATGCTGACATCGGCATCGTCACTCAACCAGACTCTTTGTATGTAATAGTTAGCGGGGCCGATACGATCTGTTACGGCGAGTCAGCTGAAATATCTGCTGTTGCAGCGGGTGGAGTACCCGGTGTATATGTATACACCTGGGTATCTGGTGCAATTGGGGGTGGGCCATTCACGGTTACACCCACCACTACCACCACATATACGGTGATGGCCGAAGATGTAAATGGCTGCCAGTCCGTACTGGAATCCATCACAATAGTAGTCTTACCTCCGCTTCAAGTGACTGCAGATGGAGGCACTGGGTGCGAAGGGACTCCTGTGACAGTTACTGCCTCAGGATCAGGAGGCAATGGCAATCTCACCTATACCTGGGATAACGGATTTACCGGAACGCATCAGACGATTTCTACCTTCACCACGGATACATTTATGGTAGTCACCGTCAGTGATGGTTGTTCGCCAGACACCACTGACACTGCATGGATCACGTTCAGTCCAATCCCAGTAGCTGACTTCTCTTTTATCGGTTTCGGCTGCGCTCCTGTAACGGCCACATTTACAAATGAATCTACTATAAGCCAGGGGGCTATAGTCTCATGGTCCTGGGACTTTGGAGATGCAGCTTCAGGTACAAATAACACATCTGATCTTGAGAATCCGGTACATATTTACGATACGGAAGGCACGTATACCGTTTCACTTACGGTAGTTTCTGATAGTGGTTGCACTGACACGTACACTCAGTTTGGTGTGGTGGCTGTGGATGGTTCGCCAACTGCGATGTTTGTCAATATACCTGAATTTGAAGCTACGCTATTAAATTCGACCTTCTCATTCTTCGACTCGTCATCATCGAGTGTTGTCAGCTGGGATTGGAATTTTGGGGATCCGGCTTCAGGGGATTTGAATATTGACTCTGTCCCCTATCCTATTCATGAGTACACAGAAATTGGAATTTATACCATTACGCTAAATGTATTAACTGCAGCAGGGTGTCCGGCTACTTACACCAGTACCGTTGAAGTGACTGAAGACTACGTCTTATTTGCGCCTAATGCGTTCACTCCTAATGCGGATGGTGACAACGACTTCTTCATGCCCAAAGGGGTTGGCATTGATGGGGAAGACTTTGAAATGTGGATATTCGATCGGTGGGGAGACCTGATAGCAACGGTTTCAGGTGTGTTTGGTGATGACCCCGGTATTGGATGGGACGGACATGCCAATAATGGTTCAAATGTTGCTCAGATGGACGTGTACGTTTGGAAGATCAGAACGAAAGATGGGGATCAGAATGAGCACGAGTACGTAGGCCACGTTACATTGCTTGAGTAGGCCTGCGCTAACCCTTAACTTCTGATAGTATTTTCAAGCTGGAGTCAAATGGCTCAATACACTCCTTCATTTCGTCAATGATCCCGAAGTCATAGCGAATCAATTGAGAGAAGAGCGATTCATAGCGCTCCTGAAATACTCCTACGGGAAATATGCTTTCGAAAAGCTTGTTCACCTGATTGATAGTCGTTTGGTTCGTTTTCTTGGCTGCCTTGGCCAGCTTTTTCTCAAGTTTGTCTAGTTGTGCCAATGCTCTTGCTGCATCAGCTTTAACTGATCGCTCCAAACTGGCATCTACTGCTTTGGCCTGAGTAACCAGCTTGTCGTAAATGGCTGATATTTCTTCTCGTTCTGTCGCTATAGAAAGTTCATCCTTAGATAGTTGACTGACAATGGATTTTACCTGTTCATCAGGATCAGAGAATAAATCGGTTTTGGACAATTCAAACTGATCCATTCGCTTCTTCTCCCCGGTGCCTAATATTAGCAGTGAATTTCTGGGCATTAGTACGGGAAAGCTCACTTCATTTGCATCGAAGATCCCCTTAAGTTCCAGCCAGTACGCGATTTCGGATGGGCCACCAATATAGGCCAGGTTAGGTAGCACCATTTCCTGATACAATGGCCTGAGAACCACATTGGGACTAAAGTTTTCAGGATTGCTTTCAATCATTTGCAAACATTCATTCTTCTCAAATGATATATCGGTATCAACTACGTTTACTTTATCCCCTTCACCTATCTCCAGCCTACTTCTTTTATCATCATGTAAATAGAACAAATTGATGTCCCTGGATTTAACCGGTAGTTTATATGATTTCGAAAGTGCCGTATAAGCCCTGTTCATAGCGTGCATTGAGTCCTGCCCTTCCACCTCCGCCTTCATCACTTTAACAAAGGACTTCTTCAATGCAGCGTCGTCAGCGTCAAGCACTACAAGTCCATAATGTCCGAATAGGCCATGAACCAAGGCCCTTGTTGCATTCGCCAGGTTCTCCTGATTCGAATAAGCACTCTCGAAAGTCGATAGAACACGAATGGCAGATTCATCAGATTGAAGCTGTTCTTTTAGAGCTGTAATAACGTCACTCACACCATCCACACTCATCCTGCCTACAGCATTGCCTGCTTCCGCTTCCCAAGTCACCTTTTTCCCGAACAGATGGAAGTGATTGACCTCTTCAAAATCGTGATCTTCAGAGGCCATCCAGTATAGTGGAACAAAGTTCTTATCTGGAAATTGTTGCTTAAGCTGCTCCGTTAAGTTAATCACCGTCAATAACTTATAGCAGAGATACAATGGCCCTGTAAACAAACACAATTGATGACCTGTAGTGACAGTGAAGGTGTTGGCATCTGTCAATAATGAGATATTAGATGGAGCGTCATCAATGTCGGAATATTGCTTCTTTATTACTTCAGCAAGAACAGATCTGTTAATGACTTCCTTTGATTTATTTGTAATTGCCGCTGAGAATGAGTTGATATTGGGAGGATACTGATAATATGCCTCCAAAGAGGAATCACCTGATAAATAGTCCTTCAATAACTGAGGAAAGAGTTGTTTACCTCTCTTGGTGAGATCCAGTTCAGCAATAGTCAATGTATCCACTTGAAAGCCCACTCTATCTTTAATTGAGGGTAATCTTAATTGGCCCTGGTTATTGGGATTATGAATTTATACGAATTTACGAATGAAATATAAAGCAACTAATAGAAATATCATCAGGACTAGCTCCTAATTTATCACATTTCCGATATAATCATTGGATATAATCATTGCTTGATACGATTAACGTACAACCCCTTTGACATTACAGATATGATTTCACGAGCACCGCTGCTCGTCTAATTTGCCAATCAAGTGATTATTTATACTTTTGCTCCTTTAATTTTCATCGCCTCCTATAACACATCGCCTAATGGACATTTTTGAAAAGATCAAGGAAAAACGCGGACCGCTAGGTCAATACGCAAAAGGTGCACACGGCTACTTCTTTTTTCCTAAACTGGAAGGCGAGATAGGACCACGAATGACTTTTCGGGGCCGGGAATGCCTCATATGGAGTGTCAACAATTACCTGGGTCTGGCAAATCATCCTGAAGTCCGGAAGGTAGATGCTAAAGCATCTGCTGATTGGGGCCTTGCAACTCCTATGGGTTCTCGCATGCTAACTGGGAATTCAGAACATCACGAGAAGCTTGAGCGAGAGCTGGCTGCATTTGAATCGAAAGAGAGTGCCATATTGTTGAACTACGGTTACCAGGGAATGGTATCGGCCATTGATGCACTGGCAGATCGGAACGACGTCATCGTTTACGATTCAGAATCCCATGCGTGCATCATTGATGGAATGAGAATGCATCTGGGAAAAAGGTTTGTGTTCCCTCATAATGACATTGACAACCTTGAGAAGCAGCTTCAGAGAGCAACGGTATTGACTGAGAAGTCAAACGGGGGTATTCTTGTGCTCACGGAAGGTGTATACGGAATGGCAGGCGATCAGGCGAAATTGAAGGAGATTGTCGCTCTAAAGGAGAAGTATTCCTTTAGGTTATTTGTGGATGATGCACATGGATTTGGAACCATGGGAGCGACCGGTGCGGGTACTGGTGAAGAACAGGGTGTTCAGGATGGAATTGATATCTACTTCGGGACGTTTGCGAAGGCCATGGCCAGCATTGGTGCCTTCATCGCTTCAAACGAAAACGTGATTGAGTTTCTCAGATATAATAATCGCTCGCAAATATTTGCAAAGGCGCTTCCAATGCCTTTGGTTTTGGGTGCTCAAAAGCGACTTGAGTTATTGAAGAACAATCCTGAGTTGAAAGAGAACTTGTGGAAGATCACCAATGCTCTTCAGGATGGCCTTAAGAAGGAGGGATTCAATTTAGGGAGAACAGCATCGCCAGTGACTCCTGTATTTCTAAGTGGTGGAGTGGCTGAGGCTACCAACTTGATTGTTGACCTTCGAGAGAACTTCAACATATTTTGCTCTGTGGTTATTTACCCAGTTGTTCCGAAGGATACAATCATGTTACGAGTGATACCTACAGCGGCACATACTTTGGAAGATGTCGCCTATACCATCGATGCGTTCAAACAGGTCAAGAACAAACTTGACGAAGGCTTGTATAAGAACAAGGATATTTACGCTGGAGTAAGTAACTAAGAAACCTTCTCCGAAGGACTTACTTTTGCCGCGTCTGCAATCAACCTGGATAGCTTGTTATGAGTGGCCCTACTTACAGGAGTAAGTGGCAATCGTAAGTTGGCTTCCGAATTGTTCATGATTTCCATGGCAGCCTTCACTCCGGCAGGATTTCCTTCCACGAACAAGTTCTCAATAATATCGATGAGCTTGTAGTGATATTCCCTTGCCAATTTCATATTTCCTCGCAATGCGCTGTTAACCAATCCTGAAAAATCCTCTGGAAAAATATTAGCAACAACAGAAATTACTCCATCCGCCCCAATGGCAATCATCGGAAGTGTTAAAGCATCATCTCCTGATATTACAAGAAATCCTTCTGGCTTGTTCTTGATGATATCCATGCACTGCTCCAAATCTCCGGAAGCTTCCTTAATCCCTATAATATTATCAATGTCATAGGCTAATCTCAGGGTTGTCTCCGCAGAGATATTAGAGCTTGTTCGTCCAGGCACATTGTATAAGATAACCGGAACCGGCGAGCGATTTGCGATCATCTTGTAATGCTGATACAGTCCTTTTTGACTTGGCTTGTTGTAATATGGAGATACGGAAAGAATTGCCTCCACCCCATCGAAGTCATAATGACTGAAACTATTGAGAATATCATTGGTATTGTTACCACCAAGACCTAGAATAACCGGAACCCTGCCTTCTGCCTGGTCAACCACAAATCCAAGTACGGCCATCTTTTCATCACTGCTCAAGGCAACTGACTCTCCAGTTGTTCCAAGTGCCACGAGATAGTTGATTCCATTGTCAATCATTCTATCCACCAATTGCCCCAGGCGCTTAAAATCAATGCTCCCGTCCTTGTGGAAGGGCGTCACCAGGGCAACACCAGTACCTCGAAATCTATTAGGCATACTCCTCTTCTAGTTTTGAACCACCCTGGCCACCAGGCAGATTCTTGCGATTTACCATTTTGATATACACTTCCGTATTCTTAATGAAGTTCTCCAAAGTCCGATTGTAACCTGGATCCAGTATCATATCGTAATACATTTCTGAGTGCTTATCCTGCGGTCCAACTTTAAAGTCCGCTTTTGAAAGAGCGCAAATATATTTTATTGGATGACAATAATCAACACCTAAATCCAATAAAAGATCAAACTTTTCTTCAATGAAGTTGTTTACTTCCAATCCATCGGGCTTCAACATCCAATTTAACTCTTTTTTCGTGAAAAAGCGAAATTCCAGTCGAGTATTCAAATGGCTCTTGGGGTCCCTATCATCAATGTAGCCCAGTGCCATAACCTTTTTCCCCAAATTCTTAAAGTACGCCACAAACTTCTTGAGTAGCTTATAATCCCCTGGATCAGTTGCGTTGTATACAATTCCAACGTAATGTGCAGCTTCCAAATTATTCACCTCAACAGTCCGCTTCAGCTTTCGGATTTTCCGATGTAAAAAAAAGGTAGCGAGTATCAGCTTGAGCTTTTTCATACCCTAGCTGATCATTTTAATAAATGCTTCTTCCGAAAGAATTTCGATTCCCAATTTTTCCGCTTTGGCGAACTTACCAGGACCCATATTTTCACCCGCTACAATATAGCTGGTCTTTGATGAAATGGAACTGACGATCTTTCCTCCATTCGAAACAATGGCCTCCTTTATTCCATCTCGGGAGAATTTTGAGAATACTCCGGATACAACCATAGATAGCCCGTTCAACTTGTCACTGACCAGTGCTTCCTCTGTCGCCTCAAGCTCAAAGCTGAGATTATGGCTTTTCAATTGATCAATGAGTTGCAGGTTGAGGGGTTGTTGAAAGTGCGTTATTAGACTCTCTGCAATCTTATCCCCTATCTCCTCCACTTCCACCAGCTCATCATGGGAAGCTGCTATGAGCGCATCGATGTTTTTAAAATGTCCAGCCAGCTTCCGTGCCACAGTTTCTCCGACATACCTAATTCCCAATGCAAACAAAAGTTTGTCAAACGACATCTTTTTCGAAGCCTCCAGCCCTTCTAATAGCCTGTTGACTGATTTGTCAGCGAAGCGATCAAGACTTATCAGGTCTTCATAGGTTAGAGAGTATAGTTCAGCCACCGTCTTAACCAATTGCGCATCATATAACTGCTCAACCGTCTCTTCACCCAACCCATCAACATTCATGGCTTTCCTACCGATAAAGTGTTCGATCTTCCCCTTAATCTGAGGAGGGCATCCAGCCATATTGGTACAGTAATGTGCAGCTTCACCTTCAAGCTGTACCAATTCTGTTTGACATTCAGGGCATTTGTCGATGAACATTGTCTTCTTGCGAGCTGCTGGGCGCTGCTCCGTATCAACCCCGGTAATCTTAGGGATTATCTCGCCTCCCTTTTCCACTACAACAGTATCACCAACCCTGATGTCTAACTTTTCAATTTGCTCTGCATTGTGCAGCGAAGCACGTTTGACAGTTGTGCCGCTTAGCTGCACAGGTTCAAGATTGGCTACAGGGGTAATAGCACCTGTACGACCCACCTGATAATCAATGGAAAGCAGCACAGTCGAAGCTTCCTCTGCCTTGTATTTATAGGCTATTGCCCAG
>DTRK01000032.1:14586-17478 GCA_012965955.1 Flavobacteriales bacterium
TCATAGGAGTCAACTTTCAGCACAATACCGTCAATTCCTACTTCAATGTCGTGACGTTCGGTCTCCCATTTATCAATAAACTCAAATAGCTGATCAATTGTATTTACCTGGGCTGTGTACTCAGGAATTTTAAATCCCCAGGACTTAGCAGCCTGCATATTGGCAAAATGTTCCTTATGCGGCAAACCATCCCCGTATAACGCGTATAAATAACAGTCCAGACTTCGTTCGGCGACAATAGTTGAGTCGCGCGTTAGCAATGTCCCTGAGGCGGAATTTCTCGCATTGGCGCGTAAGCCCTCGCCCGCTGCTGCTCTGTCTTCATTAATCCTGGCAAAAGTACTTCGGGACAAAAATATTTCACCCCGAATTTCAAAATCAGATGGATATCCGCTTCCCCGTAGCTTTAGCGGAATAGTCTTTATCGTCCTGACATTGGCTATTACATCTTCCCCTTGCACCCCATCTCCTCTTGTCAGTGCCTGGACCAGAACACCGTCGACGTAATTCAGGCCTATTGCCACTCCATCGTATTTTAACTCGCACACATAAGTAAGGTCATCCTCTGAGCTGGTTTCATCAAAGATGATCTTGCGTACCCTTGTGTCAAAACTCTCTATTTCCTCCCTGCTGTAAGAATTATCAAGAGAAAGCATGGGATACCTGTGCTTGACAGTAGCGAAGGGATTTGCCACAGTTCCTCCTACACGTTTCGTCGGCGAGTTGGGGTCTGCCAATAAAGGGAATTCCGATTCCAACAATTGTAATTCTTTTAGAAGCTGGTCAAATTCAAAATCATCAATTGAAGGATCAGAAAGCAGATAGTAGCGATGGTTGTGATCGTTGAGCTCTACCGAGAGTTGGGCTATACGCTTTTTTGCTGTTTCTGAATCCATTCGGCGAATGTAGTAATTCCTCTATTCCTTTATGCCTCTGACAAAGCGATTCCTGTCATGGATGTCCTTACGCTGTTCAACGTCAACATACCCGGCTTTCTTTAGTACATCTACAACTTCATCTCCGTACTTCTCATTAATCTCAAAGTACAGCTGTCCATCCTTCTTTAAAGCAACACTTCCCAATAAGCTGATCAGCTTATAAAACAACAAAGGATTCTCATCGTCAACAAATAGGGCCTTAGCCGGCTCATAACTCAATATATTCTCATCCATCTGATATCTATCCTTGTATTGAATATAAGGTGGATTACTTACTATAATATCAAGAGTTTCTGGTTGAACCAGTTTAGCGGAACCGTCCCTATCCACAATATCCTGAACCCTAAAGTTGACATCCACCTGATTGGCTTCTGCATTCTCCTTTGCAAGGTCAATACAGTCATCTGATACATCTACCCCCATCACTTGCGCGTTTTGAAGGTGTTTCTTTAATGCAATAGCAATGCAGCCACTACCAGTCCCAACATCTAAAATCCTTAGCGCCTGGTCTCCACTTTCCTTAACAATCCAATCCACTAACTCTTCCGTCTCCGGTCGGGGTATAAGGGCTCTCTTGTCCACATTGATTCTCACATTGTAAAAATCAGTATAGCCAAGAATATACTGCACAGGGGTTTTCTTCTTTAGAAGTTGTACCGCATTTTCAAACTTCTCCTGGTCCGCCTTACTGACGGTACTCTCCGCATTAAGCACGATATCCGTCTGCTCATAGCTCAATATACCTTCAAAGAGTCTGAAGATTATGGCATTGCCTTCTTTTTCTGGATAATACGGACTCAGTTCTGTCCTTAAAAACTCAACGAGCTGAGCAGTGTTGGTCGCTTTTGCGTTCATTGATCTAAGTTACAAAATATGAAGGTTTTTACTCAGTATTCCGGAGCACATTATTTTTCAGCCTTAAATCAATATGTTTGTAGATTACAAGTCAATTATTAAAAAAATGAGTTCTGCAATGCGTATCGTGTTTATGGGAACACCGGAGTTTGCTGTGGCTTCGTTAGATTCAATCATCGAGCACGACTATAATGTGGTAGGTGTTATTACCTCTCCTGACAAAGCGTCTGGGAGAGGACAGCACCTACATGAGTCGGCCATTAAGAAATATGCTGAAGACAAAGGTTTGAACATCCTGCAGCCTTCAAACCTGAAAGATTCCGGTTTCCAGGAAGGGTTAGCCGCTTTAGATGCAGATATACAAGTAGTAGTGGCTTTCAGAATGCTACCTGAATCTGTATGGAATATGCCTGAAAAGGGTACCATCAACTTACATGCTTCCTTACTGCCAGACTACAGGGGAGCAGCACCAATCAATTGGGCTGTAATTAATGGGGATTCCGAAACAGGGCTGAGCACCTTCTTTATAGAAAAGGAAATTGATACCGGGCGGGTCATACTACAAGAGAAAGTTCAGATTCCCAATCATTGGTCGGCAGGACAGCTTCACGATGACATGATGGCTAAAGGTGGAACGCTGCTCGTTAAGACATTAGAAGCCATCGAAGCGGATTCATTTGAGTCTACTGATCAGGAACAATTGTTAAGTGATGTTCCAAATCCTCGCCAAGCACCCAAAATATTTAAGGAGGATTGTAAAATCGATTGGCAGAGAACCAGTAGGAACATTTACAATCACGTACGTGGGTTAAACCCTTATCCCACCGCCTGGAGCGAGTTGGTCTCTCCAGATGGAGAAGTATATAGTGTAAAGGTGTTCAGTTGTACCGAGGACTCAGCAGCTCACAATCTATCCAGTGGATCTATTACATCTGATGGGAAAAGCCGCTTAAGCATAGCATGTGGGCAGGGAATCGCTAATATTGAGGAATTGCAGGTCGCAGGAAAAAAAAGAATGGTGGTAGCAGATTTCTTACGTGGCTTCGACCTAAACGATAAGTGGAAGTTTCAATAATTGGATATGAAAGCATTTGACCCT
>DTRK01000033.1 GCA_012965955.1 Flavobacteriales bacterium
GGGCCTGAGTTGTACCCATTGTCAAACGAAGGTTCTCCGATAATTGGCATGAATAGCACATCCCCATAATCGCTCACTCCCGTTCCGCTGAGGTGTGTATGACTAAATCCATAGATGATACTGTCTGAATTGTGATAACCCGAGCAGCCGTCCCACCCTTCCAGCCGGGTGTCAGGACTCAATTGCACCATCCCAAATGGCATACTGGCCCCGGGATAGGTGTGGCCATGTCCTCCAGTTCCAATGAACGGATTAACATGTGCTGATAAGCCTGAGTCTTTGCGATCAGGTTTACAAGAATGTGACAATGAAATTGCTGCGAAAACAGAAAGGCCAAGGAGCAATCTCCTGATTGATGTCGATTTTGAATTGAACATTAGCATTTCATTGTTTTAGGACTTGGCCCTTTTAGACCCCCAGGCGTAAAATAGAATGTATCCATAGCAAATCAACAACAGCACAAAAGCCATTTTGAATCCGGCCATATCTGTGAAGTAACCATAAAGAGGCGGAATAAATGCCCCGCCGGCAATGGCCGTACAGAGGATTCCCGAACCTTGTGGCTTAAGATCACCTAGTCCTTCAATGGCAATGGTGAATATGGTTGGAAACATAATCGAATTGAATAACCCAACAGCAAGTATGGATACCATAGCAATTAAGCCGCTGGTATTCATGGAAATGAGAATCATCAATACAGCTCCAACGGCAAATCCACTCAGCACTTTTGCAGGGGGTATGACACTGGTGAGATAAGCTCCAACGAAACGGCCCACCATTGCACCGCCCCAATAGAAAATTACAAAAGCGCCAACGATCCCCTTTGCGTCAATTGAATTCAGGTCGCTTGTATTCAGAATGTATGATGAAGTACGAGAGAGAAATCCACTGTTCTTTATGGCCTCTGCCAGGTCCATATCCAGGAAGTAGTTAACAAGATAACTGCCAATCGCCACTTCAGCTCCAACATAAACGAATATGCCAATTGCGCCTCTTACCAACTGAGAATTTTTGAGTGCCTGGCGATAGTTTCCTGCGTGGTCTGTGTTCAAAACTTGTGGTAGTTTGACCATACCCACGAACCCAGCCAGGAGCAATAATGAAGCGGCCAAAATAACAAACGGTATTTGCACTGCTGATGCCTCAGCAGCAAGGTAACTTAGTTGTTTGGCAGCAGTTAAATTGGTAATCTCATCCGAGGTAAGTATGTTATCGCTTAAGATGAACATGGCTCCGATTGCTGGAGCGATAGTGGTGCCAAGGGAATTGAAGGCCTGGGAGAGATTCAACCTGCTGGAGGCTTTTCTTGGATCACCTAATACAGAAACATAGGGATTAGCGGCTACTTGCAAAATCGTCATGCCTCCAGCCAATACAAAGTACCCAAGCAAGAAAATACCGAAAACACGCATGTTTGCCGCTGGCCAGAACAAAAGGCAGCCAACACCCATGGTAGCAAGCCCAAGCAATATTCCTCTCTTGTATCCAATCCTGGCCAGGATAAATCCTGCAGGTATTGATAGCAGGCCATACGCCATGAAGAAGGCAAACTGTACCAGGCCCGCCTGGAAATACGTGAGTTCGAAGATCTCCTTGAGCCGAGGAATTAGAGAATCAACTAAAACAGTGATAAACCCCCAGAAAAAGAACAGGGAGGTAACCACTACCAGGGATCGGCTGTAATTTTGCGCGCCAGGGCTACTCATCCTTCAGATGAAAGCTGGCATCATGCATTTTGTTTTGTACGCCATTGTGAAGGGCATAACTGAAGCCTTTATGTATACAATGTGCACCGTGATTGCCAGATTTATCAAGGGCAAGGTAGCCAACTTGAAAGTCCTTTGCATTCTGTTTGGCGGCGATCCGTTTGACCGCCTCTTCACATGCCTCCTGTGGTGTAGCGCCATTTCGCATTAATTCGACTACCAGGAAGGTCCCAAGCGTTTTTAGCACTGCTTCTCCCATACCTGTCGCCACTGCACCGCCAACTTCATTGTCGACAAACATCCCAGCCCCAATAATAGGAGAATCACCTACCCTTCCATAATATTTCCAGGCCAGCCCAGATGTAGTGCAAGCTCCGGAGATATCACCTTTTTGATCTATTACCAACAGACCTATGGTGTCGTGGTTTTCTTTGTTAATCATCGGTTTGTACTTACCGGACTCTAACCATTTCACCCACGCAGCTTTTGCCTTATCAGTTAACAGGTTTTCCTTTTTGAAACCCTGATCCAGTGCGAACTTCAGAGCGCCTTCTCCGCTGAGCATCACATGGGGGGTGTTTTCCATTACTTTGCGCGCAACAGAAATGGGATGAACGATGTGTTGTAAAAATGAAACCGACCCGCAATTTCCAGTTTCATCCATTATGCAAGCGTCCAGGGTGACGTTACCATCTCTATCAGGGTAGCCTCCATATCCGACGGAGTTGGACTCCGGGTCGGACTCTGGCACTTTTACCCCGGCTTCGACTGCGTCGATTGCCTTGCCCCCTGCTTCAATTATTTTCCATGCTGCTTCGTTCGCTGGCATGCCATGATTCCAGGTAGAGATGACCATGGGCTTTCCCTTCCCTTTTTGCACAGAAAATTTACCTGCAGCTCTTTTTAGGTTCAGCATTGACGCGGCTGAGGCAAGAGTGGTTGCCAGTAGAAATTTACGTCTATTGATCATTGGTGTATAGTTGTTTACAACGAATATACAGAAATGAATTAGCAAGGGAGATGATGGAGAAGAGGATCAATAAATGCCCTCCTTCATCCTTCGTAAACTTGGGACTCCAGAGGGCACTGTGGGCCCACCAGGACTTGAACCTGGGACCGACGGATTATGAGTCCGGCGCTCTAACCAACTGAGCTATAGGCCCTGTTTAATCCTGCCTGCAGGCAGCCGCAAAATTAATCCCTTTTGCGGGATTTTTAATTTTCTGCCAACTAATTTTTTAACCTTTGCCGGTGTTAATTGATTGGAGCTGAATGCCTGACCGAAGTAAAATAAAGAACATAGTCTTTGATTTAGGCGTAGTACTCTTCAATTTAGAGTATGAGCTGACAGTAGAGGCATTTAAAACATTAGGTGTTGACAATCATGAAGAGCTCTTCTCGGACACCGGACAGCTGATGTTGTTTGACAGGTTTGAGAGGGGTGAGATAAAAGTCCCTGAATTCTTAGAGGGCATGCAAAGGTTAATTCCCGGAGAGGCAACTGATCAATCGATTATAGATGCATGGAATGCCATGTTGCTGGACTTTCCTCAAAGTAGTATTGACCTATTGGAAGCACTGAGGCCTCATTACCAACTTTATCTCCTTAGCAATACGAATGACCTACACTTTGCACGATTCCATGAAATAATCAAGGAGCAGCATGGCCTGGATGGATTAGATCAATATTTTGTGGGATTGTATTATTCTCACAATGAAGGACTGCGAAAGCCAGAACCTGCATTCTATAGGAGACTGCTTGAACAGGATGGATTAAATCCAACGGAGACCGTGTTTATTGACGACATGAACAGAAATGTACAAAGTGCGGAGGATGTTGGGATAAGAGGTATCCTGTTAGGGAGAGGGATGATGGTAACTGATCTATTTGATGAAGAATTAAAGCTCCTCTGCTGATCTATTGTTTATCCTGGCAAAGTTCTATAAGGAGCCCATTGGTGCTTCGTGGATGAAAGAAACACACCAGCTTATTGTCAGCCCCGGCTTTTGGGCCATCACCGATTAGTTCGAACCCTTCACCTACCAGCCGAGCTATTTCAACATGAATGTCTTGAACCTCAAATGCGATGTGGTGCATGCCTTCACCGTTCTTGTCGAGGAATCGCCGGATTGGGCTGTTTTCCTTCGAGGCTTCCAACAATTCAAGTTTGCTTTCACCCATTTGAAAGAATGAAGTGTTGACCCCTTCAGACGAAACAGATTCAGTCTTGTATGGTGGCCTGCCCAGCAACTTCTCATACTTTGCATTGGCCTCTTCAAGGCTGTTCACAGCAATGCCGATATGTTCAATCCTTAACATCTAAGTTTGTGCTTACCAAGGTAAAGCATAGTCGGATGATAAGCAAGAAGTAGTCGGTTGATGTCGATAACGGGAGATGTAAAGCAAGAAAAGACTAAAGGAGAGGGTTTTACTTCTTTAAGAATTTACCCATTTCCTTATCGTAGTTGATGTAGTAGGTGCCTCGTTTGAGGTTTGTAGCATCAAGCTTGTCACTGAATCCTTTTTTTACAATGTTGCCATAGGCGTCGTAAATCTCATACATTGTTTCGTTTGAGAACACGATAAAGTCTTTCACTTTTTGCGGTGCAAATGTAACAGGTGCAATAGTAGGGTTCCTGAACTTCACGGATGAAGAGTAACGCGGCCGTCTGCTATAGTCTACTTGCTTTACCCTGAACTTATTCTCTCCAGAATGGGGGGTAATCTTAAAAGTATACGAATTGTTGGCTTTTTGGCCTGTTCCTTCTTCTTCTCCAACCTTTACCCACTTGTTCCAGCGGAACTGCTCTATAATATAAGGCAATCTTCCAGTTTCGTTATTGGTATTCCAGCCGAGAACTCCTTTGTCATCAATCTTCATAGAGATTATATCAAATGTACTCTTTGGTTTGAGTACTTCAGGATTAAGAACTTTTGGCTTGCAATCGTCGCCGTGCTTTATCTTGACGACCACCTTAGCACCAATCTCAAGTTGAAAGGCCGAGAAATCAATTTCGAAAGCACTGGAGTTAATTTCGTCAGTTGTAACCTGATCATTAATGGTTACTTCAAATGTACAGAAGCCTACTCCTGATCCAGCGAAAGGGTTTTGAACAAATAAATTCTTACCCTGATAGTTTCCTTCAAGAATAACAGTACTGGCTGCGATAGAAGTACTGGCAACCAAACCAATCAATATAATAAGCGCTATAGATGCTCTTTTCATAAATAAGCAATGCGGTTCTCTTTTCAACCACCTTTCATAAAATCTTCAGGCAGATTACTCTCAAACCAGAAAAATATTCAGCTAAATCACGTGCAATTATATGACGTTATTTCAAATATTCCAAATATAAAGAACATTTGTTTACCTCTGTTTACCTCCGAATCAAGGCTGCAAAAGTAGTCAAAATGTCAGAAGATTTGCAACCCGCTAAAACTAATAGTTCAACTGAATAATTTGATCAACCATACACCACAAAATAAATACCAATAATGTTGGTAATTAGGCAAAGATGCCTTAACCTTGCAACTATTTACCTCTTAAATTGGGGGTAAACCGAACAAGTGAGAATTAAGTTGGAGACATTGTTT
>DTRK01000034.1:0-8032 GCA_012965955.1 Flavobacteriales bacterium
TGGAAGCGCTATACCATGTTTGAGGCCATTGAAGAATTTGCGGGGGTGGACATATCAGGCATGGATGAGAAAGCACTGTTTGAAACAGCCAGGAAAGTGGGCGCTGATGTAGATAAGAAAATGGGTAAAGGGAAATTGATTGACGAAATATTTGGCGAAACGACCGAACCCAAATTGATTCAACCAACATTCATCACAGATTACCCGATTGAAATGTCACCACTTGCCAAAAAGCACAGAACATCTGAGGGATTGGCAGAACGCTTTGAGGGTATATGTAATGGTAAAGAGCTTTGCAATGCTTTCTCTGAACTCAACGATCCGATTGATCAGCGCGAACGTTTTGAGGAGCAGATAGCACTTGGCAAGAGAGGCGATGAGGAGGCGATGGTATTGGATGAAGCCTTTTTACAGGCCATAGAATACGGCATGCCGCCAACTGCGGGGTTGGGTATTGGCATCGATCGCCTGGTAATGATCATGACCAATTCGAAATCAATCCAGGACGTGATCTTCTTCCCGCAGATGCGGCCTAAGTAACATGGATCTCTGCATGGCTAGGCTTATAGTTCAATTGGCAGGAGATATAATATTTCGTTTCTTGCATTAAAGAAATATTCAACGTTATGAAAAAACTGCACATTCCTATTGTCCTGCTTTGGGCCTTAACAATAACAAATGCTTTAGGGCAAGGTGCCTTTACCAATACTATAGGTGAAAATTGGGAAGATGAGGAGGGTTATGCGATGTATCTAAATAGTGATGGTACCGTAATGATTGCAGGTTTCACTGAGTCAATTTCTTCTGGCTGGAGAGATGCCTACTTGGTTAAAACTACCAGCTCTGGAGATACGCTTTGGACTAAAAAGTTTGGCTTGATGGGGTATGACGAATTCACGGATGTCGTAAAAACGGCTGACGGTGGGTATGCAATGGTGGGTAGAACATGGGACACCGGGACCTTGGATGATGAAGACGTTTATTTGGTAAAGACTGATGCAAATGGAAATCTTGAATGGCAACAAACCTACGGTGGATCTGACGATGAGATTGGTTATGCGTTAAAACAAACCCAAGATGGTGGGTATATTATTACGGGTAGTGTTTCTGTGCCCGGTGGTGCTCATATATTATTGATTAAGACCAATGCCAGTGGGGACACTATCTGGACGAAAACATTTCAGGCTAGCAGTTACGGTGAAGGTGAAGCTGTAATCGAAACAAGTACAGGCGACTATATGGTTTTCGGATACCGGAGCAATACCATGTATTTGATGAAAACGGATGCCAATGGTGATTCAATCTGGTCACAAGAGTATCCGGATGGAGAGTATGGAATGGATATGAAAGAGACTTCTGATGGTGGATTCATCTTACTGGGTTTCACAAATGATATAGGAGCAGGGGATTATGATATGTATCTCGTAAAAGTAGATGCCAATGGAGTCTCACAGTGGGCCAAGACATATGGATTCCCGGATTATGAAAATGCTCAGGCAGTGATACAATCTTCCGATGGAGGTTACGTACTTGTAGGTTCAACCTACACGTATATTAGTGATGACGACGATCTATATATCGTAAAAACAAATAGTACAGGAGACGTGGAATGGCAGAATACTTATGGAAGTATTTATGATGATCGTGGCTACGATGTTGTTCAAGCATCTGATGGTGGATTTCTTGCAGCGGGATACTATATTCAGCCTGGCACATTTTACTCAGACGTTTATTTGATAAAGGATATGGGTGGCGCTTCTTCAATAGAACATAAATCTGAAGCATCTTCACATCTTGTCAGTGTTGCCCCAAACCCATTTACTGAACAAACCACGCTGACCCTAGAAGTTGATTCAAGGAATACTGTTTATGTAGATTTGATTGATCTGCTCGGTAAGGAGGTGCAGCGCACACAATTTTTTCCTGAGAGTGCTGGGCCTATAAACATCCTGATTGAAAGAAATGAATTACCCCAGGGACTGTATTTCTACAACATTAGGTCCAACGAAGAAATCATTGCTACAGGAAAATTGACTGTGCAATAAGGGTGTTTTTAAGTAGTGTTGAATATCAGAACGATGCTAAATTTTATTCCAAGCTTCCGCAGATTGGACATAAACCGCAAAACACTTGCAAATAATGCCTGAAATAAGAGTGGCTGTAATTGGCGGTGGAAGCTGGGCAACAGCCATTGTCAAGATGCTTGCCAATAATCTTGATAGTATCGGTTGGTGGATGCGGGATGCTGATCAGGTTTCCCACATTCAGAAAGAAGGGATTAATCCGAAATATTTGAGCTCCGTAGAGCTGGATACCGCGAAACTGGACCTTAACTCGGACATCGCTGAGATAGTAGAAAAGTATCAGGTAATTATTCTAGCTGTTCCTTCTGCATTTTTGAAGGCAGCGTTAAGTGACATCCCTAAAGATGCCTTCAAAGGGAAACAGGTTTTCTCAGCCATCAAGGGCATTGTGCCAGAGAACAACACCATAATTGGCGAATTTCTGCACAATCAATATGGCCTGGAATTCAACGACATAGGTGTCATTACAGGTCCATGCCATGCGGAGGAAGTGGCCCTTGAAAAACTCTCCTATTTAACTGTTGCATGTCAGGATGAGAGCAAAGCGGAAATTGTTGCAAGCAAATTGTCTTGCGACTACATTAATGTGAGGGTTTCGGACGATATATTTGGAACTGAGTACGCCGCGGTTCTGAAAAATATTATGGCTGTAGCTAACGGTATCTGCATTGGATTGGGCTATGGGGATAATTTTCAGGCAGTGCTCATCTCAAATGGCATTAAGGAAATCAAGCGCTTTGTTGATTCGGTACACCCGATATCCCGGGATATTAAAAGCTCCGCGTATCTTGGCGATTTATTGGTGACGGCCTATTCCAGGTTCAGCCGCAATAGAACATTTGGGAATCTGATAGGCGAAGGGAGCTCAGTAAAGGGTGCTCAGGAAAAGATGAATATGATAGCCGAAGGGTACTATGCAGTTAAATGTGTATCTGAGGTCAATAAGAAGCACAATGTGGACATGCCCATTACAGATGCGGTATATGAGATTCTTTACAATAATGCGTCACCGGAAGCTGCAATGAAAAACCTGGCCAGTATAATGTGGTAGGCGAAAGCAAGGCTACTTCTTCTGCACCCCGATAGAGTATTTAAACTTTGGAATTCCTCCTATAGGGGCAGTGTAGAACGGTAGAAATTCCCCGTATTGATTGGTGATATAGAGAACAACATTGTTGTTCTTAACCAGTTTTGATTTCTTCTTTATGAATTGCACATCCAGGGATGTGCTTTTTTCTGATTCTGATATAGCGTGTGTTGAATTGGCCCATTCATTCTCTTTTGATATTTTGGCAAAATCGCCCCTTCTTGCTACAGACACTACTTTGATATATCCGTCATCGTCCCAGTCAAAATTACTGAACTTGACAGAAACAACCCTGTCGTTCACATATGGGTATAGATGAGAAATTTGTGCCTGATCGTTTGAGAGTCGAAAGGTATATTCAAAAGTGAAGGCATTGCCCCCCTCTACCGGTTGGTTATCATCAGCTTTGGTGCTGAGAAAATACCGGTATAGGTTTCCGTCATCTCCCTTGAGCCCTTCTGCAACAATCTTCAGGATGTATCCGCCGTATTCTTGCATCAACTCTCCCTCCATGGGGTTAAATGGACCGAACGTGTACCAGCGATTATCATATTCTGTGTCTTCTCCAAACACTTTGGAGTCCAATAGGTTTCCGGTCTTGTATCCCTCTAGTGGTTCTATGCTGGTTGCCTCCTTTGCCGAAATACACCCACGCCCACCATAAACAGAGAATTTAGTAGATGAACTGAATCCAGTTCTGTCTTCGTCATGTTGCCCTCCCACATCAGGGTCAAACACCCGTATGTATACAGGGCTTTTCTTGTCCTCAGGAATAACAAAAAAGAATACTTGCGAGAAGTCATCGTCGCCCCACGAGACCTCGCTATCACTGCTGAAGGTGACCAGAAAAGGAATGTTCTCCTCAACGGTTGGTATTGGCTGAGTCTTCGCACCTAGAGGGATCAGGACCGTCAATAAGCAACAACAAATTGTCTTCACGTGGCAGTATGGATATTTCAACTTCTGCATTTATTTAATAACGGATATGGTCTTTGTAGAACAGTACTTGCGTTCCTTCCCTTTTTTGTTCAGGCCCAGAATACCCAGCTCAATAATTACGTCTCCCTCTCGCTCAAAAGTGATGCCGCTTGCATCACCCCGAATCCGTTCAACTCCGCCAAGGTTCCAATAGTATCTTTTTGGCACGAACCCATTGATAGCTGTTGCGTGGCCATGCATATTGAATGGCTGGCCTACTTTTACCGTGTTGGGAGCAGTAATTATCACTGCTTGGGGGTTTTCTACTTGGAGATCGTAATGTGCGACATTTTTTGTCTCAGTACCAGATATAGTGTCGATTACATTTAACTGAATCTGGTAAGTTCCCGGACCTGCAAAGCAATGATCGGCAGCAAGGCTTCTGACCTTATGTCCATCGCCAAAGTCCCACTCGTACACAAATAACATGGATTCTCTTTTCTTCAGGCTCTTTTCGTGGAAGTGATAACAGTACTGCTGCCTGGAAAGGTCGGTACAATTCTCAAACTTCGGCCAGTACTGATGTATTTGGAATTCAAATATTTGGTCTGTGTCGTTTTCCGTAACCCTGTTTGATGAGAAGTATCCGTGCAATCCGCTACTGTCCATTACAATTCCGAAGTCATCTGCCTCAGAGTTGAATGAGTCGTGAAGAGCAACAGGTTCTATGAGCTGTCCGTTGACTTCCTCTGTATAGAAAAGGTCCAGCCCTCTAGTCCCTGCTCTCCCATCAGAAGAGAAGTATAGTTTGCCATTAGCATGACTATAAGGGAAAAGCTCGTTTCTCTTGGTGTTTATGTGCTTGCCTAAATTGGTTGGAGCTGACCACCTACCTTCAACTAAATTAGAGACGTAGAGATCTGTTCCCCCAAAGCCGGAAGGATTATTCGCTACGAAATACAATTTGTTTCCATCATGGGTCACGCTGGGCTGGCCAAAATCAAATTTGGCGTGATTGTGCTCAAAGGCCTGCGTGCTGCCTATCACACCATCTTTGAAGTCCGCAATATAAATACCGAGATTGTTAGTCAGTTCCACAATTTTAGTGTCGTCATTGTTTCTGGTAAAATAGATCTTATCCTGTTGAGCGTTCAGGCAAGCAGGCCCATAGTGAATATAGCGGCTCAAATCTCCACCTACCGCCTTCACCTCTCCCCAATTGGAGGAATCTGTTTTGGCAACACTAAACAAAAGCGAGAGGGATTGATCCGTAACAGGGTCTCTTCTTTGAAAAAACTCTTTGTTGCCTCTTGTAGAAGTGAATAGTAATCGATCGCCATAGTAAACAGGGCAGTAGTTGGATGATTTTCCATTAAATGAGACAGGGGTGATATCAACATGTCCTATTTCACGCTTCCACTCCTGTGCGAGGAGGCTGAAACCGTATAAGGTCGAGAGCAAGCAGAATAGATATCTGAGTGTCAAATGCTGATTTTAGTGACTTTTTAAATAGTTGAATACTGCAGCACCCTTTGTCTTGCCAATGATCTTGCTGATTTCTTCTTGATTTGCTTCGCGAATCTTTTTCACTGAACGGAAGTGCTTTAGAAGCGCCCCTGTGGTTGACGAACCAACCCCTTTAATATTCAACAACTCGCTGCCTATCGTTTCTTTGACTCTTTTGTTTCTGTGGTGTGTGATTGCGAAGCGGTGAGCTTCATTTCTCAGCTGTTGTATTATCTTCAATGATTCTGATCGTTTGTTTAGATGAAGAGGGACAGGGTCATTGGGAAAATATATTTCTTCCAGCCTTTTGGCGATTCCTATGATGCTGATTGTCCCGGTGAGTTTCAGCTGCTTAAGGCTTCTGCGGGCTGCGCTCAACTGCCCCTTTCCCCCGTCAATCACAATCAACTGAGGCAAGGGGGCTTTCACCTTTAACAAAAGCTGGTAGCGCCTCAACACTACTTCTTCCATGGAGGCATAATCATCGGGCCCCTCTACGGTTTTAATATTGTAGTGGCGATACTCCTTCTTGCTGGGCTTCCCATTTTTAAATACCACCATTGCTGCCACGGGGAATGCACCTTGAATATTGGAGTTGTCAAAGCATTCAATGTGTGTGGGCAGTACTTTAAGCCTCAGGTCCTTTTTAATTTGTTCAAGGGGGCGGGTAAGCCTTGATGCTTGCGCTTGCTCATGAACCACCTTATTCTTGTTCATTTGGTAGTGCCTGGCATTTCTCTCAGATAACTCCAGCAACTTTTTCTTGTCCCCCCTCTGCGGAATTAGGAAATGAAGATTTTCCTTGCCGATAGAATCAACAATGCTCATTTTGAATGGGATAATTATCTCCTTGGCATCACTCTTGAAGCGCTCCATTAAATTGCCAATAGCCAATGCAAGTAAATCCCCATCGTTCTCTTCAATTTTTTTCTTGAGTTCTAAGGTATGAGACTGCACTATAGCACCTTGGGCAATCTTTAAGTAATTCACATACCCCGCCTTTTCATCGGATATTATTGAGAAAACATCGGTTTTGTCGATTCGAGGGTTCACAATCACTGATTTTGCCTTGTATTTAGCCAGGAGGTCAATCTTTTCCTTGATCAGCTGGGCTTTTTCATACTGGTATTCTTCTGCATGTTGCTTCATCAAGCTTTTAAAATGCCTCATAAGAGAGCCAATATTTCCCTTAATGATATCTCGGATTTGTGCGATCTGTAAATCGTAATCGGCATCAGTCTGATGTCCTTCACATGGCCCGAGACAATTCCCCAGGTGGTATTCAAGACAAACCTTGAATTTCTTAGCCTTTATATTCTTCTCAGATAGGTTGTAGTTGCAGTTTCTCAAAGGATAGAGTTGGCCTATCAAATCAAGAACCGCATTCATCATCCTTACGGAGGCATAGGGCCCGTAGTACCTAGAGCCATCATTTAGAACCGTCCTGGTGGGAAATACTCTGGGGAAACGCTCTTTTTTAATGCAGATCCAGGGGAACGTCTTATCGTCTCTTAATTGTACATTGTATCTGGGTTGCAGCTTTTTGATCAGGGAATTTTCCAATAACAATGCATCCCACTCAGTTTCTACTACAATAACCTTGAGGTCACGGATCTTCCGAACCAGTACTGCTGTCTTTCCGCTCTCATATTTCTGTCTTGTAAAGTAGGAGGCAACCCTCTTTTTAAGGTTTTTGGCTTTCCCTACATAGATTACTGTTTTGTCGGCATCGAAATATTGATAAACCCCAGGCTTATTTGGCAGCGCTTTTGTTTTCGACCTAAGATGATCAAATGCAGGCATTTAACAAAAGTAACCAGTAATTGTTAATTTTGTTTTTATCTCAGATCGTGCCTCAGCTTCAGTCTCAGAATCTGACTACAACCAAATCAGGATTGCGTGAGAAATTTGGGTTTCCTTCTTGTTTTATTTCTGGCCCTGCCAGCTTGCAAGGGAGGTGAGAAAACGGCTAGGGACAATATGAAAAAGAAGGAAGTTGAGCTAATTCTACAGGCAAGGAAATCAGCAGACATATCTGCTGTATGCCTGGCACATAATGATGTAGGCTTAAGATCCAAGAAGGTGCTATCTGCAAGAATGGGAACCTGGCTGGTCAGCGTGATGTCGTCAAATGATGAAATGACGGAAGAAATAATCAAGAATCTTAAAAAGGACATGGATATAGTCAATGTTCAGCTCAACCATAAAGAAGTTGAGATTAGAGACGGGCGAAAATAAAAGAGGATATGAGAAGACTACTGGTTGTATTTTTGGTGATTACCGCAATTGGATTTGGCGCCTACTCTCAAGTGGCGGACTATGTAAAGGGAGAGGTGATAATCCAGTTGAATCACGGAAAGAACATTGAGCAGGTATTGAACAGGCTCAATAGAGACCTAGGTGCGGAGAATGCTGTTGTTGTGAAAAAGTGTCTCGC
>DTRK01000034.1:8079-17244 GCA_012965955.1 Flavobacteriales bacterium
GAAGACCAGTTGGATGTGCTGATGGTTATTGGGTTTTCCAACAGAAATGTTGCAGTGGTTGCCGCTCAGAAAAACCACTTGATTACTCGCAGAGTGACAGTACCCAATGACCCGCTTTTCAATACCATGTGGGGCATGGACAATACTGGCCAAACAGGAGGCAATAATGATGCGGATATTGATGCACCGGAGGCTTGGGACATTACAACGGGGGGCATTACTGCTTTGGGAGATACGATCGTGGTGGCGGTAATTGATGGGGGCTTCGATCTCAACCATGAAGATTTGAATTTTTGGAAAAACCACAATGAGATACCTGGAAATGGGATAGATGATGATGACAATGGCTACATCGATGATTATGACGGCTGGGATGCCTATGACAGTGACGGAACAATCCCGTCAGATGCACATGGAACCCATGTTGCCGGTACAGTGGGCGCTATTGGAGACAATGGAATTGGTGTTACCGGGGTGAACTGGAACGTCGAGGTAATGCCGGTTGCAGGCTCATCAGGGAATGAGTCCACCGTGGTTGAAGCATATGGCTATGTGTATGAACAGCGGGCCATATACAATGAGACCAACGGTGACTCCGGCGCATTTGTGGTATCGACTAATTCGTCATTTGGGGTGAACAATGGGGACCCCGCCCAGTACCCTATATGGTGTGGCTTTTATGACACGTTGGGAACGGTGGGTATCTTGAGCTGTGGAGCGACGATGAATGTAAATGCGGATGTAGATCAAACAAATGATATTCCTACTGCCTGCCCAAGTCCTTATATGATCTCTGTTACCAATACCGATAAGGATGACCAAAAGAACAATGGCGCGGCATATGGACTTACTACCATTGATCTGGGTGCTCCAGGAACAGATATCAATTCTACAATTCCCGGCAACAATTATTCAGATCAATATACGGGCACCTCTATGGCTACGCCTCACGTTGCGGGTGCGATAGGGCTAATGTACGCTGTCCCTTGTGCATCACTGGCGACAATGGCGATGACTAGCCCTGATGTAGCAGCGCTGGCTGTGCGTCAATATATCTTTGATGGAGTCGATGTTATAAGCAGCCTAACGGACATAACAGTTACGGATGGAAGGCTGAATCTTTATAACAGCGCCATGGAGGTGTTGGCTAACTGTAGCGTCTTGGCTTGTTCGCCACCCTACTCGCTAGATGCAACGTTCATTACAAGTGCAGGTGCTGTAATGACGTGGGAGACCTTGGCTGACAGCTCATTCAATATTCGTTATGCTGTAGCAGGAGATACTATTTGGACAACGGCAAGCACCACAAACCTCACATATAATTTAGTTGGGATGGCGCCATGCACAACTTATGAATTTCAGGTTGCAACGGTTTGTGATACATCTTCAAGTGACTTTACAACTGGCTATACTTTCACAACTACTGGTTGTATTCCAATAGCTATTCAGGACAGTAAGGGGGCTGATGAAGTTGGAATATTTCTACTCCCCAATCCGGCTGGCAACATGGTGAGGGTCAGCGCTGTAGAAATTGATGCAAAACACGTCTCTTTGCTGGGCGTGATGGGCAGGGAATTGTGGAGTGCACAAGTTACCGATGTAAATTCACCGATCGAGATTGACCTCAGTTGTCTTGCAAGAGGCGTTTACATGGTAAGGGTACAAGGTGTAAGCAGAACTTATACCAGGAGGCTTATCCACTATTAGGACTCGCTACTTGCCCTTAAAGCCCTCTTTACCTGCGAGAATCTGGAAATAAAGCTTGAAGTCTCCCTTTAGTGACATCCAGGGATACTTGAACGTGGCCGGCCTGTTCCCCTCGATGAAAAAATGCCCAACCCAGGCCCAGGCATAGGGAAACACAACAGCTGGAATCAGGCAATATGGGTTTTGGCCCACAATGGCCAGAGCCACAAAGGCGAAGAATCCAGTAGTGCCAATAAAGTGGGTGATCCTGGTGCCTGCCTTCTTGTGCTCATCGAGGTAATATGGATAGAATTCTTTAAATGTGGAATATTCTTGTTCTTCTGCCATGAACATGAAACTTATCTGAACAGGGTTACGTGCCCGGTATAGTGGTGCTGAACTCCCGTGAGGTCCTTGCTGAGGATCAACCACACATATACATCAGTTTGAGCCAGCTTGTTCCCCTTGTTTCCGTCCCCTTCCCAGGGAACATTGAAGTCTGTGGTCTCCCAAATAACATCACCCCAGCGATTGAAGATGTAGAACTGGTAGCCTTTTTTACTGATGCCCTTTCCTTGAGGCAGGAACGTCTCGTTAAAACCATCACCGTTAGGGGTGAAAGTGTTGGGGACAAAAAAGATATAGTCTGGTAAAATTTCAACTTCACCAAAAGTCGTGTCCCTGCATTGATTTGTGTCTTCTACTGCGAGCACAACTCCGTAAGTACCTGTATCTACGTATTCGTGTACCGGATTGGCTAAAAGAGATGAAGCACTGTCGCCAAAATCCCAATACCACGTTGCGATGTTGTCACTGACCGTTAGGTCAAAGAAACTCATAAACGGATTGAGAATGGTTCCGCTATCAGGGCTGAAAATAAAATCTGCCACTGGCTTGGGATAGATTGTTACTGTACCCTGGATCGTATCCGTACATCCGAAATTGGTTGTCACGATTAGAGTTGTTGTGTAAACCCCGGCATTTGGATAGGCATAATCCGGATTTGTGTCCGTAACAAGGCCGCTTTCATCCCCGAAGTCCCAGTCCCAATATTCTATAAAACTAGGTCCCAACGCAACTATTGACAGGTCAGTATAGTGTATGGTATCGGTAGCGCAGGCCGAGTCTCTTACATAAGCTGCAGTTGGACTGTCATAAACCTCGATAGTCATTGTAGAGTCATCGGTACAGGGCCCATCCGACACGGTGAGGGTGACCGTGTAGGTGCCAATTGCATTATATGAGTTAGAGGGATTTTGAAGGGTAGACGTAGTTGCATCGCCAAAATCCCACAGCCAGGTAGAGGCACCATATGATTGATCGATAAATTGACTGTTTACAGACTCACATCCCGTGGCCATGAGGGACGTGGGTGCCGCTATCGGAGACACGTACACCACTACCAGGTTAGGATAAGTTATTGTATCCGTATACACACCGTTTGTAGCCGCCAGGGTGACATTGTATGTTCCCGCGGAGATATAAGTATGACTTGGGTTTTGTTGGGTTGAGTAAGTGGCATCGCCAAAATCCCACCACCAGGATGTCGGACTGCCAATACTTTCATCCGTGAAATCTACATTAGCACTGTCACATACACTTAGGATAACGTTGGTGAAATCTGCCGCCACGAAGGGGGCGATGATAATGTCAAGGGTGTTATTGCACGTGCCGACACAGCCGTTGGAATCGGTTACGGTTACCGAGTAGTTGTATGTGCCGGTGCCCCCATAAAGATGTGTCGCTGTTGCTCCCGTATCTATTCCGCCATCGCCAAAGTCCCAATCATAGGTAAACGGTTGGGTTCCGGTAGCCACGATACTGGAAAAACTGGTATTTGCACCCAAATACAGTAAAGTGGCTGTGCATGCTACTACCGGGAGCGGGTTCACGATAATTGTTATTGGTACAGAAGTGATAAAGGGTGTGCTTGGACAAGGATAGGAGGTGGTCATAATACAGGTGATTACATCTCCATCGCTGAGGCTAGAGGTGGCAAATACGTTGGTGTCACTCCCTACGGGAATGCTATTCACTTGCCATTGATAGGATGGTGAATCCCCCCCATTTATAGGCACTGCTCCAAAAACGGTTGATTCACCTTCGCAAATTACTGCTGAAGTAACCGAGACAAATACCACAGGGTCCAATACGGGCACAACTTCAACCAGGAAAGTGTCTATTTTTGATCGGCCACAGCAAACAGAGGTGGTCTGCAAGGTGATCTCATAGGTTCCGGTATCTGCAAAGGCATGAGAAATTGATGATGTAGCTGCTCCGGAATACCCTACTGGAACATCATCGTATACTACCCAGTCATAAAATGTAGGGGTGAATACAGTGGGGAAAGTAGGAGCGTAGTTGCCGGTTGCTGAAGGGCAAAGAATAGAATCGCCATTCACTGTAGGGATATAATCTGAACCATCAGAGAATATGCCCACGAAATCAGTGAAAATATAAGGCACACCATCAATAACCAAAGTTATTGTATGTCGGCCCATGGTGGTGTACTGGATGATCGCAGAATCTCCTACTACACTCAGGGGTTGACTGCCTCCATCAAAGTACCAGGTGATGATTCCGTTGGCGCTTGTTGTAAATTCAATGTCGGAGTAAGTGCAACCCGTATTTTTCACGAAAATTTGTGGCTCAACAGGGCTGCTCATATCAGATGTTGCAGCGGCAATTCCGCCCGGATCTTCATACATGGGGAAGCTCACACCGGGTGATCCGTTGCCGCCGTCACCTCCGAGGCCTCCATCACCACCGCTGCCACCATCTCCGGGGTCTCCGAGATCACAGTCAGAAGATATACCGGCACCCCCATTTCCTCCGAACCCCCCTACTCCACCTGGGGCCCCGCCCAATCCTCCGAGCCCTTGCAGTGCAGAATTTAACTTACAGTCTTTTACCTCGCCCCCTGCCTGGCTGTTGAAAATGTAAATGCCAAATGATCCACCACCACCGGTTCCACCGATTGCACCATAGCCGCCCTGTCCACCTTCGCCGCCCCCGCCTCCACCAGCACCAGAGCCGTTGTAGTTGCCAAAAAGAGACCATAAGCAGCCTTGTGAGCCGCCGCCACCGCCACCGCCCCCACCGGAGCCATGCACTCCGTAGACGCCGGGATTACCGTCACCATTGATGTAATAATTTCCGAAGCCGGGAGCACCTACCAATCCTGCTGTTCCGTTGGCTCCATTCCCACCAGCTGTCCCGTCAAATCCAGCATTTCCCGGACCCGCATCACAGCCAAATGAGATACAGACATTGGGACAAGATCCTGCCCCGCCTGCACCTCCAACACCTGGTGCAGGGCCTGAGCCGTTGGCGCCAATTATGCCGTCAGGTGCATCGTTTCCACTACCAAAACAGGCCGATGTTCCACTTCCTCTTGCGCCACCATCTCCACCAGTCCCACCGGCAAAACTGCCAGGGAAAGAACCAGAACCTCCTACTCCGCCCGCAGTACAGCAGCTACCATCTCCATCTCCTTGCTGACCATTCGCTCCATTGGCCCCATTGAGTCCGTTAGGCCCGGCAGCTCCATTCAATCCATCAGTGCCATTGCCCGCATACACTTTTACCCTTGTGACTGAGTAGTTGGAGCACGTGTCGACATGGATACCGTAAGTGGATACACCGTCACCTACTGCGTCGTCTACAATTATCGTGAAATCATGGAGTCGGAAATTCGTAATTCCCACACACTCTATACCCACCAATCGTCCCGGGCCTAGGAGGATATTGGAATTGTCTCTGTAAATAACTGTAGCTGGATAGTTCGACTTAATCCAGGTTCCGGAATCAAACCCTCCTTCAACAGTTACGCCGCTTATCATATTCAGGGTGGTGGAAATAAAATAATTTCCCGTTGACAACCATAGCTGATTGTCCGCGGGGGTAGCCAGGGAAAGGCCATAAGTAAGGCTGGCCGGATTTGCTTTCGTGCCGGCAGCGCCACTTCCTGCTCCGCCTGGGGTAACATAAATGACATTGCACTCCTGTCCTGAACTTGTAAACGGCACTACAAGCATTGCCGCCATGACCAGCGTTTTCTGTAAATTGATTGCTATGATATTGTTGTTCTTCACCGACATTATTTGCTTCAGCCACGCCAGGCTATAATGTTATCTGATATAAATAAATTTCTTGTAAGTGTGATAGCCATCATTCTTTAAATCCAGGTAGTACATTCCTTCACTCAGATCAAAATCACCTAGGTTGATCTGCTTTATAGTTTGTCCGGGGCCATAGGTAATGCGCTCAAAGTGATTCACCAATTGTCCCTGATAATTTCTTATTCCTATATACATGTACCCACCTTCCTTGCTGAACATCTCTACGTTCAGGTTTGTTGTAACAGGATTTGGGTAGATGATAAATGAGCTCAAGTTCTCTGGCTCGTAGATGCCAACACCTCCAAAACCGGTGTCTATCCCAACAACTATGTAATTGGGCTTTGTAAGGCTATCGGTACAGCCCAGTGCGTTCGTTACAACAAGGGTTACTGTGTAGGTTCCATTACCGGCATAGTAGTGCCAAGGGTTCTGAACTGTGGAGTAGTTGCTTCCCGAAGCAGGATCACCGAAGTACCACTCCCAGGTCCATGCATTCCAGGAATTATCGGCGAAGAAAACAGTGTCGCTTGGATTCGTGATTACCTGGGGGTAGGCCTGGAAGTTGGCTACCGGACTTGGCAGCACCATGACCTGGTTGCTAAATACGGAGCTGTCTGTTCCTGATGAGCTATACGCATTCAGCGTAACAGTGTAGGTGCCTGGATTGGTATAGGTGTAAGATGGGTTTTCAAGCACCGAAGTGCTGCCATCTCCAAACTCCCACAGATAAGTTATAGCATTGGAGCTTTCGTTGAAGAACTGCACATCTAAAGGCGCACATCCATTGTAGGGTGTAGACGAAAATTGGGAATAAAGGGTACTGAAAATGGCTACCACTGTATCGCAGGAGCCGGGGCAACCGTTTGCATCGACCACATTGACCTGAACATCATAAACTCCAGGATCCGTATAAATATGCGCCACAGAACTTCCATTACCCATAGTCTGGTCACCGAAATCCCAGGTATAGGTATAGGGAGCTATGCCCCCAGATGTAACTACAGCACCAAAATAGGTCGGCTGACCTGTAATAAACGTGTCTGCGGTACAGGTAACAATGGGGAAGGCAACCACGGTTACGGTTATAGTGTTGGAAGTGTCCATAAGCCCAATGGAACAACCTGTGGTTGTCATGACCGTACAAGAAATGGAGTCGCCATTAGACAGGGCTGAAGATGAGTACACTGGACTGTTGAGCCCTACGGGCGAACCATTTACATACCACTGATAAAAAGGCTGCGTTACATTAGCTGAGCTCGCACTGAAGGTGAGATTGGTGCCTGAACACACCGTGTTGGTTGTATCGCTGGATTGGATGCTGATTGAAGGAGTAATGATAGGCTTGACACTGATGTATGTGGTGTCGGGGAATGATCTGCCACAGCATGCACTCTCTGTAATGAGAATTACCATGTACGTGCCTGTGGTGTTAAAGGTGTCCACCATGGAGAAAAAGCCAGGGCCAGCAATGGTATCCCAGCCCGTATCTTGTTCAACAACCCAGATATAGTTGGATGCGGTAATAGAACTTCCAAATGACCCATATTCCCCGATGCAGATCGTATCAGAAGTAAAAATACTAATGGAGGGATTCAAGCCTGTGCCGCTGCCACTAATGTCGATAAAGTCAGTGTATGTATAAGGTATTCCATTGTTAACCAGTGTAAATGTTTTTCTGCCAGTTGTGGTGTAGCTGGCAATTGCAGGGTTGTTAATGTCAGATGAAGGCGTTGATCCTGCGCCAAAGAACCACTGAGAAGTACCTGAAGCGGTGGTTGAGAATTCAACCGGCATTTCAGTGCAGCCGGAAAAATCTACGGAAACAACGGGTTGCTGTAAACTGTTGATATTCATTAGGCTGACTTGAATACCTGCTGGGTCTTCATAGAGTGCAAATTCAACCCCATCAGAACCCTTGCCGCCAGTACCACCATCTCCCCCGCCGCCACCATTTCCACCGCTGCCTCCAGCACCAATATTGCAATTCGTCAATCCGCCGCCCAATCCCCCTATGCCTCCAGCTCCACCAGTACCACCCTGCCCGCCGAGGCCTCCGAGACCCGTGTTGCCTGGGGTTAACTGACAATCTGTTATTACTCCACCTGCACCATTATTGTCAAGATATACGGCAAATGAGCCACCACCACCGGTTCCGCCAGTTCCGCCAAGAGCACCCTCTCCACCTTCTCCGCCGCCACCGCCGCCAGCGCCAGCTCCGTTCCAGTTGGGAGGTAGTCCGAACAGGCAGTCAAATGGAATTCCACCTAGCGATCCACCACCACCACCACCACCACCACCTGAGGCGTGTGTGGCTGGGCTTCCTGGCGTTCCGTTGCCAGGGAAATAAAAACCCCCAGCATAGAAGCCAACCCCATCGCTTCCTGCTACGCCTGGCAGCCCATCTGTTCCAGACACTCCAGGCTGGCCGTCATTAACGGGAGTTCTCTTACAGGAGATGGGGTATATGCACACCACCACTTTAGCTCCACCATTGCCGCCAATTCCGCCTCCAGGCCCAAAGCCGGCAGAACCCGGAAAACCATTTGTTGCATCTGTAGGGTCACCACAAAAGGAACAGCTGGCAGTACCACGTACAGCACCATCTCCAGCATCACCCCCAGCATAGCTGCCAGCAAAAGATCCCGAGCCACCCAGGCCGCCTAGCGTGCAGCAGGGGCCCTGCTCATCCCCATTTTCACCAATTACTCCAGCACCACCACCACTGCCGCTCACACCGTTGGTGCCGTTGTTTCCATTCCCGGCATTGCCCGAAAGAATTTTGCATCTCGTAACCTGGTAATTTGAACAGCCCGACATGTACAAACCATAGCTGGAAGCCCCACTGCCAAAAGCACTTGAGCATTGAATGGTGAGATCTTGAAGCCTGAAATTGTTGAGGTTCATGCAGTACATGGCCACAAGCCGCGTCGGTGAACTCTCTACATTTGAATTGTCTCGATAAATGGTGGTAGTGGTGCCATTGCTTTTTTCCCAGGTTATTCCGTCAAATCCGCCTTCGAGACTGATATCGCTCTTCATATTGACGGCATTGAAAGCGTAATAGGTTCCAGATGCCATGTGGATCTCGTTATCTGTCGAGTTAGCTAATGCAATACCATAGAGCAGGCTGGCCGGATTGCTTTTTGTGCCAGCCACACCGCTGGTAGCACCCCCTGATTTAACATAGACGATATTGCACTCTTGCGCCGAAACGAACGAAGAGATAAGCATCAATGCTGCGATACATATCCCAACTGCCCTGAAGCGGGAGAGGTTCCATGAATATGTGCTTGATCGTATCAATTAATGAACAATAATCTTCCTGCTAATATATCCTTCACCTGACGCTAACTTAATG
>DTRK01000035.1 GCA_012965955.1 Flavobacteriales bacterium
CAGATATTGTAGCATATCAAAAAGCCGGATCTTCAGCACAGGGCCAAAACCAACCAAAAAGAAAGAGGCAGCGACGAGGTGGACGTGGCGACTCCACTCCCGGAGGTAAAAGGAAACCGACCATGTCAGACACCCTGAGGGCCAATGTTTATGCTGATAACACTTTCATAATGTATATCAACGGAAACCTCGTCGCTGTAGATTCCATAGAGTTTATTCCTCACAACGTGGTCTCTGTTGATGTTTTGCCAGAGTATCCTATGACCATTGCTGTTATGGCTAAGGACAACGCAGATCAAGAAACGGGCATGGAATATGAGAATACAAACATAGGGGATGGAGGATTCATTCTCAAAATTGGTGAGAAAATTGTTTCCGGAAAACACTGGAAGGCAAAAAACTTTTTTCATGGACCGATAAATAGCGACGCAAAGAACCCTAAAGTGATAAAGACTCCTCTTCCAATTGATTGGTTTAAAGTGGGCTTTGACGACAGTTCTTGGCCAAGCGCTAAGGTGTTTCAAGAGGAGGAAATAGGCCCAAAGCAACCGTACTTCGATCATGATTTTTCTGGAGCTAAATGGATTTGGAGTGATGATATAAAACTCGATAACACTGTTATTTTTCGACTAACAGTTGATGGATCAGAGGCAGGTTTTTACACGGGCAGATAATTCTTATTAACAAAGTAAATAAAATGAGACTTCAATTTAAATACTTCAGTTTATTGTTTGCTGTTTGGATCTCCATTCCAAATTCAGGCACCAGCCAAAATGTGCGAGACAATGACCAAGGCAAAGCTCGCGGAAAGTCAGAACGCAACATTAGGCAGGATGGTGCTAGCCAAGATCAAAGAAATGCCCCCAGGCGTCGAGGCGCTCAAGACAAGGGGGGTCAAAACAGAAACAGGAGAAACGACCGGGAGCGAGGAGAAGGGACACGGCCAAGGAGCAATGATTTTGTTCTTCAAGCAATCGATCTCAACAGTGATGGCAGCCTCTCCAAAGACGAATTGGCTAATGCCGTGCAAGCTCTTAGAAAATTGGATCGTAATGGTGACGGACAGCTAACCCTGGAGGAGGCCCAACAAGAGATATCATCAGGCGGCGAATCAAGGCGGGCGAGGTCTCAAGGGAATCGTCAAGGAAATGATTTCAGGCGCCCAAACCAAGCAGTTGTAAGAGCTCCTGAAAGGGTGCGTCCAGACAGCAAGTCATTTGTGGTAAGCAGTCCTGCATTTGCAAAAGGTGGCTCTCTGCCTGTTGAATATACCGGAGACGGTCGCGGCGTTTCCATGCCTTTAACATGGGCAAATGCGCCGAAGGCAACCAAATGTTACGCTTTAAGCTTGTGGCATTTGGCCCGTGATGGCGAGAAATCATATTGGATTCTTTATAACATCCCGGCTGATACTCATAGCCTGCCGGTGGATGTCAAAGGATTAGGACAAGGCGGCTACAACGATTGGAAGAGAACGGGGTACCAACCCATGCATTCGCAGGGTGGTGGGATCAAGGAATATAATATCACCGTTTATGCACTATCTGAGGAACTTAAATTTGATGACGTCAAGGTTGATCGGGCCGAGCTGCTTAAAGCCATAAAAGGTATCACACTTGCAGAGGACACTTTGGAGTACACTTATGAAAGATCAGGTCGAACTGCTCGTAATCCCAATCAACGCCCCGAACAGGGAAGAGACCAGGGCAAAAAACGACAGGGGCAGCAAGGCACACAGGCTACACAGGGGAGGAGCGGGGGTAATCGTTTCTCGGAATTCGATTTAGATAAGGACGGCAAGGTTACTTTCACGGAGTTTCTGCAGCGCGAAAAGACAAAGAAGGGGGAAGTAGATACTGAACGTGCCAGGGGTAAGTTTTCACGCGTAGACTCAGATATGAATGGCTCGCTCTCAGAGCAGGAATTGGCCAATGCGCCCAGAGGCAGAAACAACAACCGTCAGGAACCGCAATGATTATCAAACATTTTTATTTGTCAGGCATTTGTGTTGCCTTATGTAGCACAGGTTTGCCCCTAGTTCATTCTCATCCGGGGCATCATAATAAGGAACCAAAAACCACGGTTAATGAAACTACATGGCGTGATTTAGATGGTAACTTGATTGAGAAAGGTTCCCTACTGATTTCCAATGATCAGTTGGCCACAATCGAACGGCAAGATGGTCGATTGGTGCACTTGCAAATAGAAACACTTGATCAGGATAGTTTAAATTATGTGACAAGCAGTAAATCGGAAGTGGATAGGATTAACTCGTCTTCAAGTGTTTACGCTTTTCAAAAATCTAATGCCGATAAGAAGGAGACAGGCACTGGACTCTCTTTATCTCTCATGGAAAGTGTCTTTGCACCATTTAAACCAATAGTAAAGTCCTACTGGAAAGGTGATTATTTCTTCATTGAATCAAACGGTTTGCCCCAGCATAGAATGATGGTCGGTATAACGGCATGGAACCAGCAAGTGCCGCTGCCTCATCCTTTCACTGGAGACAATGCTTTTCGGTTGCCACTTTTCCCTAAGATTTCCGCAAACCCGGTCTCCGGCAGGGAAAACCTCTTCAAAGGTGCAATTGCGGTTGCAGTAAATGGGATCCCAATTTTCAACCCGATAAAGCAAGACGGTCGCACTGATACCAATCTGGCCGGCGAATTAGACGAATACGGTGGGCATGCAGGTAGAGCTGATGACTACCATTATCATATTGCCCCGGTTCACTTGCAAAAAATAATCGGGGAAGGAAAACCTATAGCTTTCGCACTGGATGGATATCCTATTTATGGATACAAGGAACCAGACGGCTCATCTGTTAAGGATTTGGATTGGTTGAATGGTCATACCGACAAAAACGGGAATTACCACTACCATGCAACTTCAAATTATCCATATCTTAACGGTGGATTTCGTGGGCAGGTCGACCTTGCTGGCGGGCAAGTTGCTGTTCAACCTAAAACAAGAGGGGTTCGCCCTTACACGCGTCCTTTAAGAGGCGCAAAGATAACTGGTTTTGAAGGATCGTTGGACAAGGGATATAGTCTCAACTACAACCATAATGGAGTTGATCATGTCATACGGTACCTTGTGAAAGATGATGGCCAAAAGGGAATCAACCAAGGAGACCTACTCGCCTCGTGAAAGAGGTCGGCGAAATCAACAATCGAATAACCTTCAGGGGAGGCAACGCCCAGAACGGCCTAATGACACAGGCCAACTTCAACGAGAGCAGCCAGAAGGCAGGGGAAGAGGCAACTCCAGAACCTTCCGTATTATAGATGCGAACAGTGATGGAACGATTAGCGCCCAAGAACTATCAAATGCCCTTGAATCACTAATGGATTTAGATTCAAACAAGGACGGGAAAATTAGTAAAGACGAGTTGAGAGGAGAACAGGGGCGTGGACAAAGGCCTCGAACTGAAGGGAGACGCAGCAGTTCTGGCGGACAGATCGTGAGGGGTATCAAGATGCCAACGCCTTTGTTTCGCACAGAAGTACCAGAACACATTTATGACATAATTTTGGGTAAACCAACAAAAACTGCAGTGACGGCTAGCGTTCTCGCTTATCAGGATCTTCATTTCCGAATCGGTGTAGGTACTGAACCTAATGCTTTAGGCAAAACCTTAAATGTTGGCCTCCTAGAGGCTGGTATCCCCAAAGAAGTTTTAATTGATGGGTTGAAAGCCGGCACCCAATATTTCTACAAACTTCAGTACGGAAAGAGCCTAACCAACCTAAATGAAAGTGAGGTTTATCAATTCCACACATCACGAGATGCAGGCGACAGTTTTGTTTTCACCGTACAAGCTGATTCTCATTTGGATTTTGGTACAGACCCCGCCGTTTACGAACAAACTTTGAAGAATGCACTCGCATCAAAACCGGATTTTCATTTTGCTCTTGGAGACGCTTTTTTTTCTGATAAAAGAGTGCGATATCAGGACGCCCTGGATCAGTACATTGCACAACGATATTATTTTGGCTTGTTGTGCCATTCTGCTCCTTTGTTTTTCGCTCTTGGAAACCATGATGGCGAGTCTGGCTACCGTGATAATGGAAGGCCGGAAAACATCGCAGTTTGGTCTGCAAAAACACGCAACAAATATATCCCGAATCCAACCCCCAATGCCTTTTATGGTGGCAACACTTCAGTTCATCCTGAAATTGGTTTATTAAAGAATTACTATGCTTGGGACTGGGGAGACGCGCAATTCATTGTGCTAGATCCTTTTTGGTACTCAGGGCGTGGAGGTCGAGACGGGATGTGGGCCAAATCACTTGGTAAAAAACAGTATGATTGGTTGAAGGAAACCTTGGAGAACAGCGAGGCATCTTACCGGTTCATTTTTTTGCACTATCTCGTGGGTGGATTGGATAACCAAACCAGGGGCGGGGTGAATATTGCCAATTTATACGAATGGGGCGGAAAAAATAGTTCCGACGAAGATGAGTGGGCAACTAAACGCCCGGGTTGGGAAAAACCAATCCATCAATTACTGGTCCAGCACAATGTAAGTATCGTGTTTCACGGGCACGACCATTTGTACGCCAAGGAGGAACTGGACGGGGTAATTTATCAGGAAGTTCCGCAACCGGGCCATCGTTCAGGAAACACTCGCAGCGCTGGGTCCTATGGCTATGATCAAAGAAACGTTATAGGAAGCTCTGGCCACGTTCGGGTTGCGGTTACTAACAGCGAGGTCAAGGTGGAATATGTAAAGACACGTGTTGGTGGTACGGAGTTTACTGCTTCACAACGTAGGTATGTGGCTGACTCTTATTCAGTGAAGTCCTTAAACATTAAGCCATGACTATTCAGTTGTTGTGATCTGATATAAATATCCTATTTTGAGATATATAAATTTTCAGTGAGTGATTGTTGTGGTTCACCATCTTGCTCACAACGCCTCACAAATATTCACAACGCCAGTCATTGAATCAGTGCTTCAGTTCACCAAACCGTGTGAGATTCATTGAGATTAGGGGAGAGACAGTGGGATTAGCTGTGTCTCAGACGATCGTCCATTGGGGTTTAGAGTGAGTAGAGGGTTCGATTCCCTTCACCCGCTCCACTTCTCCACCCTTCAGTCTGAACGGTTTACAGCTTCGATGGAGTCGTG
>DTRK01000036.1 GCA_012965955.1 Flavobacteriales bacterium
GTGCAGTTCAAGCAGGAGTATAAGATGATCGTCTACGACCATTTGTCGGGGAATACGGAGGCCGTTAGCGGGCAGGCAGCATTTCAGGGCCCCGATGGGAGTTATGACGGACTGAGATACAAGAGAGGTAAGTGGCACTACGTCAAGGATATCGATGCGCGTAATCCGAAGGGACGTAAAAAAGATAAGTACAACGACCCCAAAAAATAGTAAAATAATTCGCAACTTTGCCGCGATTTTTAAGCCACCTCAATGTCTAAGGTCCATAATTTCTCAGCGGGTCCCTGTATCCTTCCCGATTCTGTTTTGAAGCAGGCCGGCGCAGCAGCCCTCAACTTTGACGGCTTGGATCTATCCTTACTCGAAATCTCACACCGGTCCAGGAATTTTGTGGCTGTCATGGAGAAAGCACGGCGTTTGGTGAAGGAACTTCTGGGAGTGCCAGATGGATACTCTGTTTTGTTTTTGCAAGGTGGAGCGTCAACCCAGTTTATTACACTTCCGCATAATTTCTTGAAAGAGGGTGGTAAAGCGGCGTATGTGAGCACTGGGACATGGGCAAAGAATGCCATTAAGGAAGGTGGACTGGTGGGCGAGATTGATGTAGTGGCAAGCTCTGAGGACAAGAACTTTACCTATATTCCTAAAGGATTTCAGATTCCCCCGGATGTAGATTATTTACACTTCACCTCAAACAACACAATATATGGAACTGAGTTCCACGAATTTCCAGAAACTGACGTGCCGATCATTTGCGACATGTCATCAGATATTTTCAGCCGCCCGATCGACGTTTCCAAATTCACCATGATCTATGCCGGTGCTCAAAAAAACATGGGCCCGGCAGGTGCTACTTTAGTGATTGTCAGGGAGGATGCATTGGGGCACACCGGAAGAAACATTCCCTCTATGCTGGACTATCAGGCTCATATAAAGAAAGAATCCATGTTCAATACACCACCGGTATTTTCGGTTTATGTGTCGATGCTAACCTTGTCGTGGTTAAAGGAGTTTGGTGGTGTTTCTGAAATAGAAAAAGCAAATAAGGCAAAAGCTGAGTTGCTGTATAATGAAATTGATAATAACCCCATGTTCAGGGGGGTAGTGGCAGAAGAAGACCGGTCTATTATGAATGCCACCTTTGTGCTCAACGACAGTGCCAATGAGGAGGAATTCAATCAGATGTTGGCAGACGGCCGCATCAATGGATTGAAGGGACACCGCTCTGTAGGCGGCTACAGGGCTTCAATGTACAATGCGCTTCCTCTGGAGAGTGTTCAGTTCCTCGTAGATATCATGCAGGCGTTCGCCGGCAAGCATGGAAATTAGAGACTACATAGAGAGGTACAGGAGTGAGGGGTTGAAGATTTTCGCTTCATCGTCTTTTCAGACGCAGAGTATTCCATTGCTCCACCTGTTAAGTAAAGTGGATAATTCCATTCCTATTTACTTTCTCAATACCGGATTTCACTTTCCTGAAACGCTAAACTTTAAAAGTGAAGTGGCAGAGCGATTCGGGCTCAATGTTGTCGATGTCTCATCAGAGGTCCCAAAGATTCATCAGCGAAACCCGAATGGGCGAATGCTCTACACATCTGACCCGGATTATTGCTGTTACCTGAATAAAGTTCAGCCGCTTGAACCTGTTTTGCAGGAGTATGATGTTTGGATCTCTGGCGTGAGGGCGGATCAAAGCGCTACGCGAAAGAAGATGTCTATAGAGCAGGAAGCTCAATCGGGAGTATTGAGATTTCACCCCATGCTGAATTGGACCAATAAAATGGTGTATCAATATATTAAGGAACACGATCTGCCAAAACATCCCCTGGAGGAGAAGGGGTTTTTTAGCATCGGTTGCCAACCCTGCACCATCAGGATGGAAATCCCTGCGGAGGACGGCCGGGGTTCAAGGTGGTTTGGAATGAATAAAACGGAGTGTGGTATTCACACTGAATTGGTTAAAGGATAATGCGTGTTTTAATTACAGGTGGAGCGGGATATATAGGCACGGAGGTTACGCATCTCTTGTCAGAGGACCCCAGAGTAGAGGAAATTGTAATCTACGACAATTTGAGCCGGAAAAACTACAACCTATTTCTGCTTGAGAAGATGCCAGGCACCAACATTAAATTTGTGTACGGCGACATCCTCGATGGTCGAAAGCTGAAGAAGGTTTTGGAGAATACAGATGTAGTCATCCACCTGGCAGCTAAGGTCTCTACGCCATTTGCGAATGAAGATCCCCACCTGTTTGAACAGGTTAACCATTGGGGTACTGCTGAGTTGAGCTATGCTTTGGAAGAGAGTAGTGTCTCTCATGTTGTTTACATGAGCAGCATCTCTGTGTATGGAGCGCAAGAGGAGGCGGTCAACGAATCGACTCCAACCAACCCCAAGACGTATTATGGAATTTCAAAATTGCACGGGGAACACATGATCTCAAGACTGAAATCAAAAATGCAAACGCACATTTTGCGTTGCGGGAATGTATATGGCTATAGCAAGAGCATGAGGTTTGATGCAGTGATCAACAAATTCATGTTCGAGGCCCAATTTGAAAACAGGATCCATATTGAAGGCTCAGGAAAACAACAACGCGCATTCATCCATATCAACAAAGTCGTTAACGCCTTATCTGATTTGATAAGTGCCGGGGAAGTAGATTCGGGTACTTATAATTTAGTAGATAAGAACCTATCAGTAATTGGCCTGGCCAATACCATAAAGGAAATCTACCCTGATCTGGAAATGATATTCATACAGCAGGACCTAAGCCTTAAAAATATTATTGTGGAGTTAGACGGAGCCTTGAGCAAATTCAATATGCTGCCTGATACTGATTTATTAACAGAACTGGAGGGGTTTAAAAATAGATTTGCCTTTCACCCTCCTACAAGGGTAACAATAGCAGAATAAGATGACAAGAATATTAGCCAATGATGGAATAACTGTCGGATGTAAAGAGGCCCTTGAAAATGCTGGGTTTGAAGTGAGCCTGGACAATGTGCCGCAGAAAAAACTGAATGAGGAGCTCAAGAACTTTGATGTGCTACTTGTTCGTAGCGCTACTAAAGTGCGGAAGGAGACAATCGATGCATGCCCCAATTTAAAGATGATTGGCCGTGGAGGTGTTGGCATGGACAATATTGATGTGGAATACGCGCAGGAAAAGGGCATAGAAGTAATCAATACCCCTGCGGCATCTTCAGCATCTGTAGGTGAGCTGGTGTTTGCACATTTGTTCGGAATGGCACGCTTTCTTCCAGATTCAAACCGCAATATGCCACTGGAGGGAGACACCCAGTTCAAGGAGCTAAAGAAGAAGTTTGCCAAGGGTGTTGAGCTGCGCGGAAAGACCTTGGGAATTATTGGAATTGGACGCATTGGTCAGGCTACCGCAAACATTGCCCTGGGGGTCGGTATGAAGGTGATAGCTACGGATCCTTATATCGATGATGTAACCATTGATGTTGACATCAATGGACAAAACATCCCGGTGGATATCAAGACAATCAAATTTAACAAGCTGCTGAAGCAGAGCGATTACATAACAATTCATGTTCCTGGAGGCGACAAACCGGTCATTGGCAAGAAGCAATTTGACATGATGAAGGATGGGGTAGGCGTGGTGAATTGTGCCCGTGGAGGCGTTATCAATGAGGTTGATTTGGTAAAGGCGATAGAAGCGGGAAAAGTAGCCTATGCCGGATTAGATGTATTTGAAAATGAGCCCAAGCCTGCTATGCAAATACTTATGAATGACAAGATATCTTTAACTCCGCATATCGGAGCTGCTACGCTCGAGGCTCAGGATAGAATAGGGATGGAGCTGGCAGATAAGATTATAGCGTTTTTCGGGAATTAATACGACCACTTATTTGTCCAGCTATTGAAGAAGTCAAATCCAAATTTGATTTCACCGCTCAACTCACTCTGGTTGCTCTGCGCGATGGCATAGTACATACCCACTTTCATGAGCTGGCGCTTGATTCTAAATGGCCATTCTACCCCAGCGAAAATTTCAGCGTGCTGGAAGTTTGACTCGTCATCCACCAGCAAAATACCGGCACCACCAACCGCTTGAAGATGCAGTTTTTTAATTAGTGGTATCTTATTGAGCAACGTTCCACTGAAATTGTGGACGTAGTTGAGCATCACATAAGGTTGATTGGTTGATATCGCTCCGGAGTCAGGACGCAGCAGCTGGAAGCTCATCAGAGGATTACTGAACCAGTAGGGATCACTTCTTCTAAAGTACTTGTAATCGGTAATTCTCACATCCTTGGAATTCACAAATGACCCCAGGGCCCCACGTACTTTGCTCTTTCCAATCGTCCCGACAGTAATATCATCTTTAAACTTGAATTCGATAAAGTCAAAATCAACTGTGCTGCTCAGTATGGAAGGCAGTCCTTTTATATAATTGAGAGATACTGTCGGCCACCTGGAAGGAATGTTTATTTTCTTATACGGTGCTGTCATGTACTTCTGCCCGAACGTATACCTGAGATATACGTCCATTACTACCTCATTGAATGGATCAAAATCAGTTGGTTGGTTGAAATCTCCAAATACTTGCTTGCTCCATTGGGATAATTCGATGCCACTTATCGGTTTCTTTTGTCCGAGTTCTAAGGTGACGTCAAGGAAGAGACCGTTTACGATCTCTAACTCGTGCCCAAATGAGTAGAGCAGTTCATTGACATAATTACCTCTACTGAATATAGACTGAATACTCTCATACTCATTGAGCAATTCATAGGTATTGCGATACTCCGCATGAATCCTTCCAAATTTCCTGGGGTTATAGAGTAGGTCACCACCTATCAGGCCTTTCATATCATTATTGTTGAATCCGTAGTTGAGCTCGTAGAACAATCCAATTTTGGTGGCTTTGGAGAATTCTTTGTCAATGTCTCCCCCGATAGCATGTCGGTATCCACCGACTCCGAGCCAACGCATTTGCTCAATGACAGGTGTGAAGTAGATCGTCTGTTTCTTAAAGCTGTTTTGGAATCCAATGCCATTAAATAGAATGTCCCAGATATCTATCCTATTGCGTATGCTGTCCTGCTCCCACATGTACTTCGCACTCTCATGCACTGCTGTAATACTGTCCTGCTC
>DTRK01000037.1:0-4685 GCA_012965955.1 Flavobacteriales bacterium
TGTAATATGTGGCATTGGCAACCAGATGCTGCCCTCCTTCATATGCAATCAATTCCAGATTGTGCGTGTCTGCCACAGTTTTGCTGGCATCCATCCAGGCATATGCATCCGTTAATGCCAGCTCCATAGAATCAAGTATGTCGTCTACCGAAACACTATTGATTAATCCGGCATCACCAATATCATTGGCCACTGAGCCTCCAAAATAAGGGGCAATGGCAATGGCATCCGCCTGCACCTGGGTAGGATTGTATATAGAGTCTTCGAATTTTTCAATAATATAATTGGTTACCCAACTATTAGCCGCCTGGCTTGAGATGACTTTAACCAATCGGTTAGTATCTGAAAATTCAGTCTCGAAAATCTGCATCACATCTGCAGAGCGTTTAGCATAATACTGCCACCCCTGTTCCCATGGGTTTCCCGCATAACCCAAAACATTTCCCATGCTATCAGCATAGTCACTTTGATCGAATGAACCATTCCAGACTTCATTGCTGTATTCCACGTATATTTTTAATCCGGGGTCTAGCGAGTCTCTGAATAGTTTTGCCAATTCGCTTATATACATGTCATCTGCCTTATGAGGAATACAGATCCAGGGGTGCTTTTGCGTTAGGTTACAGAGATTGACAATGTGCTCATAAGCAACTCCATTATCAAGGGTTTGCGTGTAATAATCGGGGGTATTGCGATCGGGCCAGGTAGTGTTTGGTGAACCATTGGTTTCCATCCAATCCATGAAACGTATAACCTGGAAATCTTCAATAAAATTTAGTAAGTCAGGATGATATGGGTTGGTGGAATAGGTATTCTCAAATCCTGGCATTATAAAATGTATGTCCCGTACGGGATCCGTTGCAAGCGATGTGTCAATTTCCAGTGCAAACCCACCCAGACTGCTTTCAACCCATACCGTAGTGTCGACCGGACAAGAAAAAGTACCGGTAGCCGCAAACCTTAAACTGATTTGACCTGTGCCCGAGGCAATTAGACGGTAATTCCCGGTGGGATAGCGATCTTGCAAAGATCCAAAAAACATAAGCGTTCTAATGGCCTGTGGGGGGTCAACGCCATTGTTATATGGAATCTCAAGCGGGTAGCCCTCAGGCCCAAGTGGGACAGATACACCACTTGACCAGGGTGCACCCGAACCATATTCATGTGGTATCCATTCTCTACACTGATTAAAAACATCGACAAAGACGTATTCTGACGACCAATCCTGAATACCCGAAAGGTTCGTTCCGATGGGTCGAAGAATTTGTGCATTTAATTGAATTACGCCAGATAAAATTAGGCTTAGCAGGAGCATGATTTTTTTTCCGCAAATTAATTTCATTGGCTGCAGATACTGGTAAAAAGCCGTTTTATTGGATTCTGTAAATCCTTCAGGCAGGTAATCCTTGATAACCTGCCTTAGATTACGCATAGCTTGCATTCTGTCATTGGGTCGCTGGCTCATATATTGCTCTGCTATTTTAAGCTCTGAAAAAATAGATCTTCAATTAGCCCTTTGCTCTATTGGGTCCTAAAATGTTCGTTTATTACTCCACCTATTTCCGCTGCAACAATATCATATCCCAGCTTATAAAAATGACAGCAGGCATCGCCATAAACTGTCCTTTTTTCCTCCTTGAAAATCATCGTTAAATCAGTGTAGTTGACATTATCGTTCTTTAGTTTTCCCCCCGTATCTTTCAGATGGGGATATCCAATTGTTGCAGGCCATTTGTAAGCTCGAATAGATGGATGCCAAATCTGTTCGTTCATTTTGATTGTTATTATTTTTTTTTGTCGTCTTTTAAGGTGCTGCGCAACGTTTTGGTTAAAGCAAGTTATGCATTTTGCTTCAGGTGTTGGTGACGGTAGTATTAATTAACTAGTTAATAATTTAATTTAGATCCATCCTTCCTGTCTATACACTTTTAATCCTAAATCTAGCAGGTTTTTAATTTCTTTATAAAGATCTTTATTATCTTTTTTAATGTGGAAGCACGATTTCCCCTTAAGACACTTTCTTAAATTGGCATCAATGGCATCAATGGCATCAAATTCGGCAACATGTGTATAAATTGGGAAGAAATGAAGTGCAACAAATTTAGTTCTGATAACAGCTGAAGCAAAGTAGATGCCAGCATAATCTGTTTTACCAACCCTTGCAGGTATAGTTCCATGTAAATGATAGGTAGTTTCGTTATTACCGCTTTCAGCTAATTGATCAGCGTACTTGCTAAGTATACTTTTTAAGTCTTGAAATATTATTGCCCGGTTATCCATATTTATTGAATAGATTCTTTTATTACCCCCCAAACGGCCGGGCTTAACATACCTGCCTGCCGGGCTGCAGGTACTACCACCTGGGTATAATCTCGAGATTGGTCAAGCTCCGATAGGTCCCGAAAGTATAACGACCGAGTGGCAAATTCACCGTCCTTCATTGGCACCCAAGAGCTATGGTGCTCGTGATTATTTGACAATTTTCTCTATAAGGGTCTCTCGTCCAAAGTCCGCCTCAACGAAGTAGATTCCTGATGAGAATTGTGTGAAGTCCAGCAAGTACTTGCTGGATTGCGATTTGGCCGAAACCATTTCCGAATAAACGGTTTGACCAAGGTTGTTTTTAATTCGGAGGGTAATGGAAGACTGTACCTCACATGTCAGGTGAACCGTCAAATGGTCTTGAACGGGGCTGGGGGAAAGTTGCATCGTGGGGCTGCTCTCCTGAACTCCATCAGGCAAGGACACGCAGGTGCCAATAGTAAGGCACTCAGGGCCACTGCTGCCACAACTATCTTCCGCACTTACACATACATCGCCCTGGGTAGCGCCCCAGCTCACAGCTATCGATGATGTCCCCTGCCCACTAATGATTGTGGCCCCTGCCGGGACGGTCCATACATATGACGTCGCACCTACACTAGATGCCGAGTAGGTAGAAGTGTCATTTTCACAGGCAGTTAGAGGGCCGGAAAGATTGGTTGGCATTGAAGGAGGGAATAACGGGATCAGCGTAAGACAGACGGGTGCTGAACTAGTGCAGGAATTGTTAGCTGTAACGCATAGCAAGCCTGGGTTAGCTGAAGCAGTAAGGGTAATTGCATTACCCGTATCCGGGGAAGTGACTATCCATGCGCTGGGATGGGTCCAGGAATACGATACCGCACCATCTACTGTATCTGCCGTATAGACTAAGCCCGTATCCCCAGCGCAAGGAGATGTTATCCCAGCTATACCTGAAGGCGCTGCTATGAAAGGGCAGGGGGTGCCCGGGACAATACCCGTTTTCCAAACGCCTCTCCCGAATGTGGCGGCGTATAGTTCATTGTTCGCAGTGTCTATTTCCAGCTCGCTAACAATGACATTGGGCAGGTCTGTGCTGTACAACTGCCAGGCAGTGGAAGTGTCAGAAGTGAAATACACGCCCAAGTCGGTTCCCACATAAACAATGCTCTCCATGGTATTTGGTTGGATGACCACAGAGTTCACTGGGACATTAGGTAGGTTCAAAGACATATTTTGCCATGAAATTCCACCATCAAGTGTCTTAAACACTTTTACAGAATCTACGAATCCGCTGTATGTTACCCATACGACCTGCTCGTCCTTGTCATCAATTGCCAGATAGGTAGGATACAGTGAATCCGGCAAACCCGCGGTTACATCGGCCCACGAGCCGCCGCCATTCATTGTATAGTACAGCCTTGAGGGTTCATTGTACTGATGGTAAATTCTCTTTGCCACACAGATCACATCTGAATTACCCGGCGCAATTGCCAAAGCTGAAGATAAATTGGGGTATCCATATGCGGGAACAATGGGAAAATTGGAAATAGGCGACCAGCCTCCTCCCGGGAAGCTCCTCTTTACCACGTTGCCATATCCGGCGAAAAGGGTATTCATTGAATTTGGATCCAACAAATACGGGGTGGTCCACTCACCTTGCTCACTGGAATAGCTGATACTGTTAAATGAGCTGCCCCCGTTGCTTGACCGGGACAGATTCCCATACTGAGATGATGCATAGAGGACAGTAGTGTCGGTGGGATGCACAATGCACTCCATGCCATCACCGCCAGAAACATGCTGCCATGTTGACTGACTCTTAAAGAATGTAGAGTTATCCTGGGCACCGGCCAATAAATATTCCGGGTATGACTTGCAGAGGCCCAGTCGATAGAAAGAGGAGATTTGCATGTTATTGGAAACGAATTCCCAATTTGTTGGCCACTCGTAGTTGGAAACATTCCAAAAGTCCGACCAGGAGCCGGGAAGTATCGTATCTGTCCTGGAGATGCCCGCGTCGTTGCAAACATAGTATTTGCCGTCAAGGGGATTATAAGCAAATTGATGCTGGTCCGCATGCAAACTTGTACCACTCTGTGTCCACCAGGACGAGCATCCGTTCCAGGTGAGTCCTCCATCTGGAGATGTCCACATGTTAATACCTCCTGTATATATGATATTCTTGTCAAATGGACTTACCATCAACGAGAGGTCGTAGGTGCCTTGGCCATCTGAGCCACTGCCATCGTACCATTCTAATATATTGGGTGAGGACCCTATTTGCATGGACCATGTGGCCCCGGCATCGATTGATCTGTACACCCCCTGCAGTCCGCCAATCATATCACAGGCTATTGCATAGATGTAATTCGGATCGGATGGCGATATAGCCAGCTCTA
>DTRK01000037.1:4695-5058 GCA_012965955.1 Flavobacteriales bacterium
TGCCTGAGTTGAGTGCATTCCATGTTGACCCAAAATCAACAGACTTCATGATTCCAGCACTGCCCGTATCATAAGAAGCAATGTAGCCAGTAGATGCGTATAGCACTTCAGGATTCAATGGGTCGTATTCAATATCCCATATGATGGTATCCAGTATTTGAGTCCAGGTGCTACCTGCATCCAACGACTTCCAAATACCATTAATACCTGCAGCGACCAAAGTATCAGGGTTGTTTCTATGCATGAATACCCTTCTCATTAGAGAGGCGTCGCCATCTGTTTGGCTGAAGGTTAAGCCTGTGGGTTGCCAGCTGATACCCCCATCCAATGTTTTATACACTCCCAAACCAAAATGGGTGTTTC
>DTRK01000038.1 GCA_012965955.1 Flavobacteriales bacterium
AGAAACAGCCTATTATTACCGCTGGCGTCTTTCTTGTCAAATCCAATCTTATATGCTTCCAGTCCATCTACGGTTTTAGCGGCAAGGTATAGGTTTGATCCCTTGCTGAACTTGTCCAGGGACGTGTGGTACTCAAAACGAAGGGATAGTTGATCGAACGCATTGACATTGACTGTGGAGTCAAATGTTCCCTGGCCAAACCCGGTATTGAACCATAAGTCGGCTGCAAAAACGTGGCGGTAATTTAAATAGCTTCCATGAGCATGGACACCTGATTTTACACCGTCGTAGGAATTGTACCAAAAATCCGGACGTGCGAACACTTCATATTTCGTCCAGTCCGTAGTTCGGGGGAGCTTTGAATCAAAATTCACACTCAGTGGAAACTTCCTGGAGTTGTTGAGCATATTGGCATCAGCCATCCGGCGTGATGGGTCAATAACGACATCCTTTATCTTATCCGGAACCGTGATTGTCGCTTCGTAAGTAGGGTGCAGCTTGTCCCATCCATGCCATTTGGGCAAGACCTTGGCATCTATCTTCTTGGTGAACCACGTGTTGGGAATGTGGTACTTGTAAATGCTCCCGGACTTTGTGGTGACATTGAAGTCAATGGGCATTTGCATGCCAGCCTCTCTTTCAAATTTTATCACATATTCATCTTTATTCTCAGTTTTCCTGATGGACTGGACTCCATAGTCAATGGATTTTGAGGTTTCCAACCACTGGTCAAAGAACCAATTGAGGTCCACTTTGGTGAAGTGTATGACGGAATTTCTGAAGTCCATGGGGTAGGGGTGGCATATCTTCCACTCGTTAAAATAATTTTTCATGGCATTTAGAAATAGCTCCTCTCCTAAGACGTATTCAAGATTATAGAGCATCGCTGCAGTTTTATAGTAAACCTGTCGGTACCCTCCTCCATGTCTCAGAGCCCCATTGTAGGCATCTGAGTGTGTATTCAATGTTGTATTGCTATTCTTGGCCGCATCGGTGATATAGGTGCGGTACAATCGCCGTTCCCTTACTTTCTCTGGCTTCGCAAATCGCTTCACATAGTTTGATTTGATCTTCCCTTTCACCCGATATATTCCATCAATTTTTTCCAGCGCCCAGGTCGTGAGGAACTGTGTAAAGCCCTCATCCATAAAAGCCCGATACGTTTCATTATTGCCCACCTGTCCGAAAAACCAATTGTGTCCTACCTCATGGGCCAATAATCCCCGATATCCTGGGTCTTTCCCTCCGTCCAGCGTTATCATCGGATATTCCATTCCATCCCTCGCATCTGCAACGATGATCTTGTGATACACATACTTGCCGAAGTCTTCCGAGTAGACCTTGACTACGTCGGCAGTAAAGCTGGCGGCATTTTGCCATTTGGATGCGTGCATCTCCTGCGCCATACTGATCGCCTTTATACCGTTCCATTCCACCTCTCCAATGCGATAAGTTGGATCTGCTGTAAAAGCAAAGTCATGGACGTTCTCAGCGTGGTATTTCCAAGTCTTCGTCGCCTTCGCGTCATAAGGTGTAATAACGGATGGAGCCTCGTTCCACGGCTTATCCGCAAAATTCTTAATGTCGAGCTTGGCTCTTAATTCCTCCGGCAAAACCGTATCCCGGTTCTGTAGAAATCCCGTAGCTTCCACAACATAATTGCTCGCAAAGGTGAGCTCGACGTCATAAGTTCCAAAATCTCCATAGAACTCGTGTCCCAGATGTTGATCAGTTGTCCATCCAAACTTACTATCATAAACTGAAATACGTGGATACCAGTGCACGCCGTCGTAGTGTTTGTAGCCGTTTTCCAGGTTGTTGCCCCAGGAGTAGAAGACTTTCATCCTCCTTCTCACACTGCCAAAATCAAAATACGTTTTGAAGTCTATATTGAATTTTGCAGACTCACCGCTGGCCAACTTGTTCGGGAGATATACCTTCAATATGGTGTTGTCTAATTCAGTCTTTACCTCCTTCTGGTTAACCCGGAGTTTGGCAATGGCCGTACCCAGTTTTTGTGCTTCGTAGGGGCCATAAGAGGGGTTTACATCATTGTTTTTCTGCAGGTCGTCATAATACGAACCAGGTTGAAAGGCATTCTGATACAGATGGAAGTACACGAATTCGAGTTCATCCGGAGAATTGTTCCAATAGATCAGCTCCATTGATCCGGTGATCACATTTGTTTTTTCGTCTATGGTTGCCTGAATTTCATAATGTACATCCTGTTGAAAGTAACCTTCGTATGGTGGCCGGTTCTTCCAGTATTCGGGGTTGTCCGGATTCCTGAATGTGTTTGGCGGATGCAGCGGGTCGTAGGTCTGTGCCTGCACTGGCGTGGCGAGCGCAAGGAGAATTACTATTACAAGTAGTAAAGATTGTTTCATCTGATCAAAAATGAGGTGCGAAAGTACGAATTTTAAGGGATAACTTCTTTTCCCTTCTTTGCCTTGTCTATACTGGCATTCAGCTCAAAACCTATCAGCAGAATTACCGAATTGAAGTGCAGCCACAGCATGATCACCATGAGGGTACCTATCGAGCCATAGACTTTATTGTAGTGGCCAAAATTGTTAACGAAGTAGGAAAATCCCACAGAGGTAGCGAGGGTGAGCAACGTGGCCAAAGTGGATCCCGGGGTGATGAACCTCCATCTGTTAACTTTGGCGGGGCCCAGGTAGTAAAGAAAGGAGATAGCACAGAATATCAGTGCGACAATTGTTACCCATTTGCCGAATATCAATAGGAAGTAGGTCAGGTCAATATTGAGCACACCTTTGTCTATCAGGAAGTCAAGCACCATTTCACTGAATATGATAAGGGCGATGGCTGTGATCAGTAACATCGACAGAATAATTGTCAATCCGGTAGCGATCAGCCTTTGGCTTATGGCAGACCTGCTGCGGGTTTTATAGGTGGTGTTGAATGCATTGATCATGGAATTAACCCCATTGCTGGAGAAGAACAGGGCCACGATAAAACCAAATGAGAGTAAGCTCCCCCTTCTTTCGCTGACAAGGTCCTCCACGGTCAGTCTTATTGTCTCATAAGCATTTTTGGGTAACACATCTTTAAGCAATATGAGCAGCTCCTCCTGAAAATTATCGACGGGAATATAGGCGAGCAGTGTAAACAGGAATATTATGGCCGGAAAGATGGCGAGCATATAGTTGAATGCCAATGAGGATGCCCTGATCAGGATCACGCCTTTTCTAAGGCTATCTATGAAGAAGGTTATCACTTCATACAGAGACAGGCCATCAAAACCCGGTAAAGCCAACTTTTTGGACAGCTCGATGAAGAATACCACCGGGGCAGACTGCTTTATGGTTCTTTTAATTTTGGCCCACATCAATCTATGGCGATCAGGCTGATATTGTTTTTAATTATTTGACTAATGTAAAGTTACCGCGTTCTCGTATTTCAGAACCATCGATGAAGGTTCCGGTGATTACGTAAACAAATACTGCGGCATTCAACGGCTTACCTTTATATGTGCCATCCCATCCTTGGTATTTATCATTTGCGGTAAAGCCGGTGTTTTCAAAAACTTTATCTCCCCACCTGTCATAAATCGCCATATTTAGGATTTCTATACCTTTCCCCTGAACATAGAAATAATCGTTTTCTCCATCCCCATTCGGAGAAAAGATGTCCGGAACATATAGACTCGCATTCCTGTCTACAACAATAACAATGGTATCGTTCGTTACGCAACCATTGCTATCAGTAACCTGAAGGATGTACGTAGTTGTATGATTCGGTGAAGCTGAAGTTGATTGGCAATTAGGACAGTTCAGGTTTGTGGATGGCTGCCAGAGGTACACCGTGCCACCTGATCCAGAAAGGGTAAAACTCTCACCAAGGGCGATGGTGGCATCCCCTCCGGCCTGGGCATTCGGTAAGGGTAATACAGTAATTTGGATGGAGTCGGTATCCGCCAGGCAGGAACCGGCAGAAACGATCACATGGTATGTTGAATTCGTATCGATATTGGCAATTGGATCACTTATCGTTGAGTCGCTAAGTCCTTGGGATGGATACCAGGAATAGATCGTCCCACCGGAAGCGCTTAGTTGTAAGACCTCACCGATGCAAATTGCTGTATCCGGGCCAGCGTTGGCTAGAATATCAGTCAGCACCGTAATGGTTACCGTGTCCATGTCAAAGCACCCGCTGGCATTATCTGTAATAGATACAACGTAAGTAGAGGTATCTCCGCCATCAAACCAGGGATTTGCTATTGTTGAATCGGTTAAACCTGAACCGGGGTTCCATAGATAGGAATAAAAGGAGATAGGTGACGAGCCTAATTGTACGGAGTCATTTGCGCAGATTGTGTAGTCATTACCTGCTTCGGCCAAGGGAGTTGGATATATATTTAAGTCGTGGAGAGCAGTATCACTGCCGCAGCTGTCAACCAGGATTAATTCAATGCTAAATGTTCCGTCTCCACTGAAAACTACTCCAGGGGGAGTTGAGCCCAAGAATGTTTGCGGGGAAGCGTTTGGCCCAAAGTTCCAGGAAAACGTAGCCCCCTGTTTGGCCACGGAATTGTTTGTCAGATAAACAGAGTCGCCAATACAGTAATTCGTATCAGATGTTATCATGGCCCAGGAGACGCAGCACCCTGTATCAACGTTAACAACAACGGTATCAGTAAAGGTGAGGCCCGCCGAGTCGGTTATCGTGACGTAGTATGTAGTTGTTGTTAACGGACTTGCGTTGGGCACAGAATCCGTAGCGTAGCTTAACCCCGTTCCGGGAACCCATTGGTAAGTGAAGGGCGCCTTTCCGCAAACGATGCTCGGAGGCCCCAGGGCGATACTGTCGCCAAGACATATGGTTGGATCGTTGGGATACTTTACAATCATGGTATCTACCACCAAAACTGTTTTTACGATCGTATCGATACAGGTTGGACTTTGGTCGTTACTGATTATCAACATAGCGCTAAAGCTCCCTGTGGTGCTGTAACGGTGCCGAGGATTTTGTACAGCTTCTGTTGAATCCCCATCACCGAAATACCATTTCCATGTTA
>DTRK01000039.1 GCA_012965955.1 Flavobacteriales bacterium
GTGGAGACGGGGTAAAAGGGACTGTAAACTATTTAGAACCTGAGCCATATACGATATACAATTCAGGCATACATATTATTAACAGTCAGGGAAAGTATGTGGGCAGGTTTGGCAAAAAGGCAAAGGAAATAACCCTGCAAGATCAAATTGTATTTGCATTGTTGGAGGACATTGGATTAACAACAGATCAGGAAGTTGAGGACCTCTTCAATCCTCAAACTGGTAGCCTGGCTACAGATGATGTTGCTGATCCTGAAATCGGGTCTGGCACGGTGGACAACCTCTTGTTCTATTTGAGAACGCTAAAGGCGCCGACACGCCGCAACGAAACAGATGCTGATGTAATCTCAGGTGAGGCACTGTTCGAACAAATTGGATGCATTAAGTGCCATATACCCTCTATTACAACAGCTAAGTCAGATATAGAAGTGCTCAGCGAAGTTGAAATTCATCCATACACTGATTTATTATTGCACGATATGGGTACAGTCCTTGATGATGGTTTTCCAGAAGGAAATGCCAAAGGCTCACAATGGCGTACTCCGCCACTTTGGGGATTGGGGCTTGCAGCTGAGAGTCAGGGAGGAACAATGTATCTACTCCATCATGGTCAGGCATCTGATGTCAACGACGTGATGTCCTACCATCTTGGCGGTGAGGCGAACAGTGCAGCATCTGGTTATTTTGAATTAAGCTCGTCTGAAAAGGATCAGATAATAAAATTTCTAATGTCCTTGTGATGAAGAGCACCGTTCATACTTGTGGTCTTATTAGCCTGATTGTGCTAGGCCTTGCCAGTTCTGCCATTGCTCAGGACACTGAGCCTGTGAGAGACAGTCTGGTTACAAACCAGCAGGCAATTTATAACCGGCCTTTCATTGGCTTGGGAGCTACTGGAATATCTATTGGAGGATACGCTGAAGGCAATACCAATTATTTCATTGAAGATGGACTCACTGAGGGCTTTAGCATGGAGATGCGGCGTGTCAACCTATTCGTGTACTCTCCCATTGGAAAGAGGTTGAGATACCTGATGGAGTTAGAATTTGAGCATGGAACAGAAGAGATTGCGTTAGAAACAGCTCAAATTGATTTCGAAATCAACAAATATCTGTCATTTCGATCTGGAATCATACTACCGCAGATCGGAGTTTTTAACGCCAATCATGATTCTCCGGTATGGGACTTCGTTGATCGGCCATTGTCATCAACAATGATAATTCCTTCCACGTTGAGTGAAGTGGGGTTTGGGATTTTTGGAAATGCGGTGATGGGTAGCGGACAGATTTCCTATGATTTCTATGTGGTGAATGGCCTTGCCGGTGGAGTTGTGCTAAATGAAGAGGGCAAGACTTTTATTCCAGGCGGCAAGTCACTCGAAATGTTGGAAGAGGACAACAATGGCCTGCCTATGTACAATGCACGGGTGGCCTGGTGCCAAAGTGGAATAGGGGAGGTAGGTGTTTCTTACTATGGTGGAGTGTACAATACCTTTAGGTTGGAGGGAGAAGAAATTGCAGATCGGAATTCTCTCGGTATTATCGCAATTGATTACAATACTGATTTTGAGAAGATTGATATCAAGGGAGAGTATGTAATAGCCAATATCGAAGTCGAAGAGACATTGCAGCCCCTCTATGGTACCAGACAATGGGGTGGCTTTGTGGAAGTTGATTACAGTGTCAAAAAGGGTAAACTAATTGGATTCGATCATGCCAACCTGCTCTTAATGGCTCGATTAGAGAAGGTGGATATGAATGCCGGTGATTTCGAAACCACTCTGGTAAGCTTACCGGATATTACAAAGTATGATCACGAAACAGCCCTTTCTGGAGGCGTAGCCTTCAGGCCCAATGGCCGCGCCGTATTTAAGGTAAACTACCGATACCATTGGATCCGTGACCTGGTCGGGAATCCAGCAGCGAAGAAAGCGGGAATACAGGTGGGAATTGCCACTTACTTTTAAAGACAATTGTGACACGTGTGAGTGACTAATGTTTCTCCAGGTTTTCCCATCTACCCGGTCGGTTGGAGGTAATCAATTATTTATTCAGATCAGGCCGGCGTTCTTCTGTTCTCTTTTCTGCCTGCTCTTCACGCCACTTATTGATTTTTCCTTCATGTCCAGACAACAAGACGTCCGGAACTTTGTGGCCTTCATATTCAGCAGGCCTGGTGTACACGGGAGGAGCAAGCATGCCGTCCTGGAATGAATCTGTCAGCGCTGAGGTTTCGTCGGAAATTGCTCCAGGAATTAACCGCACAATGCTATCAGTTAACACCGCAGCTGCCAGCTCTCCCCCAGACAACACATAGTCTCCCACCGATATTTCTTTGGTGATGATGTTTTGGCGTACCCGCTCATCAATTCCCTTGTAATGACCACATAGTAATATCAGATTGCTAAGAGTTGACAGCTTGTTGGCCATGCCTTGGTTTAGTAGCTCTCCATCAGGTGAAAGGTAGATTATCTCGTCATACTGGGCGCTTTTTTGAAGGGAGTTAATTGCATTGGCAATAGGTTCTATCATCAATACCATTCCGGCACCACCTCCATATTGATAGTCGTCAACACTCTTTTGCTTGTCGGTTGAATAATCACGGAGATTGTGAATATTGATCTCCACTAATCCGGCATCCTGGGCACGCTGCATGATGGACTGATTCAACGGCCCGTCAAACATCTTTGGTAATACAGTAATAATATCTATTCTCATTGACTTGGATTCCTGAAAAATATGGATGTAAAATTACGAATTTCCACAGTGGAATAAATTCTATCTTTGCGTGATAATTTTAAATTATTATGGCCGATATCAGATACAATTGGACTAAACAGGAGATATTAGACATCTACAACCTTCCGTTGTTGGAATTGGTTCATCGTGCGGGCTTGGTGCATCGTGAGCACCACGATCCTCTCGAAGTTCAGGTGAGCTCGCTCCTGTCAATCAAAACAGGCGGCTGTGTTGAAGATTGTGCCTATTGCCCACAGGCGGCCAGATACCACACGGATGTGGAGGTGCACAAGTTGCTTCCGCTAACCGAAGTAATTGAAGCAGCTAAAAATGCAAAAAAAGGGGGAGCATCCAGGTTCTGCATGGGAGCTGCCTGGCGGGAAGTTCGGGATAACAGCGATTTCGACAAGGTGTTGGAAATGGTCAGGGAAGTGAATGCTCTGAATATGGAAGTATGTTGCACGTTGGGAATGTTAACCGAGGAGCAAGCCAGGAAATTAGATGAGGCAGGAGTATATGCTTATAACCACAATGTCGATACTTCCGAAGAGCATTACAATGATATTATTACCACCAGGACCTATGGGGATCGGCTGAATACGATTAAAAATATTCGCAAGACCAGGATGACCGTTTGTTCAGGTGGAATTATTGGAATGGGAGAGTCTGTTGAAGATAGAATTGGAATGTTGATCACGCTGGCGAGGATGAAGCCACAGCCTGAATCTGTTCCTATTAATGCTTTGGTTCCCATAGAAGGAACGCCTTTGGCTGATCAACCAACCGTGTCGAGCTGGGAAATGATACGCATGGTCGCGACCACCCGAATTGTACTGCCCGAAGCGGCCGTTAGACTATCAGCCGGCAGGGGGCAAATGAGCAAGGAAGCACAGGCAATGTGTTTTATGTCTGGTGCTAATTCAATCTTTGCTGGCGACAAGCTGCTGACCACTCCTAATCCTGAGTTCAACGAGGATATGCAGTTGTTTCAAGATCTTGGTATAAGGGCTAAGCAACCGGTGGCAAGGAATGTTGCTGTAGAAGCATAGCTTTACACCCCCATGAAGTTCCTTTTCTGCCAAAATAAAATTGATGATCACATCAGGAGAGATGCTTGAATCCAGGCTTGATTCCAGGCAAGAAGAAGGGCGGTTACGTTCGCTGAGAACGAATGAGAACCTCATCGACTTCTGCTCCAATGATTATTTGGGTTTCGCAAGGGATATTGAATCTGGTGAAGACAAGGATTTTGCTACCCTGGGATCGACCGGATCGCGCCTGATAAGTGGAAATTCAGGCTATATTGAGGAGCTCGAAAGGTTTATAGCCGAATACCACGATTCTGAGGCGGGTTTGATATTCAATTCGGGATACGATGCCAATCTTGGCTTGTTTTCTGCTGTTCCCCAGCGGGGAGACACGGTTTTGTACGATGAATTCTGTCATGCCTCTATCCGCGATGGCCTTAGATTGGGTACTTGTAAATCATACTCTTTCCCTCATAATGATCTGGTGGCTTTAGAAGCACACCTTTCAAAGGATAATGGACAAATTTACGTGGCGGTAGAATCTGTATATTCTATGGACGGCTCCTTTGCGGACTTAGTTGAACTCTCAGCACTCGCCGATAAGTACAAAGCAAAGTTGATTGTTGATGAGGCCCATGCAACTGGGTTGTTTGGAGCAAAGGGCGAAGGTAGGGTAGTGGAGTTGAATTTACAGGACCGTATATATGCACGTATGCACACATTTGGGAAAGCGCTGGGAAGACATGGAGCGATCGTTTTAGGGGACAAAAATTTGAGGAACTATTTGATCAATTTTGCCCGGCCATTTATTTATACCACTGCGCTCCCAAAATCCGCTTTAATTGGAGTAAAAAGAGCCTATGACAAATTGTCAAATGTAAATTATATAGAATTGAAACTCTGCAAGATACAGCGTTTATTTAAAAATAAGATAGAAGGTATTAAGGCCTTTGAAATAATTGAGAGTTTTACGCCCATTCAGAGTGTGATTTGTGGTAGTAATCAGCGTGCAAAATTTATGTCTAATGAACTGGAAAATGAGGGTATCGATGTCCGCCCTATATTGAGTCCTACTGTCAAAAAAGGGACGGAGAGGTTGAGGATTTGTCTCCATGAATTTAATACCGAGGAGGAGGTATTGAGGTTAGTGAATTGTCTAAAAACTATGAAATGAGGAGGATTTTTGTGGCTGGAATTGGCACTAATGTAGGTAAAACAGTGGTGAGCGCTGTACTTGTTGAAGCGCTGAAAGCGGATTATTTCAAGCCTA
>DTRK01000040.1 GCA_012965955.1 Flavobacteriales bacterium
CCATGATTGGAAGGTTGCGATGCCACCGGCATTCTTGACGAACTCAACACTTCCTTCAGCAGAAGTTAACTTATCTTCAGAACCGTGCATAACCAAGGTCTTTATCTGCAGCTCATTCGCGTGATCCAATGCCCAATTCCCAGCCTCAAATACTGAAAAGAACATTCCAGCGGTGATTTTTGAGTGCACCAAGGGATCAGCAGTGTATGCTCTGCCCACTTCAGGGTCGGTGCTAAGATCGGCGGGATCTATATCATTGGGCTCGGTGAAGGCTGGGTAAATATTTCTCATCATCTTCGCGAGTGCCACCTTGAAAGCAGGCGGTTCAAAAGCCAGCTTGTACCATGGCGAAGAGATAACGCCTCCTACCAGACCAGTTGTGTCTCTGCGAAGTAAGAAATTGGTGGCTATATTGCCGCCCAGGCTGTGTCCATACAAAATAACAGGTACGTTGGGATAGGTTGACTTTATGTGATCCAGAAGTGCCTGAACATCATCTAACAAATGGTCGTAAGATGGGGTATGCCCACGCTTTCCGTCAGACTCTCCGTGCCCTCTAAGGTCTATACCCAGCATTCCAATATGTTTGCTATTCAATATACTTCCTACCCCGCCATACCTGCCTACATGCTCCCCCAGTCCATGGACCAAACAGACCACTGTATCCATATTCCCTTCAGGAATCCATGAACGGCCTTCCAGCCTTGTGCCATCTTTTGACTTGATTGTAAATGTACCTGCTGCCATTGCTTTTACTTAATTGATATTTTTTGTACTAATTCTCCCTTCCCTGAATTGAAAGACACGCATTGAACAGCGTCAAAAAATGGAAGAATCTTTTCATGTGATCAGGTCCAGAAGTCCCGTTCTATTGGCACAGCTAAATTACTAAATCCGGATCTTTATTGGATTATTAATTTGCCGTGTACCTGGAATGAATTCAAATCCTCAATCTGATACACGTAGATTCCCGGCTGAAGATCAGAAACGTCCAGAGACCAGGAACTCTGAGAGATGCCATTTAGCCCCACAACCCTTCTTCCATGTATATCCTCCAGAAAAAATGACCACCTTCCTTCATTGCTAACCTCAATTTCCAAACGCTGACCGACTGGGTTTGGATAAACGAGCGGTGAATCTGACACAACCTCTTCGATTCCTACAGGTAAGCCCTCAGTTACCGTAAGAAACTGATTTATCTGTGGGTTCACAACCTTGTCTATTGTACCTCCTGGCCATCTAACTATTAAAGAATCAATCTGGGTGGCTTGGCCCAGTCCGAAATGCCGGCTTAAGGAGTTCATTATGCCATACCCTTCACCGGACCTTACATCTCGAATCTGAATTCCCCACGGACCATATAACTCTAGCCGCGCCCCAATGCCGTTGGTATTCCCGTATACCCCAACGAGGTTTACAACTAAATAGTTATTGGAGTTACCTGAATTGATCAATACCCTATCCGGCTTATTGTAATACTGAATACTCGACAATAAAGGGCCGTTAACACTATAAATATCTCTGAATCCATCATGGTTTAAGTCTCCAACTGAAAATGAAGTAATTGTATCTGATCCAGGGAACGGGTTGGCTGCGACTGAAAATGTTTGATCCCCATTGTTGAGAAAAAGCTTGTTTGCCGCTCCACCAAGCAGCAGATCAACATATCCATCATTATCAAAGTCAGAAAAATTCATTTGAAAATTATCCAGCGATGTGTCAACAACGATACCACTGCTGGCAAATATGTTTGAGTAAGTACCGTCACCGAGATTCTCATAAAGTCGATTTGAGTTAATGTGGTTCAGTACAAATAAGTCCATATCTCCATCGTTGTCGATATCGGCAAATTCAGCTGCCCATGTCTGTGCACCGTCTGCTACTCCTATCGAGTCGCCAACCTCAGTAAAATTATTGATCCCGTCATTTTGGTAGAGGAGATTGATGCGTCTTGGATCACTGGGGGAAGAGGCCGAACCGTAGCATTTGGATATGTACACATCCAGATCCCCATCATTGTCGTAATCAGACCAAATACTGGCATAGTTACCCGCGTCAGTAGTCGTCGTAATGAGGGACATATCCAATATGAAGCTCCCAGCATTGTAATTCCTGAACGGATAGTTGATACCCAGATCATTACACGCAAAGATGTCAGTCCAACCATCGTTATTAATGTCCACAAAATTGGAGCCCTGCATATAGAATGCCAGATCAATTGTTTCCATCACATAACCCCCTGATGTATCGCTCTGCACAAATACTTTCAAAGAATCCTGCTGACCTCCAACCATGATGTCATTCACGGCGTCATGCTGTAAATCTCCTACACAAATACTCCATTGTTCATTCATAGATACCTTCCCAATGCTGGATATTGAAAATGGTGCACCTGTGTTTTGTATCGCAGTCCACATATACCTACCAGAATCCAGATAAACCACATCGTCGAGGAAGTCCGCGTTGAGATCTGCGATAGCTACTGGATAGAAGCTGCGTGCACTTTGAAATCCCAGGGAAGAAGTTTGATCAGTAAAGGATACCTGCCCGCTGGCATTGAGACAAATGCAACACAGTGAAATGATCCAATACTTATTCACCGGTAGTTCTTTTTAATAATTATTAAACATATTGTACCTAAATTAAACAAAATGCTCTAGCTTTGCAAGTTCATTTTATTACAATGGTTCTGAATAACGACACATACCAGATTGACGGCATTGACGTATTAAGCCTTACGGAAAAGTACGGTACTCCCTTATACGTATATTCAGCCAACAAGATAGCATCCCAATACGAGCGGCTGACCGATGCCTTTACAGCAACGAATATGAAGGTGCGCTATGCGTGCAAGGCGTTGACCAACCTGAACATCTTGAAGATCCTGAAGAACTGTGGTTCCGGACTTGATACGGTATCCATTCAAGAAGTGAAGATTGGATTGAAAGCAGGATTTGACCCCCAGGAAATTATCTTTACCCCCAACGGAATTTCCATAGCTGAGATCAATGAAGCAGCGACGCTTGGTGTGGTTATCAACATCGACAATATCTCCATACTTGAACAATTTGGAAATCAGCACGGAGGGAATATCCCAATTTGCATTCGAATAAACCCACATATCCTTGCTGGAGGAAACTACCAAATATCAACTGGACACATCGACTCAAAATTTGGCATCTCAATTCACCAATTGCGGCATGTGGAGCGCGTGGTGGAAACAACGGGGCTCAATGTGACCGGACTTCACATGCACACCGGTTCTGAAATCTTAGACATTGATGTGTTTTTACGCGGAGTTAATATTCTATTTGGGGTGGCCGAGAAGTTTCCCAATCTCGAATTCCTAGATCTGGGTAGCGGGTTTAAGGTGCCTATAGCACCAGATGCAGACTCGACTGACCTGGAAGCCCTCGGCACCCAACTTTCGGAGAAATTCAAAGACTTCTGTAAAGAATATGGCAAAGAGCTGGAGCTTTGGTTTGAGCCTGGTAAATATCTCGTAAGTGAAGCGGGTACCTTCCTTGCAAAGGTTAATGTTGTCAAACACACCACGGCTACGGTATTCGCCGGCATTGACTCTGGATTTAACCATCTCATCCGCCCCATGTTTTACAATGCCTACCAGCATATCGTTAACGCCTCAAATCCCAATGGAGTTGAGCGCATTTACACGGTATCCGGTTACATATGTGAAACAGATAATTTCGCCTGGGACAGAAAAATATCTGAGATCAAAGAGGGAGACATCTTAGCCATCCACAACGCAGGAGCATATGGCTTCGAAATGAGCTCCAATTACAATTCTCGTCCCCGTCCACCGGAAGTTCTAATCATCAATGGTGAGGATCATCTGATTAGAAAGCGAGAAGAACTTGACGACAATCTGAGAAATCAGATTCTCTTGGACCTCTAATCCAAGGAATTAGTGGTCACCCAATACCGCCAGCCAATAATCACATAATCGAATTTGGAAAGCTTAGTCAGGTCGCGGTAAGCGTACTTAGGCAAGACCGCTTTATTGAACCTGGCTAAAATCTTAAAGACCGGCTTCATCATATTTATTTGACAGTAATATATGGCCCTTCTCCCCTGGCATTCAGTACGCCAATCGAATTGAGCTGCATATCATTTTGCTTCGACAAAGCTAAGAATTCTCCTTCAGCCTCCGGGGTTACCGAAATCAATAAGCCCCCACTTGTTTGAGGATCACAAAGAAGATTCCGTTGAATATCTGACAATTCACCAATCTTACTTCCATAGCTCTCCCAATTGCGTTGCGTTCCCCCTGGTACACAGCCTTTCTCAACATAGTATGGTGCACAGTCTATGATTGGAATACTTTCAAAATAGAGCACGGCATTCAAGTAGCTTCCTTCGCACATTTCAACAAGGTGACCCAGCAAGCCAAAGCCTGTGACATCTGTTACTGCATTGACTCCTTTAATCTCTCCGAGCTCCGCCCCAATCTTGTTCAGTTGGATCATTTGATCGCGTGCAATATCCTGGTGCTCATCTTCCAGCAAACCTTTTTTCTGTGCTGTAGTCAGTATCCCTACCCCCAATGGTTTAGTCAGGTACAGTTTCGACTCTTCCTCTGCAGTGGAGTTTTCCAGGATTCTATCATCATCCACGATACCTGTTACTGCGAGGCCAAAAATCGGCTCTGGACTGTCAATGCTATGCCCGCCTGCCAGGGGAATACCAGCATCTGCGCACGCCTGTCTTCCACCTTGCACTACCTGCCCGGCCACCTCAGTCCCGAGTTCATTAATCGGCCATCCCAGGATAGACACGGCCATTATCGGCTTGCCCCCCATGGCATAGACATCTGAGATTGCATTTACTCCTGCAATACGGCCAAAATCGAACGGATCATCAACAATGGGCATGAAAAAATCTGTGGTACTTATTATTGCCCTACCATCTCCAATATCTATAACTGCTGCATCGTCCATACCCTGATTGCCCACCAAGAGGGTATTCGCGAAGTCCTTGCCATTGACCTTATTCGATTTTAATATCTCCTCCAGCAAGGAAGGCGAAATCTTACATCCACACCCGGCTCCATGACTATAGGCTGTGAGCTTTATCTCTTCCATGACCTCGCTTCAATATTTGGCAGACAATCCTCAACGATCTTCACATTATCTTTCGCGTCCCCTGAATTAATTACAATTGTTTCCACGGTATCCTTATTACGTTTATTGAGCCCAAAAGTATATGCTTTGTCGTAATACTGCAAGGTAGAGATTGCTACATCCAATAAATTTCCTTCGTCCAGGTCTTTGACCGCCTGGACTGACCGCTCGTGTCCCAGCCTACGTGAAATGTTAAGCACGCTCTTTTTAAGATCTGCTATATCAAATTTCCCATACTCCGCTACCAAACGCTCCGCCCTTATTGACCGGATCAGCTGTAAGTTAATAACAGGACAAGTCCGCATTTCTGCAAAGAGTTCATCCGGAATTCGCACTGAACCTATTGCCTGGCTTTCATCCTCTAAAATTACAGGCTTACTAATATCAAGCGTTGACCACTCCTCCCACAAATCATTTTGAAACTGCTCTGTGGTGGGTTGACCATCCTGGCCCAATCTGCCAAATGCCGATCCCTTGTGCCTGGCGATGCTCTCCAGGCAAATTACCTGATGGCCTTTCACTTTGAGTTCCAATAATATATCCGTTTTACCGGTTCCGGTCATACCACCGAGGATGATCAATTTCCAAGGTAGCCTTAAAGCATCATGAATAGCGTTTCGATAGGCTTTATAACCCCCGGTAAGCAATTTGACATTAACTCCATTCTCTGATAGAAACTCCGCAAACTTTCCACTACGCATTCCGCCCCTCCAGCAATGAACTAGTACTTCGCTACCGTTCTCATCAGATATATCCAATACCTGCTGTAACCTTTTCTCTCGTTTAGGCTGAGTGATTGACAGTGCCTTTGCCATGGCTACCTCCCTGCCCTTTTTCTTGTATAGCGTGCCAACCACAGCTCGCTCGTCATCCGAAAAAACCGGCAAATTGATGGCAGTGGGTATGTGGCCGTGAGCATACTCCTTCGGTGACCGAACATCTATTACAGGCATGTCCGTCCGCAATATCGAAAATGCCTCAATATCGACACGTTCTAGCATCAAATTTTACATTTTTTATTAGATTTGTTTGAACCACTAACTCGCCTGAATCGCGTTCTTCTATTTGAATTTCCGAACTAGACCAGGTATCAAAACTATTAAATTATGAAGAAGTTTCTTATTGCCCTCGGAGTTCTCACGGTAGTTGTACTTGGAGGAGGCATGCTTTTACCTGCAGAAGTTGTTATCGAACGAACCGGTCAAATTAATGCGTCAGCTGATATCGTATTTAGCCAGGTTAATAACCTCAAAGCCTGGGAGGCCTGGGATCCATGGCATGCAAGGGAACCTGAAATGGGTGGATCGGTTTATACCGGTCCTGAAGAAGGACCTGGAGCAACACATTGCTGGGATAGCGAACATCCAGAAATTGGAAAAGGATGTATGGCTATTTCTGAAAGTGAAGCAAGCTCCTATGTTAAGACGGACCTGGTTTTTGACGGTAGAGATTCGGCTCATGGAGGATTTAACTTCAATGAATCTGAGGAGGGTGTTACTACGGTCGTTTGGAGCATGGAAATGAATATGGGAATGGCTCCCTGGAACAGGATATTTGGATTGTTTTTTGACGGCATGCTTGGCCCGGACTTCGAGTACGGATTGGCCCACCTCAAGGAGGTTTGCGAAGCGGTTCCAGTGGAGGAACCTAAAGAATACCCCATTGCAATCTCCTACGTTACCGTTGGGGAACAATTGATTTACAGCATTAGAGACTCAGCTACTACTTTTGAGATTGGCGAGAAACTCGGGCAGATGTACGGTGAGATAATGGCACATATGGCCGCTACAGGTGGAGAAGCAGCTGGACAGCCCTTTGCCATATGGCACAATTATGATCCGGGTGGATATAACCACATAGAAGCAGGCATCCCGGCAAATGAGACGGTTGAAGGAACCGGGCGAGTAAAGGAAGGCTTAATTGAAGCGGGAAATGCGGTAATGGGTATCCATAAGGGATCGTATCATGAAGAGGCAGCTAGTTATGATGCCATTGAGGAGTATATGTCCGATAACGGTTATCAGCAAGTTGGGCCGCCCTGGGAAATATATGTTACCGATCCAATTGCAGTGCCTGACACCGCTGAGTGGATCACTCATATTTTCTTTAGAGTTGAGCCGCAATGAATGGCCTATTAGCAAGAAATGCCCTTTAGAATCTGAGAGCATCTAACGCTTCAGAAAGTGTGGCTATTGACGAAGGTAATTTACCTGGTGGGGTGTGCCTGAGGCATTTTCATCAATTGAAGCTATTCATGGAACGATAATTGTTGTCTTTCGAAGGAAGTTCTAAACAGCTTTTTTTTATGAATCGAAAGATAATAGACCACTCTTCTTTTGCCTTGCTGGCATTGTGCATTTGTCAGAGTTGCGCTATCTCAACAGGAACCAGCACCACGTATCTTTATTGTAATGAGCATCTGGTAGAAGGCCATGCTAAAGCCCTCGAAGGGGACTGGAAAAAAGCAGCACTCATATGGAATCAGCTAGCCAATTCGGGAACTAATTCCGCCTGCGCCAAAGCAGCATTCAATATGGTAGTCGCGTGCGAAATGCTCAACAGAAGGGACATGGCCATCAAATGGGCCCAAAAGACAGTTTCAGATTACAAGTATCCAATAGCTAGGAAAAGAGCCACGGATTACCTAGCCATGCTCAATCAATCCGACTTTGCAAACAGTGAACGAGCGTTAGCCACTCGCGAAAACTGAGATAGTTATTTAAAAATCATCCGAGTCGTCAGGACTGGTATACTCCATACCCTTCTTAAAAGCCTCGATGAGTTTCTCAACTTCACTTTTTGTTTGTGCCTTGATACCCTGCCATTGCTCTTCTTTCATTTCTTTATGACCGCAAAGAGGCTCCGATCGTTCCAGCTTACCACCAGATCCGATTTTTTCTGTTTTATCACTGTGCCTCAGATTGGAGATGCTGTATTTGTACTTCCCTGCTCTTACTTTAATATCCATCGTATAGTTGATAACTCCTCCAGGTTTAGTGCCCCCCGGCTCTGACTTTATTCTAAACATTGATCTTGTTGAGATGGTGCCTTCCATGTCGTCTTCTTCCTGAATCGTTCTTGGAGATTTGTAGTAGGACGCAATCCATGATTTTGCATTTTCAAATAACAATCCTTTGGGCATTTTTGGCACTTCCACAACGTCTTCGAAAGTTACCATTCCATTCTCCCCCACCGGGAGCGCATCTTGAGCAACTGCCCTCAGGGTCAGCAGGCAAAAAATCATCATTAATATTCTCATAGCACATGTTTTCTTGTTGAGTCAAAGATATAAATCCAAATGAAAATGATTGTTGGCGCTATAAAACAAAAATCATGTAAAACATCGAAAGAAAGCTGGTCTTCAACAACGACCGGCCCAAAGGCCAGATTGTGTGACTTTTATTATAAATTAGCCATCCCTAAACAGAAAACCATGAGTAGAGCAGTAGTCGTATTCGTATCGGTCATTTTTACCCTGTATGCGGTAACATCGTTTGCCCAAAAAAAGAAAGATGATTCTCCCAAGGGAAAACATAAGTCATCGACCTTTAGTGGCCTCAAATTTCGCAGTATTGGTCCTGCATTCACATCAGGAAGAATTGCTGATTTAGCGGTAAACCCAAATAACACGAGTGAATACTATGTAGCCGTAGCTTCTGGCGGTGTTTGGAAGACAAACAACGCAGGAAATACCTATGAACCGATATTCGATGGGCAAGGGTCCTACTCGATTGGCTGCGTTACCATAGATCCGGAGAATGAGCATGTAGTGTGGGTAGGCACAGGTGAGAACAACAATCAACGCTCAGTCGCCTATGGAGACGGCATCTATAAATCGGAAGATGGCGGTAAATCATGGAAGAATAAAGGCCTGAAAACCTCAGAGCATATAGGAAAAATAATCGTTGATCCGCGAAACTCAAATGTGGTATATGTCGCAGCTATGGGCCCCCTTTGGAAAAAAGGAGGGGAACGTGGGGTGTACAAAACGACAGATGGCGGAGAGACGTGGAAGCGTGTGCTGAACATTGATGAGTATACAGGCGTTACTGACATCATCATGGATCCAAGAAGTCCGGACGTCATCTATGCTGCTTCAGAACAGAGAATGCGGCACGTATTTACATATATAGGTGGAGGCCCCGGGTCAGGAATTCATAAATCTACAGACGGGGGAAAGACATGGAAAAAACTCAAGAGTGGATTGCCGTCAGTTGACGTGGGTAGGATTGGCCTGGCCATTTCCCCCGTTAACCCAGACTATGTATTTGCCATAATTGAAGCATCGGATAAAAAGGGTGGATTCTTTCGCTCTACCAACCGCGGAGCCAGCTGGAAGAAAATGAGCGACTACTCAACCAGTGGTAACTACTACCAGGAAATTATCTGTGACCCAAAGGATGTGGACAAGGTATTCTCCATGAACACCTGGCTGCACCATACAGAGGATGGTGGCAAATCATTCAAGCGTACCGGTGAAAAGGACAAGCACGTTGATAATCATTGCATTTGGATAGATCCTGCTGATACCGATCATTGGCGGATAGGATGCGATGGTGGTATTTATGAGACATGGGACCATGCCACTAACTGGCAGTATAAAGCGAATCTGCCCGTCACTCAATTCTACAAGTTGGCAATTGACAATACAGAGCCATTCTACTACGTTTACGGTGGAACTCAGGATAACAATACGCAAGGTGGCCCATCGCGAACAACCAGCAACACGGGTATTGTAAACGCTGATTGGTACATCACTTTGGGTGGTGACGGATTCGAAGCAGCCATAGATCCGACAGACCCCAACATCGTTTACTCACAAGCCCAGTATGGTTGGCTGGCCAGATATGACAAGAAGAGTGGAGAACGACTGGGAATCAAACCGCAAACTGGGAAAGGTGAGCCTGCCCTACGCTGGAACTGGGATGCTCCTCTTCTGATCAGCCCACATAAGAACACACGCCTGTATTTCGCAGCTAATAAACTGTTTAGAAGTGAAGACCGGGGTAGCTCATGGAAAGCAGTTAGTCCTGATTTAACAAGGCAAATTGACCGCAATACGCTGGAGGTGATGGGGCGCGTATGGGGCATGGATGCTGTAATGAAGAACAAATCAACCACCAAGTATGGGAACATTGTGGCATTTGACGAGTCGCCAAAACAGGAGAATCTTCTTTATGTCGGAACAGATGACGGCTTATTGCAGGTGTCAGACAATGGCGGAACAACATGGATCAAGTACGATAAATTCCCAGGGGTTCCTGAAACGACTTACGTAAACGATATCGTCACCTCCCAGCACGATGCCAATACTGTGTACGTGGCATTCAACAATCACAAGCGTGGGGATTTCAAACCTTATATCCTGAAAAGTGTGGATAAGGGAAAATCATGGACAGCGATTCAGGGAAACCTCCCAGACAGGGGGTCAGTTTATGCGATAGCTGAGGATCACGTTAATCCCAATCTGTTGTTCGTAGGTACAGAATTCGGTTTGTACTTCTCCCTTGACGGAGGGAACGATTGGACCAAGCTGGGAGCTGGACTGCCCACCATCGCCATACGGGATATTGAAATCCAAAAGCGAGAGAATGACCTGGTACTGGCGTCTTTTGGTCGTGGCTTCTATATCCTGGATGATTATACCCCTTTGAGAACATACCGAAAAGGCATTGCTGATAAGGGAGCACATATTTTTCCTGTTAAGGATGCCCTGATGTTTGTGGATTCCCGTCCCCTTGGAGGAAGGGGCAAAGGATCTCAAGGCGCTTCTTACTATACCGCGAACAATCCACCTATCGGTGCTACGTTCACCTATATGATTAAGGATACGCTAAGAACCATCAAGGAGGAGCGTCAAAAGAAAGAGAAAAAATTAGTGAAAGCCGGACAAAAAGTCCCTTATCCATCTTTTGCGATGATGCGGGCAGAAGATTCAGAAGAGAAGTCCTACCTCATTTTTACCATTTCTGATGCGAGTGGGAATGAAGTGAGAAAAATTAAGACTGATGCCTCTAACGGCATGAAGAGGATTACCTGGGACTTTAGGTATGCTGATGTGTCGCCGATCAAATTAAAGGAAACAAAAGTCGGAAGGTACGGAGAACGCTCAAGTGGCCCGATTGCACTACCAGGAAAGTACTCAGTATCCATTGCCAAAAGTGAAAATGGAGTTATAACAGCCTTGGGTGAACCAGTGTCATTCAATTGCGTAACACTTGACAATACTACCTTACCGGCTAGGGATAAAGCAGCCCTGCTGGCTTTTCAGCGGGAACTCGACGACTTTAGAAGAGTTCTTATTACAGCGGGAGAGTCAAAATCAAGTGCTGATAAGAAATTAAAACACATCAAGGTGGCGGTGCAAACTGCCCCAGAAGTGCCGCTCGAGTTGATGAAAAAGGTCAAAGCCGTAGAAAGTCAGCTTGAAGAGATTGGCATCAAACTTTATGGCGATAGGAGTTTGGCCAAGAGGGACTATGAAACATATCCAGGTATAAGCGGACGTGTTTCCATTGCAGTATGGGGAATGTGGCGTGCGACTTCAGCACCAACGCAAACGAATATTGACGCGTTGAAGATCGCCAAGGAAGAATATGAACCTGTGAAGGCTTCACTCAAACTGGCCATCGCTACCGTTAAGGAGTTGGAAGGTGAGATGGACAAGTACAAAGCGCCTTATACCCCAGGCAGAAAGCTGGAAAAGAAATTCTAATTTCTGAAGACTCACTTATGGAACATTGGGCATGAATGCCATTTAGTCTTCCAGAAGGTGCTTCTTTGTCTCCAGCCAATCAAGCGCCTCTTCAAGGTTGTTGAAAATCTTAGGCTCACTGATTGGATTGCTCATCATGATGTAAAAGCGAGCTATAAGTGTTAAGGCCAAGTTGTTAACGACCAGGGCCTGGGCCATCATATGCGCGTTGAACTTTTCATTTTTTGCGAAATAGTCACTGGCTTTTCTCCCAAGTGTGCCTCCCATGTTACGAGCGTCTACAAGTCCCAGAAATTTTCTACCCCCTGCCAATTCGATAAATGCGTCACGCACTGCAACAGCATCTTCCAGTTCCAAATTTGCACCATCCTTATATCGCACAAGGATTACCTCATTGTTCAACTTCCACAATGTGGCACAATCTAATTCACGAGATTCTTTCGGAACATCAAGATCCATGAGTAGGTGCTTTTTAAGAAGTGCCCAAGGTAGTTAATTAATCTCAAAAGAAGGGGTGGCTTAGATACTGGTGCCTTTCCACTTTCCCCGTCTAAAAATGATAATATTAATAAGTGCCAAAAGTGACACGATCATCAGGATCGACTACGTTAGGCCTACCGCAGCGACTTCATCTGTTCCGAGCCTGCTGACAAAGTATACATCCACCAGGGCAAAGAGCGATTCCATGACCATTTCCAGAATCATCGGAATAGCGAGCAGCAATAGGGCATGGCGAATGCTCAGCGCAGTATAATCCTTCTGACTGCCAACTACAGCGTCCTTCATTAATGTCATGATGCTACCGGTACGAGTCATCCTAAACCCTAAAGCTTCTCAATAATTTGCTTGCCCGAGCTCTTTCTAAGATAGGATCTCAGAATGCGCTGAACGTCCTTATTGTCTTTATAAGGCTTGATGTAGGCGTGAGCTTGCTCGAATGTGTCAATTGGGATTTCCTTATCCACATACCCGAAACCTTCATATTTCCCATCTTCAACCATCACTATTGAGCTTTCCCTGTCGGTTCGCCCTTTATCGATAATCAGGTAATTATCAACGCCACCGCCTATGCTCTTTAGAGCTTTTTTAAAACGGCGATTATAATTGGATGGCCTCTCTTTAGAGCAACAGGCTCCATGGCATTTCTTAATATGATAGTCAAAGCAGGCAGTTGGAGAAGTTTGGAGATTACACAATTTAGGACATAGATCGAACTCCTCCTTCAATGTCATGAGAAAGCTGCGCACTTCTGTGATATTGTAAAACGTAGCCAGTGGTTCCGAAACCAGCTTTAGATTATTGTAAGCAAAGTGCTTGTACCCCAATTTGTCCTCATATTCACAGATCCCGAATACGTCGTTGGAGCGTTTTTGAGATCGATTGTAAAGCGGGTAATGTTTCTTGATCTCATCCGATTCCAATAACAAAGCAACCAGCTCATTTCCCGTCAGCGTATAGGTGATGTCATGTATTCTACTTAACATCGCCAGGGGTTTCTTCTCCCCTCCGCTAAAGTGGGAAAGGAGCCTGCTTTTTATATTATTTGCCTTACCCACGTATATGACCTTGCCCGTCTCATCCCGAAAATAATATACTCCTGTCGCTTCCGGGATATCCTCAAATACATCCCTGGGCAGATTTGGTGGCAAGGTGGCCTCCCGGCTCCTGACGTTGAGTGATTTCTCAATGAACCCCTCTGCATCATCATTCAATAGCTTCTCAAATAGCTTAACAGTAGCCCTTGCATCTCCCTCAGCCCGGTGTCGGCCGGTGATCTTTATTCCAAGGCTCTTAGCGAGATTGCCCAATCCGTATGATCGCAGGCCTGGAATTATTTTTCTGCTAAGCCGGACAGTGCACAGTTTCTTGCGTTGAAATGAGCCTCCTAACCGCTTGAATTCTGCGCGAATCATCGCATAGTCGAAACCAACATTGTGTGCCACGAAGATCATATTCTCTGTTTTTTGGAATATGTCCTTGGCAACTTCATAAAATTTGGGTGAATCTGCCACCATCTCATCCGTAATGCCCGTAAGCATTGATATACGAGGAGGGATTCTGCACTCCGGATTAATGAGCGTGCTGTATTTATCCACGATCTTTTCTCCATCATGGATGAAGATAGCAATGTCAGTGATCTTGCTTCTATCAGCTGCAAGGCCAGTAGTCTCTACGTCAACTATAGCATACATGGAAGGTTAAATATACTACGGAAGCAGTTTGATGTACAGGTTAAACTTCAGTAGTTATAAACACCAGGTGTTTCGGCACCTTCGGTGCGCTATTATGTTCGCTCCGCTCATGTCATTTGGCACTGCGTGCCGTCATTAGCGCCTTCGGCGCGTAATTCAGTTGTTATTTACTATACAAACAATAGAATTACGCGACCAGCGGGAGCAAGTGACACGAGCGACTGCGAGTGAATGACGTGAACGGAGCGAACAGAATAACGTGAGGTGTAGCCGAATAAAATAACGTGAGCCAGTGGCGAACGAACTTAATCGTAACTTTGCCGCATGCAATTGTTGATCAAGACATTTCACGGCCTGGAGGAGGTGCTGGCACAAGAAGTTAAGGAACTGGGTGGCAAGAATGTTACTCCACTGCGAAGGGCAATTACGTGCGAAGGAGATCTTAAATTCCTGTATCAAGCCAACCACCACCTCCGCACTGCATTGAAGGTCTTGTTACCCATAGAGCAATTTAATGCGAGAGACGAGAACGAGCTGTATAGAAAAATCCAGCATATCGATTGGAGTAAATACATGCAGCTCAACCAGACCTTTTCAATTGATCCCGTCGTCTTCTCGAGTACCTTCACGCACTCTAAATACGTGGCTTTAAAGGTCAAAGATGCCATTGTAGATCAATTTAGGGAGAAAACAAATCGTCGTCCTGATATAGACACACAATTTCCTGATATCAGCATCAACGTTCACGTTAATAACAACGAGGTTAACTTATCCCTTGATAGCTCAGGCGAGTCTCTCCATAAAAGAGGGTACAGGCACAGTGGCCATCCCGCACCTCTCAATGAATGTCTTGCTGCGGGAATGCTGATGCTGGCCGGTTGGGAGCCTTCAATTCCCCTGATAGACCCTATGTGCGGAACGGGGACGATTCTGATAGAAGCAGCCATGATGGCGGCCAAAATACCTCCCGGTGTAAAGCGAAAAAAATACCTATTCATGAATTGGAAGGATTTTGACAAGGAGCTGTGGATGTCAGTTGTCAGAGAAGGCAAAGAAGCTGAGAAATCACCAAAGGTGTCAATTAACGGGGGAGATATAGACAGCAAATCAATAGACCTTGCGAAGATGGGCTCACTCGATTTCGGCCTTGGTAGATTCATCAATCTCGAGAGGATTGCCTTTCATTCGCATCTACCAAAGAGTAAAGAAGGTATCCTCATCTTTAATCCCCCTTATGGTGAGCGCATTCAAGCAAAAGATCTCAATGCGATGTACCGGGAAATCGGGGACCATCTAAAGGCCCACTACAAGGGTTTTGATGCTTGGATTCTATCTGGTAACAAGGAGGCCATGAAGCATATCGGTCTACGGCCTTCTCAGAAACTTGCATTGTTCAATGGACCGCTGGAATGTAAGTTCCAGCAGTTCAGAGTTTTTGAAGGCAGCCTGAAAAAGAAAGAGAAAGAGAGTAACTAAATCCTTAAAGGTGCTTAGTCGTGAAAAGAGTATCTACAGATGCAGACTAGCCTGTCTTAGAAACATTCACCGCTTTTGCTCCCCGGGGTCCGTCCTCTAATTCGTAAGATACTTTATCACCCTCATTTAGAGGATCAGTAGAAGCGGAGTGATGTACAAAAATATCTTCTCCACCTTCGTCAGGTGTAATAAAACCCCAACCTTTTTCACTATTAAAAAATTTGACTGTTCCAGAAGTCATCGTCTATAATTATTAGTAAAACATGTAATTAATCCATCTATAAGATGGCACTATTACAAATATAGCACATATTAACACAAAAGAACCGTAATTTTCATCCTTTATTCTGTTTGTCAAATACATGACAAGAGGCACAATGCCAGCTTTATCATGGCCAGTAATACCCAAAAGATAGACATCCGTAAGATCTCGCGCGAGGACATTGGTTCTTTTTTAGAATCTGTTGGAGAACAAAAATTTAGAGCAAAGCAAATTGACCATTGGCTCTGGAAAAAGTCGGTGGAAAACTTTGGGGCCATGAAAAATCTGCCAAATGCGCTGCTCAAAAAGTTGGAGGAACATTATTGCATTAACCCTGTAGTGGTGGAACACCGTCAAGACTCCGCAGATGGCACTATTAAAGCTGCATTCAAATTGCATGATGGTTATTTAATTGAGGGGGTGCTCATCCCCAGCCGCACGCGCCTGACGGCATGCATTTCTTCACAGGTAGGTTGCAGCATGGCCTGTACATTTTGTGCTACAGCACAATTAAAGCGCGAAAGAAATATTGACGCTTCGGAGATTTACGATCAGGTGGTTGCCATTACGAGGATGGCTCAAAAGGAGCACGGCAGGGGATTGAGCAATATAGTGTACATGGGAATGGGGGAACCCTTGTTGAATTACCAAAACGTACTTGACTCGATAGAAAAAATTACCTCGCCAGAAGGACTTGGTATGTCGCCAAAGAGAATAACGGTATCCACGGTGGGCATTGCCAAGATGATTAAGAAGTTGGCTGATGACGATGTGAAATTCAATTTGGCTCTCTCTCTCCACGCTGCCAATGACAAAAAGCGATCTGAGATCATCCCAATCAATGATCAGAACTCATTGGAGTCATTGGCAGAAGCATTGATCTATTTTCATGAGAAAAA
>DTRK01000041.1 GCA_012965955.1 Flavobacteriales bacterium
GGCACCTGTAGCAGTAACAACCCAATGTTACAAAAAGAGGGTGCTGTCTGCGGCATCTGTGGAGCTGCTCCAGAAGAGCAGTGTAACAAGCCTGATTGAGCGCTTGTTAACAAACCCTAAAGGTCTTCGTTTAGCAGCATTTCAAGTCCCGGGGTTGTATATGTCAAATGCTTACCTTTTTCGTTAGAATAAATAAAATACGCTTCAAGTCCCAAGTTCTTGTGTTCTTCGAGGAAGAGTTTTGATGATTTAAGCCCCATGACCATAAATGCCGTGGCGAAGGCATCTGCGCTCATACATTCCTCAGTCATCACTGTTACACTGAGTAAGGAGTGCGTAACCGGGTAGCCGGTAAATGGGTCAATGGTATGAGAATACTTGGTGCCATTTAGCTCATAAAATTTCCTATAGCTACCTGATGTAGCAATAGAATTGTCTTTCAATGCGATCGTTGCTTGCAATGGCCTTTTCTTTACATGCTCTTCTGGCTTATCAATTCCGATCAACCACCTCTTGCCAACTGAATTGGTGCCCTTTGCCTTGATTTCACCTCCTACTTCGATAAGGTAATTATCCACCTTGTTATTTTCAAGGTATGATGCGAGTACATCCACACTATAACCCTGAGCGATGCCGTTGAAATCCAGCTGTATTTCATTCTTTGTTTTCATAAGATAACAGGTATCCACCTTAATATTCTGGGGATTCTTCCACATGGAGAAGTAAATACCAAATCTGGATAGGCCTACCAGAGATCTCAGAGAATCCACAAGCGTTGTGTCAATCTGCGGAGCTTCCTTTGGGCCGAATCCCCAAGCTGATACCAGGGGCATTACCGAAGGATCAAAGGCACCGTCAGTAATTTTATTAATCTCCACTGACCGGGTGAAGACTGCCCTAAAGAACGCATCTACCATGGTAGAGTCTTGCTCATTCACCCGGGAAATGATGGAGCTCGGCAAGTAGGTTGAAAGAGAGGTATCTATCTCAAGGAGTATGGAATCAATACCTCTTTTATAGTTGGAAAGACTGTCACCCCAATATTTAATGCGATAAGTTGTGCCTTGCGTATCGCCAACCAGAATATAGGTTGTTGGTTCTTCAGGGGTGTTGCAGGATAGGACAAAAAGGGTAAGTAGTGAGACTATGCTGAGTTTAGAACTCATCATACCTGATCATTTCAGGTTCTACACCAAGATTGTCCAGCATGCTCATCACGGCGGAGAGCATCATAGGAGGACCACAGAGATAATATTCGATATCCTCGGGCGCAGGGTGATCTTTTAAGTATTCGTTGAATGCCACATCATGGATAAACCCGACAGGGCCTGTCCAATTGTCCTCTTCCAACGGATCAGATAGTCCCACTACATAGTTAAAGTTGTCAAAATCGTTTTGGATCGCCTTAAATTCATCATCGTAAAACATTTCACGTACCGATCTCGCACCATAGAAGAAGGTAGCTTTGCGCGTTGTCTTTTCAGTGTGGAACAAATGGAAAATGTGTGAACGCATGGGAGCCATACCTGCACCGCCACCAAGGAAGAGCATTTCTCGTTCTGTCTCCTGAATGAAGAACTCACCGTAGGGCCCTGATATGGTTACCTTGTCTCCTGTTTTAAGAGAGTACATATAGGTAGATGCCAAACCTGGCAGTACGTCCATAAACCGCCCATTAGCACGGTCAAATGGTGGAGTGGCAATTCTTACGTTTAAGGTAACTCGTGAACCTTCCGCAGGGTGGTTGGCCATAGAATAAGCCCTGAAGACTCCTTCGCTGTTCTTGCCTTTCAGATCCCATAGCTTCATGTTGTCCCAGTCTGCCCGGTATTCATCTTCAATCCCTGGTTTAATGTCTTTTTCAAAGTCTATCTCGTACTTTGGGATATCAATCTGAATATATCCTCCATTTTGAAACTCCAGCACTTCTCCCTCAGGAAGCGCCAAATCCAGCTCTTTGATGAAGGTCGCGACACTGTTATTAGAGGTTACTGTACACACCCATTGCTTAATCCCAAATATTTCGTCAGGAATCTGAATGTTCATATCTTGCTTCACCTTAACCTGGCATCCCAATCTCCATTTTTCCTGAATTTCCTTCCGGGTGAAATAAGGGGCCTCAGTGGGCAGTATTTCTCCACCCCCTTCCAGAACCTGGCATTTACACATGGCACAGGTTCCTCCACCTCCACAAGCGGAAGGCAAGAATATTTTATTTCCTCCTAAGGTGGAGAGTATCGTGTCTCCAGCGTTGACCTCCAAAGTCTTCTCCCCGTTAATGGTGAGTTTAACCAATCCTGAAGAAGTCAGTTTTGCTTTAGCGTACAAGATCACCATCAACAATGCCAACAAGAAGATCAAAAAGACCACTATGCTGGCTGCTATGGTTATTCCTAAAGACGGCGACAGTAAGATCATTTTCTAATTCGCTTAAAGCTCAATCCCCATGAAGCTCATAAATGCCATTCCCATGAGTCCAGTGATAATAAAAGTTATTCCCAGTCCTCGGAGAGGTGCGGGAACATTCGAGTACCTAATCTTTTCTCTGATTGCAGCTATAGCCACGATGGCCAGGAACCAACCGACGCCAGAGCCAAGCCCAAATGTCGTGGCTTCCGCAAGGTCTGCATACTGACGCTCTTGCATAAACAAAGCACCGCCAAGTATTGAACAGTTTACCGCGATCAATGGCAGGAATATTCCTAAAGCGCCATAAAGAGCAGGAGAGAACTTCTCAACGATCATCTCTACGAGTTGAACAATTGCTGCTATGATCGCGATGAACATAATAAATCCAAGGAAGCTCAGATCGATCGAGGCGAAATCAGCTGATACCCATTCCAGGGCTCCTTCTTGCAACACATATTTGTCCAATATGTAATTAACCGGCACAGTCACTACAAGCACAAAGATCACCGCTATCCCAAGTCCGACACCTGTCTTCACAGTTTTTGAAACCGCCAGATAAGAGCACATGCCCAGAAAGTAGGCAAAGATCATGTTATCCACGAAGATGCTCTTTACAAATATGTTTGCCAGCTCCTGCATATCTCCTAATTATCCTCTATTAGCTTTTCGTTTCTGCTTCTCTGCCACCAAATAATCAACCCCACTACAATCAGTGCCATCGGTGGCAGGATCATCAAATTATTGTTCATATAACCCGCTTCATATACCGCGTCGGGAATTAATTGAATGCCCATTAACTCACCGGAACCGAAAAACTCCCTGAATACAGCGACCACGACCAGGATTAGTCCATAGGCTGCTCCGTTTCCTAAACCATCGAGCAATGCCGGCCATGGTTTGTTGGCCAGGGCAAAAGCTTCAAATCTGCCCATGATAATACAGTTGGTAATGATGAGTCCAACGAAAACAGACAGTTTCTTGCTGACATCATAGGCAAAAGCCTGAAGTACCTGATCAACCAGGATAACCAAAGCTGCAACAATTACCAGCTGAACGATAATTCTGATTCTGCCAGGAATAATGTTTCTCAGCACGGATACCAGCACATTGCCAATGGCGAGTACAGCAATAACTGATAGCGACATGACTATTGCCTGTTCTACCTGAACGGTTATAGCCAGTGCAGAGCATATTCCCAGTACCTGAACGGTGATAGGGTTATTGTCATCCATAGGATCAGAAAGGAGTTTTTTGTTCTTCTTGGAGAACAATGGTTCCTTTTTCTCTTTTACCTTCGGCGCAACCGCTTCTTCAACTATAGCTTCTTCGCTCATTATTGTTGCAAATAAGGTTGGTAAACTTTCAGTGTCTGTTTAATCATTGCCGTGACACCATTACTGGTAATCGTTCCACCTGTTATGGCATCTACTCCATGCTCAAATCCTTCCGGTGCTCCACCTTTCATAACTTCAATCGATATGAATTTCCCTGTGGCATCAAATAATTTTTGGCCAGGAAACTGATCCTGAAAATCCGCTGTATTGATCTCTGCTCCGAGTCCGGGTGTTTCGATCTTGTGATTGAAACTAGCACCGAATACGGTATTATTATCATCTTCAAGAGCAATGAAACCCCAGATAGGCCCCCATAGCCCCTTACCAACCATTGGCATCACCAAATATTGATTGCCGTCTTTTTCACAGACATAAAGCGGGTAGGCTCGATCTTCCCAGCTCTTCCCTCTATACTGCTTTTTCATGTCTATATTGAAAGCATCCTCTTTATCCAATGGATCAATGGGCCCTTCCTTTGCTGGGCGCGCATTTGCTGAATAATCCAGTATGATTCTTTGCTTCACGTAACTTCCAAAAACCTTAGTGGCTTCGTCGCGACTCACATTCACCCCAAGCGTCTTGAGGATATTCTGCATTTTCTCAGCAGTCTTGTTCTTCTGCTGGTACGGCTTTAGGGTAATTGCAGCCAAAGAGAGGAGCGTAGCTACAATTACCACCATTATTGTAGCAAATCCAAATGTAAAACCGTTTCCTTCTTTATCAAATTTCATCTATGCGGTATTAACTCTTCTAAGTCTTCGTTTAATATTGGCCTCAACTACATAATGATCAATAAGTGGTGCCATTACATTCATAAACAGAATGGCCAGCATCATGCCCTCAGGGTAGGCCGGGTTGAATACACGGATCATAATTGCCAAGAGACCAATTAAGAACCCATAAATATACTTACCAGTATTGGTTTGTGTCGCTGTTACCGGATCTGTTGCCATAAAGACAGCTCCAAATGCAAATCCGCCCATTACCAGCTGCGTTCGAGCGTCTACCTCCATAAATGGGTTGACCGCAAAGCTATTAAAGATCATTGCCATTACGGCACCACCTGCAAATACGGAAAACATGATTCTCCAGCTTCCTATGCCAGTTGCCAGCAAGATAAATGCACCGATTAAACAGGCCAGCGTAGACGTCTCACCTATAGACCCAGGCATAAATCCAAGGAACATGTCCATAAATGATAGCGGATCTTGATTCACAGTTGTCACATTATTGCCTGCTG
>DTRK01000042.1:0-15627 GCA_012965955.1 Flavobacteriales bacterium
AGGCCGGGAGTAAGTGTTAGCAGGAGTTTTTTTGTTTCAAAGCTTATATGTGAGTATACTAAGGTAATCGCTTCACCAGCGGGAACTTTGAGCTCATATTTTCCAGATTGGTCGGAGCTGACGCCTCCTGGTAGGCCCATTACCGATACCGCTACAGCTTCAGCCGGCTTGCCCTTGGAATCGGTGAGTTTGCCTGATACGGTGGCCATATCCTGAGCCACACATGCAATCGTGCTGATCAGAAAAAATGATAAGAAGAGTATCCGATGCGGGATAGTGGTTAACATGAGGTAGATAAACGATGTGCCAGGGCTTATATTGCTGATCACTAATACGAATTGGTACGAATGTACGAATGGAATTAGAATGAGTTTAGATCACTCGGAAGGAAGTGTAGTCCACATTAATAAACTTGCCTACGGATCTCCGTCTGCCAAAGCCATTGGCGATGGTGCGCAGGCGGGTTCGTACTCCGCGAGCGGAGATTCGTATTCGTACTATTTCTCAATTGTTAGATTCCCATTCTTCCAGGCTTCGATAAACTTGGACCATGCAATGGGGTTGAGGAGATTGGTAGGCGGATATTGTCCCGCATAGTATAAACGGCTCGTTTGTTCCTGCATATAGTTTTTGAAATTCTGACTGCCGTCCATACCCATGCTCTTGAACCGTTCGTGCATCTCCATTAACTGTAGGTTTTTCTTGGCTCTTTCCAAATCGTCGTCTGGGATGTTTAAATTCATAAACGCCATCTTGAACTGTTCTTTAGTTGGCCAGGGGTAGATATATGTTTCTGATAGTAGTACCGTATCTGTAATAAGGACTTGAATTAGTGAATAGCGGTTGGTGGAAAGGCTGTCGGGAATGATGAACCTATTTCGCTTAAACCCCACGTGCGAAAAGAGCACCGTGTCCCCCATTTGGGCTACGAATGAAAAGTATCCAAAAAAATCACTGATTGTCCCTCTATGCGTATTTTTAATGAGGATGTTTGCGAAAGGAACGGGTTTAAGGCTATCACCTGTAACAATGATACCAGAAAACTGAAGCAGATCGTCTTTTACATCTTGAGCAGAGCCCTGGTTAAGATTCGAAAGAGCTAAGTGGAACAGAAGAAAAGCAAATACCGTCTTGATTGGCATCAAATCTTAACGGGGTTTTTAACCTTTTCTTGCAACAAGGCACTCTTAACTACATCCATCATATCTTTCACGTAATGGAATTTCAGGCCTTTCAGGTAGACTTTGTTGATTTCCTTGATGTCTTTCTTGTTGTCCACCGAAAGAATAATGTCCGTTATGTTGGCGCGCTTAGCAGCGAGGATCTTCTCTTTGATGCCACCTACTGGTAATACTTTTCCTCTCAGCGTCAGCTCACCTGTCATCGCAATTCTTGGTTTTACTTTCCGTTGTGTGAATGCTGAAACTAGAGCCGTGAACATTGTTATTCCGGCAGAAGGGCCATCTTTTGGAGTTGCTCCTTCAGGTACGTGAATGTGAACGTTCCAATTTTCGAAAACTGAGGGGGCTAGCTTTAGATCCTCGCTATGGGCCTTCAAATATTCCAAGGCAATGGTTGCTGACTCCTTCATTACATCCCCCAGATTCCCTGTTAAGGTGAGTTTCCCTTTTCCTTTACTGAGACTTACCTCAATGAACAAGATCTCTCCGCCTACGGAGGTCCAGGCTAAACCGGTAACAACGCCAGCATGCCCATTGGCCTGGTATTTTTCCTTGGTCATTGCTGGGCCAAGGATTTTTTCCAGTTGCGATACCACCAATTTGGGATCGTGCTTCTTACCCATGGTAATCTTTTTGGCAGTGTGACGAATTATTTTCGCGATCCTCTTTTCCAGTGCCCTTACGCCAGATTCACGGGTGTAGTCTGTTATGATATGCTCAAGAAATTCCTTGCTAAAACGCAGTTGAGTCCTCTTAAGACCATGGTTTTCTAATTGCTTTGGAACCAGATATTTCTTGGCAATTTCAATTTTCTCTTCCACAATGTATCCTCCAATATCAATGATTTCCATTCTGTCTATCAGCGCTGGTTGAACCGTGGCCATGGTGTTGGCCGTTGCAATGAACATAACCTTGGATAAATCATAGTCTATTTCGACGTAGTTGTCATAAAATGTATTGTTCTGTTCCGGATCTAGAACCTCCAATAATGCAGAGGACGGATCGCCATGAAAATCTGAACCTACCTTGTCAATTTCATCGAGCACAAAGACCGGATTTGAGGATTTCGCCTTCTTGATATTTTGCAAAATACGTCCAGGCAATGCTCCGATATACGTCTTTCTGTGTCCCCGAATCTCTGCTTCGTCGCGCAGTCCGCCCAATGACATCCTGATATATTTTCGCCCCAATGCACGCGCAATTGATTTTCCCAAAGAGGTCTTTCCCACTCCCGGAGGTCCCTTGAAACAGAGAATAGGTGACTTGAGGTCTCCTTTCAATTTCAGTACCGCCAGGTGCTCGAGAATCCGGTCTTTCACTTTTTCCAGGCCGTAGTGGTCCTCGTCAAGAATTTTCTCCGCACGGTTAATGTCGAAGTTGTCTTTTGTGTATTCGTCCCAAGGTAAATCGAGAAGCGTTTCCAAATAGTTCATTTGTACTCCATACTCGCCAACAGCCGGGTTCATACGCTGAATTTTCCCCAGCTCCTTTTCAAATATCTTCTCAACCTCTTCACTCCATTTCTTCTTACTTGCGCGTTCTCGCATCTCCTCAATCTCTTGCTCAATGGGATTGCCTCCCAGCTCTTCCTGTATCTGCTTCATCTGCTGGTGAAGGAAAAATTCCTTCTGCTGCTTGTCGATGTCTACTTTAACCTTGGACTGTATGTCATTCTTGAGCTCCAACATTTGTAACTCCTCCGTCAAATGACCAAGCAGCACCGTAGCGCGTTCCGAGAGATCCTCAAGTTCAAGAAGCTCTTGTTTGTCCTCAACCTCAGCGTTCATGTTGGACGAGGTGAAGTTTACCAGGAACGATGGGTTATCTATATTCTTAATGGCGAAGGCGGCCTCAGTGGGTATAATCGGCGACTGCTTGATAATTTGAAGTGCCAAATCTTTAAGCGATCCAATTAGCGCTTGAAAACGATTATCAGTAGGTAAAGGTTGTATCTTGCCGTATGCCGTAACTTTTGCTTTGAAGTAGGGATCCTCCTGTACGAGCTCCTCAATCTCAAACCTGCGCTTACCCTGAATAATTACGGTCGTGTTGCCGTCGGGCATTTTCAATACTTTGATAATATATGCAACCGTACCAACTTTATTGAGTTGGTCAAATTTGGGATTCTCTACGCTGCCTTCTTTTTGGGCAACAACACCGATGATTTTGTTAGAATCGTTGGCGTCATTTATCAAGTTGACCGATTTGTCCCTGCCTACTGTAATAGGGATAACCACACCAGGAAAAAGAACGGTGTTTCTCAATGGCAGGATAGGAAGAATGTCAGGTACCTGCTCCTTAGAGAGTTTTTCTTCATCTTCCGCTGATAGTATAGGTATGAATTCTGCATCCTCTTCGAGGCTTGCGAAAGAAATTCTATCAAAATCATTCATGCTTTAAGTCAATTTGTCAGACCTGCCTCGCCTGTCTGCCGACAGGCAGGCAGTAGGACGGTGTCCTCCAGATTCTATCACTATGCTCCATCAATACCTGATTTGCTACCCTTACATCTGGTTGTCCATTGCTCAATCCCCATGCCAATTACAAGATCGAGCCATAATGACGTATTCACTAATTATGTCCTGAATTCCTTAGTCATTTCGAATATATTGTTCAAAATATCCTGATCATTCTTATCAAACTCAAGACCGCGCCGCTCGTACATCTTAACCGCGACTTCTTTGGCCTTTTCCACATCAAATGTTGAGAAGCCTTGTGCTCCTCCCCAAGAAAAGGAGGGTATGAATTTATTTGGAAATCCTGATCCGAACACATTGGCATTTACACCTACAACTGTTCCGGTGTTGAACATTGTATTAATGCCCGCTTTAGAATGGTCGCCCATAACCAATCCGCAAAATTGCAATCCGGTGGGTTGATAATCCCTCTGGGCGTAGTTCCACATTTTCACCTCCCCATAATTGTTTTTGAGATTAGAGTTGTTCGTGTCAGCACCTAAGTTACACCACTCCCCAATTACCGAATTGCCCAGGAATCCATCATGCCCTTTATTGCTATAGGCCTGAATGACACAATTGGTGACTTCGCCCCCTATTCTTGAACCAGGTCCAACAGTGGTTGGCCCATACACTTTGGTGCCCATTTTCACCTGCGCACCCTCGCAAAGGGCAAATGGCCCTCTGATCAGGCTGCCCTCCATTATTTCAGCGTCTTTTCCGATGTAGACAGCTCCCCGTTCAGTATTGATGGTGGCATATTCTACGATAGCCCCATTCTCAATAAACAGATTATTTCCGATAATATTATTGGTGCTTGAAGCCTTTTGCGAAGTCTTTCCCGCAGTGATCATATCAAAGTCAGCTTGGATCTGCTCTCCATTCATGGAGAAAATATCCCATAATGCGGATAATTTAGATAGATTTCCGGAATACGTTTCTGTATCGCTCCAATCATCCTTGGCTGGATCAAATGAATTGGCTGAATCTGCATCCAACACCCCAGCCACCAGTACATCACCGTGTACCAATGCTTTACCAGGTTCAAGATTCTGAATTGACTGGACCAGGTTGGCTGTAGGAAATACAGACCCATTAATAAAGAGGTTCTCAGAGGCGACTTCCAGCGGAAACTTAGCGGAGAGATATGACTCTGTGCTGGATGAGGTGGATTTACCCAACAAGGCCTCCCATTTCTCCCTGATGGTAATGATGCCTACGCGAATATCAGCTACCGGCCGTGTATATGCCAGAGGTAACAGATTGGCTCTCTGTTGATCATCAAAAAGTACAACGTTCATTGCTGACATAATGAGGTACCATTAAAGAACGTAAAAGTATAGAGATTCGCTCAAATTGCGACGAAATAAAAAAATCCCACACATATCAGGTATGTGCGGGACATAAATTTTTGACGCAAACTACTCCTTTGTTTCCTCGTCGTCGGATCCTTCTTCATTCTCCTTTGGAGCTTCCTCTTCAGAAGTCTCTTCTTGTGCTGGAGTTTCTTCTTTTGCTGGAGTTGCTTCCTCTTCAGTAGTCTCTTCAACCACAGGAGTTGGTTCAGAGGTATCCTCATCTGAAGGCTCCTCTTCTGTTTCCTCTGCTGCTTCTTCAGCAGTATCTTCTCCAGATGTGTCCGCATCCGCTGCATTTTCAGGAGCAGCTTCTTCTTCCACCTTCGCTTCTTCCGGAGTTTCCTCTTTCGTTGTTGCTTCCTTGTCGCCGGATCCTTCCTCAGTCTCCTTCGGAGCTTCCTCTTCAGAAGTCCCTTCCTGTGCGGGAGTTTCTTTCTCTGCAGGAGTCTCTTCATCTACAGGAGTTGGTTCAGCGGTATCCTCATCTGAAGGCTCTTCTTCTGTTTCCTCTGCTGCTGTCTCAGCAGTCTCTTCGCCAGATGTGTCCGCATCCGCTGCATTTTCAGGAGCAGCTTCTTCTTCCACTGCTTCTTCCGCCTTCGCCTCTTCCGGAGTTTCCTCTTTCTTTGTTGTTCCGTCCTCCCCAGGCGCTTCCTCTTTCGTTGTTGTTTCGTCCTCCGCAGGCGCTTCGGCGGACACGTCAGTGGCCTCCTCTGAGGTATTGCCCGCTTCTTCTGCTTGTTTTTCAGCTGCGATCGCTTCTGCTTCTCTCTTGGCTGCTGCTTCTTCTTGCGCCTTGGCCTGCGCTGCTCTCAGCTCTTCAATCTTCGCCTCACGAATGGTTGCCTGCTCTTCTCTAACCTTTTCCTGCTCTGCTCTAACCTTGGTGAATCGAGTCTTGAACTTGTCTACCCTACCTGCAGTATCAACCAGCTTCATTTTACCTGTGTAAAATGGGTGCGACTTGTCAGAGATTTCCAGTTTAATAAGAGGGTATTCCTTTCCATCTGTCCATTTGATCATTTCTTTCGAAGGTGCTGTTGACCTTGTCATGAACGTGTGATCACACGAAACATCTTTGAAAACGACCAACCTGTAGTTCTCCGGATGTATGTCCTTTCTCATCGCAATATTATTTCGAATTAAGGGGTGCAAAGATAGATAATAATTGGGCAAATGCAAATAAATATTATCTTTGATCTTTCTAATTTCTACAGAGTAAATAATGGATAATTTCATAGTCTCGGCGCGCAAATACAGGCCCTCAACTTTCGATACAGTAATTGGCCAGGCATCCATTACAAACACCTTAAAAAATGCGATTAAGAACAAGCATTTGGCGCAGGCATTCTTGTTCTGCGGACCGAGAGGTGTCGGGAAGACTACTTGCGCGAGAATCCTGGCAAAGACCATAAACTGTGAAAGTGTATCCGAGAATTTAGAAGCCTGCAATAAGTGTGAATCATGTACCTCATTCAACGAGTCACACTCTTTTAATATTCACGAACTAGATGCCGCTTCTAACAATTCGGTAGATGACATCCGACACCTGATAGAGCAGGTAAGAATTGCACCTCAGGTCGGAAACTACAGTATCTATATCATCGATGAGGTACATATGCTCTCAGTGTCTGCATTCAATGCATTCCTGAAAACGCTGGAAGAACCGCCCCCCTATGCCGTGTTCATTCTTGCAACTACTTCAAAACAGAAGATTATTCCCACGATTCTCTCCAGGTGTCAGATTTTTGATTTCTCGAGAATACAGGTTGAAGATATCGCCTGCCACCTGGGGATGGTTGCAGAAAAGGAAGGAGTTAAGGCCGAACCAGATGCCTTACACATAGTTGCCCAAAAGGCGGATGGATCGCTACGTGATGCGTTGTCAATTTTTGACCAGATGGTAAGCTTTGGTGGCGAAAAGGTTACCTACAATGACGTCATTGAGAATTTGAACATTCTTGATTACGATTACTACTTTAAAGCAATTGATGCACTACTTGAAAGAGACATATCCAGATCATTATTGCTTTTTGATGAGGTGCTTAACAACGGCTTTGACGGACATAACTATGTAACGGGTCTGTCAGAACACGTTAGAAATCTGTTGGTTTGTAAGGATGAGGCAACAGTGCAGCTCTTGCAAGTAGGCGGAAAAATCAAAGCGAGGTATAAGGAGCAATCACAGTCTTGTCCAGCTCCTATGTTATTGGATGCACTCTCGTTGACCAACAAATACGATATTTCTTACAATGCAAGTATCAACAAACGCTTGCATGTGGAGCTTCTGTTTATGCAACTTTGCTCTCTGGAAGGCATCACTTCTGATCCAGGTCCCGTGGTTAAGATTATTCCGCCAGCTGCTGACGTGTCCGCCAAAGCTTTAGCGAAGGAGGAGGGAGGCAGTAAGGTCGAGGAGCAGAAAGCTGAGTATAAAAAAGAAGAGGGGAAGCTACAGGGGACTGCCGACAAGCCCATTGAAGCAACCGCTGAGCCGGAAGCTTCAGTGAAGGATGAAGTATCACCACAGCCTGTAAAAGAACAAGTGGAGGAAATTGAAGAATCGGCACCCAAGGAAGAAGAATCGGAAAACAATAAGGAAGTTCAGGAAGATAATAACCTTGAGAGTAAAAAGGCAGAGGATAATTCGGTCAATAAAGAGGAAGTCCAAGAGGAAGTCCAAGAGGAAGTCAAAGAGGAAGAGCCAGGCAAGCAGCCCACTGGTGAGGAGGTTGCCCCGATAGCGGGCGACGGGAACCAGGATGTGGCAGATGGCCCTGACGAGTATAAGATGCAGACCCGATCTCTTAAGGACCTCGTAAAGGCAAGTGGGGAAGAGGAGAAAAAGATTGCAGAAATTGAAGGCTCTTTTGGAAATAAAGCCGTTACACAAGAGGCGTTTGATGAAGCATGGGGGAAATATGCTGAACAAATAAAGGATGAGGGTAAGCATTCTTTATTTAGTACAATGACCAAACGAAAACCTGTCCTTCTCGAGGATAACAAAGTAACTTTAGACGTTGACAATGCTGTTCAGGAATCGGAATGGAATTCGGAACGGCCGGACATCCATGAATATCTCAGAAAAGAGCTGGACAATGCTGCTATTACTGTTAAATTGAATGTGCTAAAGACCAAAGAGGACAGAAAGCCCTATACGTCGATGGAGAAGTTTAAGCGCATGGCTGAGAAGAATCCAAGCATTGAGAAGTTTAGAAAACAGCTCAACCTTGACATTGACTAATTTGCACACATTCTGTCCTGTCTTTAAAAACACAAAACGATATTAAGATGAAAAAGGAGATACAAGCGTATGGTATGCTGACATGCCTGTCCATAAAAACACAAAACGATATTAAGATGAAAAAGGAGATACAAGCGTATGGTATGCTGACATGCCTGTCCATAGTGATGATCGGATTGAGCTTTGGATGCGGAGGTGAAGAAAAGGCGCTAACCAAGTACGAGGTGCAAACGATCACGGAGGATGGTTACACTTACGAAATTGTACCCAACGACGATTTACAGCTGAGAATATATACGCTGGGAAATGGTCTCAAGGTATATATGTCTGTAAATAAAGATGAACCCCGGATTCAAACTGTGATAGGGGTAAGAGCGGGGTCATCGTACGATCCGGCGGAGACTACTGGTTTGGCGCATTACCTGGAGCATATGGTTTTCAAAGGAACAGATCGCATGGGAACCCTTGATTGGGAGCAAGAGTCTCTTCTTATTCAGCAAATTGAAGACTTATACGAAGCACACAGAGCGACCGACGACGTTGATGAGAAAAGGAGAATATATGGACAAATAGACAGTGTGTCTAATATCGCAGCTACCTATGCCATTGCGAATGAATATGATAAAATGAGTTCGTCTATCGGTGCCAAGGGAACCAATGCATTTACATCAACAGAGGTGACGGCATACATCAATGACATCCCTTCAAATGAGTTTGAGAAATGGCTTATGCTGGAGCAGGAGCGATTTAGAAATTTGGTTTTAAGGTTATTTCATACTGAATTGGAAGCCGTTTACGAAGAGTTCAACAGGGGGCAGGACAACGACAGAAGGAAAGTATATCGGGAGCTGTTAAAAGCGCTCTACCCGGGCCATACCTATGGAACTCAGACAACCATTGGAACTTCTGAGCATCTGAAGAACCCTTCAATGGTCAAGATTAGGGAGTATTTTGATACTTATTATGTAGCCAACAATATGGTCCTGTGTCTGGCAGGTGATATCAATCCAAAGGAAGATATCAAAATGATCGACAAGTATTTTGGAAAAATGAGGTCGGGAGAGGTTCCTGCGCATGAGCCAACGGAAGCCGGTCCCATCAATGGCCCGAAGGTAGTTGAGGTGATGGGTCCTGACCAGGAAAGTGTAAATATTGGATTTCGATTTGGCCCTAAAAATTCCCATGACAATTACATGGTTGAGCTGATCGATCTGCTTCTGAATAATGCGCAGGCTGGCATCATCGACCTGGACCTCGTTCAACAGCAAAAACTCTTACGAGGAGGATCATATCCCAACTTTCAAAGCGAATATGGCTCCCACACTTTCTGGGGTGCACCGAGGGAAGGGCAGTCACTGACTGAAGTCAAAGATTTGCTGCTCTCTGCTTTGGATAAAGTCAAGAAAGGAGAGTTTGGCGATTGGTTAATTCCGGCAGTGATCAATGACATGGAACTCAGTCGCATTGAAGGGTCCGCCAGCAATTACGTCGCGTATGAGTATTTGGATGTTTTCATCAACAATATCTCCTGGGTAGATTACCTGGAGCGAATTGACAGAATTGCCAAGATCAGCAAAGAAGAAGTTATAGCGTTTGCCAATGAGCGATACACTGATGACCATGTAGTAATTTATAAGAGGATAGGGGTGGATACTACCATTGCCAAAGTTTCAAATCCAGCGATAACCCCCCTTTCCATTAATAGGGTAGACGAATCAGCATTCATGCAGGAGTTTACGGCTATGACAAAACCAAGTCTTGAGCCGGTATTTGTAGATTACAAATCTGCCATTCAGCGAACCAGTTTGAATTCAGGGGTTGAGCTCAGCTATATTGAAAATACAACGAATGAGCTGTTCACTTTGAACTATATACTCGACATGGGAAGAGAACACAACAAGAAACTACCTCTTGCTGTAAAGTATTTACCATATCTGGGAACAGACAAATACAGTGCCTCGGAATTGCAGGAGGAATTTTATAAGCTAGGTCTGCGCATGAATGTTTCAGCATCCTCAAATCGCACGTATGTGTCAATTGAAGGATTGGAAAAATCTGCGGACGCCGGGGTTGAGTTGTTGGAACACATACTTGAAAATGTAAAAGCGGATCAAGAGGCTTATGATGACTATGTCGATGGTATAATGAAGAAGAGAGCTGACAGTAAATTGAACAAAGGGAATATCATGTTTAGAGGAATGCGTTCATATGGCATCTACGGGCCACACTCGGCCTTTACAGACATCATCCCGGAAGAAGACCTGAGGTCTCAGAATCCAAATGAACTGGTCGAAATTATCAAGGGATTATGTGACTACGAGCACTTTCTCTTTTACTATGGGCAAAATAGCATGGCTGATGCTGCGCGAATGCTCAACAGGCACCACAAAGAGAATAAGGAGCTTTTGGAATACCCACCTGTCACAAAGTATGAACCCCTTGATACCGATAAGAACCTTGTGTATTTCGTGAACTATGACATGGTGCAGACGGAGATTATGGTGTTGGCAAAGGACGAACAGTTCAATGCAGCGTTGATGCCCTACGCCAGGCTCTATGGCTCTTATTTTGGCAGTGGATTATCCTCTATTATGTTCCAGGAGATAAGGGAGGCTAAGGGACTGGCATACACGGCTCGTTCATCCTATTCAACTCCTTCTCTACCAGATAGACATCACTATATGACTGCTTACGTGGGCACACAAGTCAACAAACTGTCGGAGGCTGTGCCCGCAATGATGGCGATCATAAATGACATGCCTGAATCGGAGAACATGTTTGATGCTTCTAAGAAATCTATTCTCAAAAAAATTGAAACTGAGCGGTTGACAAAAACTTCTATTTTTTGGTCGTACCTGGCTAATAAAAGAAGAGGCATCAACCACGATGTGAGGCAAGATATCTATGAGAAGGTACAGACGCTAAACATGTCTGATTTGCGGGGGTTTATTGAAAGTCACATTAAGAAGGAACACTATGTGTACCTGGTGATAGGTAACAGAGATGATATTGATATGGAGTTTCTACAGACTCTGGGAGAGTTCAGGGAGTTGACTTTGGAGGAGATTTTTGGCTACTAGCCTGCTCGAATTAGACAAATGCGCACTATTAAGGGATAGAAAGCCCTTTTCCCATAAAATTTCAAGCTAAATCTTCTTACTTTTGTGTGCTTTTTCAGGGAAGCCTGATTACCTGCCTGCATCACTTTCGCTAAAGTTTTAGTGTGCAAGGCCTGCAAGCACAGAAAAATATAAGAACAGAACGATGGAAGGTACCAAGATAGTCTCAGAGAATGGCAAATTGAATGTCCCTAACTATCCAATTATCCCCTTTATTGAAGGTGATGGAATCGGAGTAGACATCTGGGCAGCTGCTTCACGTGTCATTGACGCTGCTGTGGAGAAGGCGTATAACGGTGAACGTAAAATTGTTTGGAAAGAAATTCTGGCAGGAGAAAAGGCCTTTGAGCAGACCGGTGAATGGCTACCCGAAGCTACCCTTGATGCTATTAGAGAGTATTTGATTGCTATCAAAGGACCGCTTACCACGCCGGTAGGGGGTGGCATTCGTTCATTGAATGTGGCTTTGCGCCAGAAGTTGGATCTATACGCTTGTGTACGGCCAGTAAGATGGTTTACCGGTGTTCCTTCACCGGTGAAACGACCTGAATTGGTAGACATGGTGATCTTTAGGGAAAACACCGAAGACATCTATGCAGGAATTGAATGGTTAGCTGGATCACCTGAGGCCGATAAGATAAAGAAATTCATGATCGAAGAAATGGGTGTGACCAATATCCGTTTCCCCGAATCTTCTTCAATTGGCGTTAAACCTGTTTCAAAAGAAGGAACAGAGCGATTGGTAAGAGCGGCCCTTGAATACACCATTGAGCAGAAGCTCCCAACGATGACTTTGGTCCATAAGGGGAATATTATGAAATTCACAGAAGGCCAGTTTAAGCTGTGGGGATATGAGCTAGCTGAGAGAGAGTATGGAGAAAAGGTGTTCACCTGGATGGAATATGATAGGATTGCAGAGGAGTCGGGAAAAGACGCTGCTAATAAGGCGCAGGATGAGGCAACGGCTGCTGGTAAGGTATTGGTGAAGGATGTTATTGCGGATGCTTTCTTGCAACAGATTCTAACACGTCCAGCTGAGTACAATGTTATTGCAACATTGAATCTCAATGGCGACTATATCTCAGATGCACTTGCGGCTGCTGTTGGTGGAATTGGAATTGCACCAGGAGCAAATATCAATTACGTCTCGGGACATGCAATTTTTGAAGCTACGCATGGTACAGCGCCAAAATATGCTGGGTTGGACAAGGTTAATCCTAGTTCAGAGATCATATCAGCTGTGATGATGTTGGATCACATAGGCTGGAAAGAAGCCGGACAGTTGATCATCCATGGAATTGAGAAGTCGATTGCCAAGAAACGTGTTACTTACGATTTCGAAAGGCTGATGGAGGGAGCTACTTTATTGAAGTGCTCAGAGTTTGGCGACGAGATTATCAGTAATATGACGGTATCTGCTAAGGTGGGGGCGTAAGTTTACTGGACAATTACCCGTTTTGTAGATATCCCTGAACCGCTTCTTAGCAGAAGGGAATACACCCCTTTAACGACCTCTTTTAGGTCGTCTTGTAGATAATTGCTAATAGTGTGGGTTGCCAAGACTTTTTTGCCCATCACTTCTATATACCACCACACTAACTTTTACATCGGGATTCAGTGGCCGTTGTGATCTCTTGGTTCTTATGGCAAGAGATCAGTTTTTGAACAGAGAATCTACGAATTCCTTGCGGTTGAAGACCTGCAGGTGCTCCATGCCTTCGCCGATACCAATGTACTTAACCGGTATTTGAAACTGGTCAGAGATCCCGATTACCACACCGCCTTTTGCTGTACCGTCAAGCTTGGTCAAGGCCAAGGCAGACACCTCTGTTGCCTTCGTAAACTGTGTGCATTGTTCCACAGCATTCTGCCCGATGGAAGCGTCGAGCACCAACAGAATTTCATGAGGTGCATCGGGAATGACTTTCTGCATTACATTCTTGATCTTGCTCAGCTCATTCATCAAATTCACCTGGTTGTGCAATCTGCCTGCTGTGTCCACAATGATGATATCTGCATTTTGGGCCTGTCCCGATTTCATGGTATCAAATGCCACCGATGCTGGATCCGATCCCATTTCTTTTTTCACAATAGGCACATCCACGCGTTGCGACCAAATGTCCAGCTGTTGTACAGCTGCTGCCCTATAGGTGTCGGCAGCACCTAGCACCACCTTCTTACCGGCTTTCTTGAATTGATAGGCCATCTTTCCAATTGTAGTAGTCTTTCCAACTCCGTTTACGCCAACCACCATCACCACGTATGGTCCTTCTGTCTGGGGGATTGAAAATTCAGTAAGGTCAGTTGATTTGTTCTCCTCTAGTAACTCAGCAATTTCTTCCTTCAGCATGTTGTTGAGCTCTGCAATGCCTACGTACTTATCTCGGGCAACACGCTCCTCGATCCTTTTAATTATCTTGATGGTGGTCTGCACGCCTACGTCCGAAGAAATAAGTACATCTTCAAGGTCGTCTAATACAGCATCGTCAACCGTTGATTTTCCTGCAACCGCCCGTGAGATCTTGGTCATGAAGTTGTCGCTGGACTTATCCAGGCCCTGATCCAATTCCGCTTTCTTTTCTTTGGAGAATATGTTTTTGAAAAACCCCATATTAAATAAATAGCGTAAAAAAAGCTTCCAACTAGTAGTGGGAAGCTTATATCAATGATACGAGAAGAGACACTCGGTTATTTGGCAAAGAAGTCCTTTACGTCGTCCTTGTGAACAATCTCCTCCGTGAAGGAATAGGCACCTGTTTTAGGAGACTTGCGAGTCTTTATTACTTTGACGTAGTCCTTACTCTTCTTAGTGTCTCTGATTGGGTTAACCTTCTTTGCCATGACGTTTTGTGAATAGTACTGATTTCCCGTTTACTTGATCTCTTTGTGAACGGTCATTTTCTTCATGATTGGATTAAACTTTTTAAGCTCAATCCTATCAGGTGAATTCGATTTGTTTTTCGTGGTGATATACCTTGAAGTTCCGGGCAGGCCGCTGTCTTTATGCTCTGTGCACTCAAGAATAACCTGAACCCTGTTTCCTTTTTTAGCCATTTCTTTACCTGATTTATAGTCAAATTCCGGGGTGCAAAGGTAATAAAACATTAATAAATAAGAAACAATTGAACTTGTGCAACCAAAATCCTTGAACACCTCTGCCAGCCAGATTTAAATGCATTGCTCTACGCCACTAAAACACATAATAAATACCGAATAGTGGAGTTTTTCACGTCTTAGGCGCAAGCATTGAATATCATTTATTCTTGTTGTAATATGCGCGCTTATCCGATATTTGCGATCAAATCGAGCAAAGAGACGTGTCTGAATCAGGATCAAAGAAGAAAGTTGCGGTAGTGGTTATCTCCTACAATGGGGCAGAGCTGTTGCGTAAGTTCATTCCCCCTATACTCAACTCTGAGTACGATGACTTTGAGGTATATGTAGGGATTTTCCTACGGTAAATGTAGTTTCCATTCCCGTGAACAAAGGCTTCACCAACGGATATGTGGAGGGCTTGGCCCAGATAGACCATGAGTATTATGTGCTTGTGAGCTCTGATATTGAAGTGTCTTCTGATTGGATCACGCCTGTTATTGATCTGATGGAGGCAGATAAGAGCATTGCAGCATGTCAGCCTAAGATCAAGTTATATGACGATAAGGATATGTTTGAATACTCTGGATCAGCCGGGGGATATGTGGATTCCCTAGGTTATCCTTTTTGCCGCGGGAGGATGTTCTTCACTATGGAAGAAGACACAGGTCAATATGATGATACAAGAGAGGTGTTTTGGGCATCAGGCGGATGTTTGTTTATCAGATCTGATCTCTATCATAGGGCAGGAGGTCTGGATAATGATTTCTATGCTCACATGGAAGAGATTGATCTTTGCTGGAGGCTGAAAAATATGGGTTACAAAATCATGGTCTGTCCCAAATCGGTAGTTTACCATGTTGGAGGGCATATCATCGCTTACGGAAGTCCCCTGAAGATTTACAGGAACTTTAGGAACAGCCTGATCGCGAATTTGAAAAACATGCAAACAGGAGAATTATTATGGAAGATTCCATCTAGAATGACTTTGGATCTAGTGTATGAGATCAAGGCACTGCTATCTGGCAATTTCACCGAATACATAAACATCGTAAAGGCACATCTTCATTTCTTGATGTATTTGCCAAAATGGTTGAAAAAGCGACGAGAAGCCCAACGATTGGTGTCCAATCCCAATCGCGCAGGCATGTATGGAGGTTCTGTGGTGTTTGCTTA
>DTRK01000042.1:15637-16522 GCA_012965955.1 Flavobacteriales bacterium
CAGGCAAAAGAAGAAGTTCTCAGATCTCAAATGGTAGGTGTGGTACACCTGGAATTGCCTCGGGAACTCAGAATGTCTTGACAGGGACAAGGGTTTTGACAACTCTCATATAATTAAATCCAAAGCGAACCGTTTATTATTAATCATTTTTTACCTTCGCTTTACCGATAATGTAACCTTATGAAACGAGTCATGTCAATCCGTTTATCACACCTTATGATGCCTGTTGACGAGTTTCATGTGACCATTAGAAACTCACTTAGATACACATGAAAGTCGTAATTTTTGCCGGGGGAATGGGTACCCGCATATCAGAAGAATCTCACCTCAAACCCAAACCCATGATTGAGATTGGCGGAAAACCGCTGCTCTGGCACATCATGAAGCAATATGCTTCTTTTGGGCACAATGAATTCGTTATTTGCCTTGGATACAAAGGGCATATGATCAGGGAATACTTTATGAATTACTTCCTGGTGAACTCTGATATTACTATGGATCTAAAGACCAATAACATCGAAGTTCATAGCTCAGATTCTGAGGACTTCAAAGTGACACTGGTTGATACAGGCCTTAACACGATGACTGCTGGTAGATTGAAGCGTGTGCAAAAGTATGTTGAGGGAGAGGATTTCATGTTGACCTACGGTGATGGGCTTTCAGATATCGATATCAATGAATTGGTTACTTATCATGCGGGCCACGGTAAGATCGCTACAATGACTGCAATTCAGCCTGGAAGCAGATTCGGGGTTATGGAATTTGACGATGACAATACAATCACTCGCTTCCATGAAAAGCCTAAGGAAAGTGGAGCTTGGGTCAATGGTGGCTTTTTTGTACTCAAACCCGCCGTATTTGACTATTTGAAAGATGATGCAGATG
>DTRK01000043.1 GCA_012965955.1 Flavobacteriales bacterium
TTACGCCTGGGGGTCTAAAAGGGCCAAGTCCTAAAACAATGAAATGCTAATGTTCAATTCAAAATCGACATCAATCAAGAGATTGCTCCTTGGCCTTTCTGTTTTCGCAGTAATCTCATTTTCCCATTCATGTAGCCCTGGCCTCAAGGGTCCGGGCTTATCAAAACATGTTAATCCGTTCATTGGAACTGGAGGACATGGCCATACCTATCCAGGGGCCAGTATGCCATTTGGGATGGTGCAATTGAGCCCTGACACCCGGCTGGAAGGGTGGGATGGCTGCTCGGGTTATCACAACTCAGACAGCATCATATATGGATTTAGTCACACACACCTCAGCGGAACGGGAGTGAGCGATTATGGGGATGTGCTATTCATGCCAATGATCGGAGAACCTTCGTTTGACAATGGGTACAACTCAGGCCCAGATGGTGGATACGCATCCAGATTTAACAAGAATACAGAATACGCGTCGCCAGGCTACTACGCTGTTCAACTTACTGACTACGATATCAACGTAGAACTTACCGTAACGGAACGGGCAGGGATGCATCGCTACACGTTTCCTGCTGGACGGAAAGCCCAGGTAATTATAGACCTGGAACACCGGGATAAATTAGCGGATGCTTCGATCATGGTATCAGAAAAATATCCAAATGAGGTAGAAGGATTCAGAATTTCACAAGCCTGGGCAACAGAACAACACATCTACTTCGTAGCCAAATTCTCTCACCAGGTTCAAGAGGTTTCTATCCACAAACTGGATTCATTGGACACCAAAATGCATCTGTCTTTTGACCTAAAGGATGCAGGCCAATTACTCGTAAAAGTTGGCATTTCCGCTGTTAGCATTGAAGGTGCCAGGAAGAATCTTAACGCTGAAATACCTGATTGGGATTTTGATCAGGTTAAAGAGAATGCGCAAGCCGCATGGAACGACCAGCTGAAAAAAATTGAAATTGAGACTGGTAATGAGGAGTACAAGGAAATCTTCTACACGGCCATGTATCACTCAATGCTCAATCCAAATCTATTTACTGATGTAGATGGGCAATACCGTGGAATGGATTTACAGGTTCACCAGGCCAGGAACCATAAACGCTATACCGTTTTTTCACTATGGGATACATTCCGAGCCACGCATCCACTTTTTACTATCATAGAGAAAGACCGCACCAATGATTTCATCAAATCTTTTCTGGGGCAATATCGGGAAGGGGGCAGCCTGCCCATATGGGAATTAGCAGGCAATTACACAGGCTGCATGATAGGTTACCATGCGATTCCAGTCATCGTGGACGCTTACATGAAAGGGATTCGGGATTATGATGCAAACAAAGCGCTGGAGGCAATGCTCCATTCCGCACGCCAATCTCATCTGGGCTTAGCATCGTACAAGAAATTTGGCTGTGTGCAGGCAGGAGAAGAAGCCGAATCAGTATCCAAAACACTGGAGTACGCCTATGACGATTGGTGCATAGCCATTATGGCAAAGGAGTTGGGAAGAAACGACATCTATGAAGAATTTATTCAAAGGGCTCAGTTCTACAAGAATGTGTTCGACCCAAACACGGGGTTCATGAGGGCTAGAATTAACGGAACTTGGTTTTCCCCTTTCGATCCCAGTGAGGTGAATTTCAACTATACCGAAGCCAATTCGTGGCAATACAGTTTGTTTGCCCCGCATGACATGAGCGGATTAATAACACTGATGGGAGGAGATGAGAAGTTGGAGCACTATCTGGATAATCTATTCAATGCCAAACCCCAAACCACCGGACGTCATCAGGTCGATATTACCGGACTGATCGGGCAGTACGCTCACGGTAATGAGCCCAGCCACCATATGGCATATCTCTACAACTATATTGGCAGGCCCTGGAAGACACAGGAGCGAGTCCACCAAATTCTAACTACCCTGTATTCAAATCAACCTGACGGTTTATCGGGCAATGAGGATTGCGGGCAGATGTCATCATGGTATGTGTTGAGTGCCATGGGCTTCTACCCGGTTACTCCCGGCTCAGACCAATATGTGTTTGGCACCCCTCTATTCGACAAGACCACGATTAACCTGGACTACGACAAGTCCTTTATAATTATCGCGAAAAGAAATTCCGCAGAAGACATTTATATTCAGTCAGCTGAGCTAAACGGGGAACCATACAACGCAACATACATCACGCAAGAAGCTATTGATGCGGGAGGCGAACTAATATTTCAAATGGGCAGCTCAAAGAACACGCGTTGGGGAATTTCACCACGACATCATCCTCTCTCTGTAATACCGGATACCTATTCTATCACCCCATCTCCGTTCTTTATCACGGATGCGCGCTCATTCTCGGATAGTATACAGGTTGCTATAGCCTCGGCCAATAGTCAATCCATTATATACTATACATTGGATGGTTCAGAACCAGATGAAAATGCGTCTTTGTATCTAAAGCCTTTTAGCATTTCAGAATCAACTCAAATACGGGCAATCGCCGTCAATGATGGTGTTAAGAGCTTTATTTCGGGCACTAAGCTTGGAAAGGTAGATGGCAGCATATCTATTTCCCTGGACTGCAAATACGCCAATCAGTACTCTGCCGGTGGCGACAATGCCCTGATAGATATGGTGAAAGGTAATGCCAACTTCAGGACTGGCTCCTGGCAAGGATATCAGGAAGACCTCAGTGCTGTAGTAGATTTGGGCCGCGTAAAAACAATAAAGTCAATCTCAGCAGGTTTTCTTCAGGATATCAGTTCGTGGATATGGTATCCATCATTTGTAGAATTTCATGCTTCCACTGATGGGAGTGCTTACACACTCATTAAAAAAATAGAAAATGATTTTTCAGATGAAGAATACGGATCGTTCATCAAAGATGTAACGGCTGAAACTTCTGGGATCAAAGCGCGGTATATCAAGGTCGTTGCAAAGAATTATGGCAAATGCCCGACGTGGCACTTGGGTTCTGGAGGTCAGGCATGGATCTTCACCGATGAGATAACGATCAATTAAGACACAGCTTAAGTTCTGGCAGACACTAACTCCCTGTATTGCTCCGGAATGTCTCCCCCGTTTAAGAAACACCCCACCTCAACGTCGGGATAAATCTGATCGTATCGCAGCGTCTGGTGCATGCTCACCCTTCTATTAATCATTGATCTCTTCAAATCCGTCAATTTCCTGTTTCCCGTTGCAATTAGCATCTCCATGGCGATGTGCACAGTTTCCCGATGGAAATTAAAGATTCTTGGTGTCTTGGCCTTCGCATTCAAACCAACACTCAGGCTTGGATCCTGGGTTGCAACCCCAGTTGGACACGTATTAGCATTACACTCCATGGCTTGTATGCACCCTAATGCTATCATCATGGCCCTCGCACTGTTGACCATATCAGCACCGAGCGCCAGCGCCCTTAGAAGATGAAAGCCAGTCATAATACGACCCGATGCTATTACGATAATGTCCTTTTTTAAGTCGTACCCGTTCAGCACATCACAAACGAAAGCCAATCCATCATTTAGCGGCATACCTAAGGAATTGGAGAATTCCAATGGCGCAGCTCCTGTTCCACCTTCACCACCATCCACTGCGATAAAGTCAGGCCTTATCCCAGTTGAAATTATGGTCTGCGCCAATTCAACAAATTCTGATCTGTTCCCCAGGCACAATTTAAAGCCAACGGGCTTACCGCCCGATAGTTTCCTCAGTTCCACAACGAATTCGAGCAAGCCGGCAGACGTGCTAAATGCAGTGTGAGATGAAGGTGATACGATCTTGGTTTTTGGCTCTACCCCTCGTATTTTAGCAATTTCTATTGTGTTCTTCTGGGCAGGCAAGATCCCTCCATGGCCAGGCTTGGCACCCTGGGACAGCTTGATCTCGATCATCTTAATATTATCAAGTGTGGCAGTTTCCTGAAATTTCTCAGGTGAAAAGTCACCTTCACGTGTCCTGCACCCAAAATAAGCTGTCCCTATTTGCCAGATGAGATCACCGCCAGGTTTTAAGTGATACGGACTAACGCCACCCTCCCCGGTATTGTGTGCGAAATTCCCCAACTTGGCCCCTCCGTTCAATGCAAGAATTGCATTATGACTCAAAGATCCAAAGCTCATCGCCGATATGTTCAAGACCGAAGCACTATAAAGTTGGGTACATCGCGATTTGCCTACGATTATCCGCTGATCTATCTCAATTTCGTCTATATGAACCGGAGTCATTGAGTGGTCCATCCACTCGTATCCCGCTTCATTTACGTCCATCTGCGTTCCAAAAGGATGCGTGTCCAGATCCCCTTTAGCTCTTTGATAGACTATGGACCTAAAATTCTTGCTAAAGGGTCGGCCTTCAAGATCTGACTCAACAAAATATTGATTCATCTTGGGCCCCATATTTTCCATAATGTAGCGCAAGCGGCCAAAAACAGGAAAGTTCCTCCTGATGGTCTGCTTCTTCTGTATCATGTCAACTACGCCCATGTACACAAACGGAACAATTACTACGTATAGCCACAAAGCAGGGAGCCATTGAGTAGCAACAGCAGCAACGCCTAACACAGAAAAAATAGATAGCTGGACAAATAGTTTTCTCATTAAGCAGAGTTAAAATCTAAAGATAAGAATTCTTTAAATACAAGTAGCAATGCAATGGATAGCTACCGATTGACTTTAATATTCGCACGTGTTGGTGATTATAGATCAAACTTACAGACGGTAATGGTCAAAATATCTAAGCCACGACAAAACACAAGAATGCGATTGGAGTTTAATACCTTTGGACAAAACGCTTTTTATCGTGGTTACTGAAATTATTGTAGTTGTAACGGCTCTTACTTCTATCGCCGCATTCAATTCTCCCAAACTCTTGAATGACTGGATCTTCGAGCCGTACACGATTTATCGGAAGAGAGAGTACTATCGTTTTCTGACCTCTGGATTGCTCCATGGAAGCTGGCTG
>DTRK01000044.1 GCA_012965955.1 Flavobacteriales bacterium
CACAATCGCACTGAGGAGGAACGAATGGTGAGCTTTGAGGATGATGTCATCAAGTATCAGCTCGTTAAGTTTAGAAAGACCAATCAAAACACGTGTGTAAACCTGAAGCCGATCGTTAAGAAAGGCCAAAAGGTCAAGGAAGGCCAGGTGCTGTGCGAGGGATACGGTACTGAAAATGGCGAATTGGCCCTGGGTCGTAACCTAAAGGTGGCATTTATGCCTTGGAAAGGATACAACTTTGAGGATGCGATTGTGATCTCTGAAACGGTTGTTAAAGACGATATATTCACATCAATTCACATTGATGAGTTTACATTGGAAGTAAGGGATACCAAGCGTGGGCTTGAGGAACTTACTGCTGACATTCCGAATGTAAGTGAAGAGGCGACCAAAGATTTGGATGAGCATGGAATCATTCGGGTGGGTGCGCACGTTAGTTCAGGAGATATCCTTATCGGCAAGATAACTCCAAAAGGAGAAACTGATCCTTCACCGGAAGAGAAGCTGCTAAGAGCCATTTTTGGTGACAAAGCAGGAGACGTTAAAGATGCTTCATTGAAAACACCGCCTTCGTTTAGAGGCATCGTTATCAAGAAGAAACTCTTCGCGAAGGCAATAAAAGACCCTAAAATTAAGGCCGAGGATAAAAAGTTGCTTGCGAAGCTGGAAGAAGAATTTGATATATCGGCAAATGATCTCAAGTCTAAGCTGGTTGACAAGCTCTTTGTATTGGTTTCTGGCAAGACCTCGCAAGGGGTAAGGAATAAATTCAAAGAGGAAATCATTCCAAAAGGAACCAAGTTTACCCAAAAACTTCTGCAAAAAGTTGACTACACTGACATCAGCCCTAATAAGTGGACTACTGACAAGAAAAAGAATGAGTTGATCCGTGAATTGTTACACAATCATAACATTAAGCTCAAGGAATATCTTGGGGACTACAAGCGGGATAAATTCACCGTATCAATTGGCGATGACCTTCCAAAGGGCATTGTTAAGCTGGCCAAGGTTTACCTCGCTCAGAAGCGCAAGCTGAAAGTAGGGGATAAGCTGGCTGGACGTCACGGTAACAAGGGTATCGTAGCAAAGATTGTCCCTGTTGAGGACATGCCGTTCCTGGAAGATGGAACAGCAGTGGATATTGTATTGAATCCATTGGGCGTTCCTTCTCGAATGAATCTGGGTCAGATTTACGAGACGGTTCTTGCGTGGGCCGGTGAGCAGCTAGGTCAGAGATTCGCGACACCAATATTTGATGGTGCCTCACTGGAGGATATTAAGAAGTATACTCAGGAAGCTGGCTTACCGGAATTTGGTACAACCTATCTATATGACGGTGGTACGGGAGAGAAATTCGATCAGCCAGCAACCGTCGGAATCATCTATATGTTGAAATTGGGACATATGGTTGATGACAAGATGCACTCACGATCAATTGGGCCTTATTCACTGATTACACAACAACCGTTAGGTGGTAAGGCTCAGTTTGGAGGTCAGCGATTTGGGGAGATGGAAGTATGGGCGTTGGAGGCATTTGGTGCATCCAACATACTTCAGGAAATTCTCACGGTAAAGTCTGACGACGTTATCGGACGGGCTAAGACGTATGAGTCAATTGTTAAAGGGGAGTCAATGCCTACGCCGGGTATTCCTGAATCCTTCAATGTATTGTTGCATGAATTGAGAGGATTGGGACTTGAAGTAACCCTTGATTAATAAGCGTCATCAAATTGATTATTTAGATATCTTAACACATATATTATAGAGACATGGCATTTAGAAGAGACAGCAGAGCACCAAGACAAAGAAGTGATTTTAAGAGTATTACCATTGGATTGGCTTCACCAGAGAAAGTACTAGAACGATCGAGTGGTGAAGTGCTTAAACCCGAGACGATCAATTACAGAACGTATAAGCCGGAGCGTGACGGTTTGTTCTGCGAGAGGATCTTCGGACCTGTCAAGGATTGGGAATGCCACTGCGGTAAATACAAGAGGATTCGATATAAAGGAATCATCTGTGACCGTTGCGGAGTTGAGGTAACGGAGAAGAAAGTACGACGTGAACGCATGGGACACATTCAGTTGGTGGTTCCAGTAGCGCATATTTGGTATTTCAAGTCGCTTCCCAATAAGATTGGTTATCTGTTAGGCTTACCAACGAAGAAGTTGGATATGATTGTTTACTATGAGAGATTCGTGGTAATCAATCCTGGTACTGCGGTCGATGCAGAAGGAGAACCATTGAAGTATCTGGACTTCCTTACAGAAGAGGAGTACTTGGATATTCTGGATAAGATGCCAAAGGAGAACCAATATTTGGAAGACAGTGATCCTGATAAGTTCATCGCTAAGATGGGTGCCGAGGCTATCCACGACCTCTTGCAAAGGCTGCAACTTGATGACCTTTCATATCAACTTCGTCACCAGGCCAGTTCTGAAACTTCACAGCAAAGAAAAAATGAAGCTCTCAAAAGACTTCAGGTGGTAGAAGGATTTAGAGATGCAAATCTGCGCATTGAAAACCGTCCTGAATGGATGCTCATCAAGGTGGTTCCTGTTATTCCGCCAGAATTGCGCCCACTTGTTCCATTGGATGGAGGCCGATTTGCAACCTCTGACCTCAATGACCTTTACAGAAGAGTCATTATTAGAAATAACCGTCTGAAAAGATTGATAGAGATCAAGGCTCCAGAGGTTATTCTCCGAAACGAGAAGAGAATGCTTCAGGAATCGGTAGATTCTCTATTTGACAACTCCAGAAAATCCAGTGCCGTTAAAGCCGATGGCAACAGGCCACTCAAATCTTTGAGCGATAGCTTGAAAGGAAAGCAAGGGCGATTCCGCCAAAATCTGCTGGGAAAAAGGGTTGACTATTCAGCGCGTTCAGTAATTGTTGTTGGACCAAGCTTGAAGCTTCACGAATGTGGTATCCCCAAGGACATGGCTGCTGAGCTGTTCAAGCCGTTCATAATTCGAAAGTTGATTGAGAGAGGGATTGTAAAAACGGTTAAGTCCGCTAAGAAATTTGTAGACCAGAAAGAGCCAGTAGTTTGGGACATCCTTGAGAATATTTTGAGAGGTCATCCTGTTTTGCTCAACCGGGCTCCAACGCTACACAGATTGGGTATTCAGGCATTTCAGCCCAAATTGGTTGAAGGTAAAGCAATTCACCTACACCCTCTTGTATGTACCGCCTTTAACGCTGACTTTGACGGTGACCAGATGGCTGTTCACCTTCCGCTTGGCCATGCAGCTATATTGGAAGCACAGCTTTTAATGCTTGCATCTCACAATATCCTTAACCCTGCAAACGGTGCTCCAATAACAGTTCCTTCACAGGACATGGTCTTGGGCTTGTATTATATGACCAAAGGAGGTGCTACTGAAGGGAAAAAGATTCCTAAGGGCTCTGGATTGACCTTCTACTCTGCTGAGGAATTGGTGATTGCTCACAATGAGAAAAAAGTTGATTTGCATGCCTGGATCAAGATCAGGGCAACGGTTCTTGAGGAGGAAGAGTTGGTAACAAAGGTAATTGATACCACCGCTGGAAGGGTGTTGTTCAACCAGGTAGTTCCAGAAGAGGTAGGATACATTAACGAGTTGCTGACCAAGAAATCCCTAAGAGATATTATTGGAAACATCTTGAAAGTAGCTGGTGTTACCAAAGCTGCCAAGTTCCTTGACGATATCAAAGAGCTTGGATTCATGAGCGCATTCAAAGGTGGATTGTCATTCAACCTAAATGATATCATTGTTCCTGAGGAGAAAGATGCTCTTGTTAAGGATGGTTATGCCCAGGTCGATGAGGTGATGAACAACTACAATAGTGGGTTCATTACCAATAACGAGCGTTACAACCAGATCATTGACATTTGGACCCATACCAACTCTAAGCTTACACAAACGCTGATGAAGCAGCTTACTGAAGATAAGGGTGGATTTAACTCAGTGTTCATGATGCTTGACTCTGGTGCCAGGGGATCTAAAGAACAGATTCGACAGCTATCAGGTATGAGAGGGCTTATGGCCAAGCCTCAAAAGTCTGGCGCAACTGGAGGAGAGATCATCGAAAACCCAATCCTGGCAAACTTCAAAGAAGGGTTGTCAATTCTGGAGTATTTCATCTCTACTCACGGTGCACGTAAAGGTTTAGCGGATACGGCTCTTAAAACAGCTGATGCTGGATACCTGACTAGAAGATTGGTTGATGTTGCGCAGGATGTGGTCATTACAGAGCAAGATTGTGGAACGCTCATGAGCTTAATCATGTCTGACCTCAAGAATAACGACGAACTGGTTGAGTCATTATACGATAGAATTTTAGGCAGGACCTGCTCGCAAGATATACTGCATCCTGAATCAGGTGATTTGCTCGCTTCGGCTGGCGATGAGTTAGATGAAAAAATATGTGAGCTTATCGCATCTTCTCCGATTGAGACGGTTGAAATCAGGTCGGCACTGGCTTGTGAGTCTAGATTAGGTGTGTGTGCTAAATGTTATGGCAGAAATCTCTCAACCGGACGGAAAGTTCAGATTGGTGAGGCTGTGGGTGTAATTGCGGCACAGTCAATTGGCGAGCCTGGAACTCAGCTTACATTGAGAACGTTCCACGTTGGTGGTGCTGCCGCCTCAATTGCCGCTGAGTCCAAAGTTGATGCCAGACATGACGGAATTCTGGAGATTGATGAACTTAGAGTTGTAAAGACTACGAATACCGCAGGAGAAAAGGTAAATGTTGTAATCGGCCGATCTGCTGAAATGAAAATTTTACATCCAGAAACAAAGATAGTCCTAACTACTACCAATATCCCCTATGGAGCTGAAATTTACAAGAAGCATGGTGACAAGGTGAAAGTGGGTGATTCTATTTGTTCATGGGATCCATTCAACGCTGTTATCATTTCAGAGACTGCTGGGAAAGTCGAATTTGAAGACATCCAGGAA
>DTRK01000045.1 GCA_012965955.1 Flavobacteriales bacterium
CTGCCGGAAGACTATGTTACAGGTTTAAAAAGATACAAGTTTAGAGGAAGCTCTGGAAAAGTGAATCTCGCCCTCGATGCATTGCCAAATTTCAAGTGCAGGCCAGGTGAAGGCCCGCATCTGGCCGGGGATATCACCATAGCCCCCAGCATTGATTACCTGGAAAAAGCGTATGACGACGCAAAGTATGGAGAGTATTCCAAAAAGCCTTTTATCGACATGGTGATTCCGTCGCTAACCGATCCAAGTGTCGCTCCTCCTGGTAAACACGTGATGTCCTGTTTTGTGCAGTATGCCCCTTATCATCTTAAAGAAGGTGCGGATAAATGGCCCGAGAAACGGGAAGCATTTGGGGATGCTGTTATCGATACTTTATCAGATTATATTCCGAATTTAAAGGACATTATTTTGCACCGACAGGTCTTATCACCATGGGACATTGAGAAATTAACCGGGCTAACGGAAGGCAATATTTTCCAGGGTGAACTATCTCTGGAGCAGCTGTTATTCCAACGACCCGTTGCTGGTTATTCAGATTACACCACACCAATCAAGGATCTGTGGCTCTGTGGCTCTGGTACTCATCCAGGAGGGGGAGTCATCGGTTCTAGTGGTGAGCTGTCTGCTAAAACGATCTTGTCAAAGGAGGGGCTCTAGACAGTGGTTGCTTAACTTAAATTTTGTCATCAACCGCTTTGTCGTGATTGTCTGTGCCTTGGCCTGACCTTCCACATTCCTTGTTTACAACATTCATTGATACTTAGCTGGTGTTTATAGGACCGAAAGAAACAAATTCAGGGTATCCACAGAAAATATTGGTAATGTTTTCCATTTAGAGAGTTCAGTTTTTCGGCTCAGTTTTAGGAATTTACCTGATTTGATTTGCTCAACATGTTCTGCTTGAAGCAATTCGTAATTGTCAGGTTCGTAGTGATACTCCCAGGGGGTTTCCCCAACACAGATGTAGAACTGCCTGTCGAGCAGAGAGCTGATGTTATTAATTAGGCTTTCCCTGCTTTCTTCCAGATATATGCCTTGCAGGTGCAGTGTCACACTAAAGAAATTACCCCACCAAAACATCGTTCTGAAGGCGATGGTATCCTGTTTACCAAAGAGTGCGGGGTAATCCAGCACAAAATAAGGGAGGTGTCTGTAATATTCGCCTTTGGAGATCTTCCCTGAGGATAGATCTAAATCCGTAGGGAATACGAAATCAGTGGTCCCGAGTTGTGTCTGTAGGGCAGACCGGGTATCTTCCATCAATATATTGATCTTGGACATCACCTCTACCTTGGCCAACAAGAAGTCTGCGCCACTGATAAGGGATAGGTCCTGATTGCTCAAGTTCATTGGCAGGTTTTCAAGTGACTGAGGAGTGTTAAGCAGCTAATTGACCCTTGAAAAATACAACGGCATTGGGGTGATGTAGTGATCATCCCACCTTTGTTCATAGTGGCCTCTGTTATCTGGTAAATTGCTAATCTTGTGGCTCATGAATACTACTCTTTTAACAGTTTGATGAGGGCCTCTTTTCCATCAGCACTAACTTTTACTAAGTACATTCCCTGTGCGAGCACATCAACATTCAGTTCCACCTTTTGAAGTTCATGCCTTTCTTGTTCAAGCAGTATCTTTCCCCGAAGGTCTATTACCTGCACAAACGTTGTACTATAAGTTCTACCCATGTCTATTACGAAATGGCCGTTGGTTGGATTGGGAAAGGCGGCCAGCTCAGGGCCAATTGTATTTTCCACTATTCCGGTGGCAATGACTGTTCTGCATAATGAAGTGTCCTTGCAGCCATCAACAACCAGCGCCACTTTATAGCTGCCGTTTACCGTTACGGTATATGACTGAAATATTTCTCCACCGATTGGTAGATTTCCCTCGCACACAATCCATTGATAGCTATCCGCTGCTGTCGCGAAGAGTACAGAGCCAGATTGAACCACATTTGTGTCCACCGTAGTTATTGTCAGGTTTGATGTAACAGTACTGTCGCAACCTGCTACAGAAGTTAGGTTACTCGTGTGAACTGTTGCAGTTGTTGACGTTGTACCATCAGGGAAAGTATAGGTGTCACCAGAACACATGGTCACATTTTCTGTAGTTCCCACCGAGTTGCCTATACTAAGATTGGTAATAATGATACTATCACAACCGTCCGCAGTTGTCATATAACTGGCTTGTACCGTCGCAGTTGTGCTGGTTGTACCATCTGGGAAAGTGTAGGTGTCGCCATTGCAAATGGTAGCATCAATATTGGAGGTAATTGGCGGATCTACGGTGAGATTTGTGGTTACAACGCTATCACATCCCTGAGGTGTGCTCAGGTTGCTGATGTGTGTGATTGAAACTGTTGAAATAGCACCATCGGGGAATACATAGGTTACACCGCTACAGGAGCTAACATTCTCCGTACTCGTTATCGGGCTGTCAACTGATAGGGTTGAGGTTATAATACTGTCACAGCCTATTACCGTGGTTAAATTGCTGGTATGAGTCATCGCCGTGGTAGATGTTGTCCCATCTGGGAAAGTATGTGTCCCTCCGCTGCACACAGAAACACTCTCCGTCAGGTTATAGGTAGGAGCAACTACAAGTGCAGTCGTAATTACACTATCACAACCGCCTGCGCTTACCAATGTGCTCACCTGGGTCGTGGTGGTAGTTGATGTGCTGCTATCAGGGAAAGTATAGGTTGATCCAGGGCACATCGTCGCTGTTACGGAAGTTGAATAGGCTGAATCTTCAGTTAGAGTGGTGGTGATAGTACTGTCGCAGCCATTCACCGTTGAAAGGAAACTCGTATGTACAGTTGCTATTGTTGACGTATCGCCGTCGGGGAAAGTATAGAGTACGCCTCCACAGATACTCGCACTTTCGCTCAAATTGTACACAGGCGTAACGGTAAGCTCCGTTGTAATAATGCTATCACATCCGTTGGAGCTTGTCAGTGTACTGATCTGTGTAGTACTAGTGGTAGAACTGCTGCCGTCAGGGAATGTGTACGTAATTCCGTCACAAACACTTGCAGTTGCGTTGGAGGTATAGACTGTGTTAACAACCACTTCGCTGGTTGCACATGCCCCCGGTGTAATGCACCCGCCTTCACCTCTTACGTAATAAGTTGTTGTCGTGGTAGGAGAAACGGAAACCGAGGTACCCGTTCCAACAATTATACCTCCACAGCTGTCCTCATAAACTTGCCAGTCCGTGGCACTATTCAAATTTCCAGAGATCGTTAGGGTAACAGATGTGCCGTTACAAATAGTGTCTGCTGATGCGGTAACCACCAGAGAGTTCGGTGCAATACATGGAACTGGGGGAGCTGTGCAAACTTCTAATCCCCAGGTGTCCAGAGACCCTCCATCGTTATTTACCTCGTCGTCAACAGTAAGAACCCAGGTGCCATTGGGGTTCTCCCCAATATAGAAAGCAAGAGAATCCTCGGGCACATAAATTCCACCACCCACGGGTGGACAGGGCAAAGGACCAGGAGTGGCCTGGTCATCAAATCCAACATCAAAGTCATTTTGATTGTTACAGATTTGATCAAACAAAACTACCTGCGTACCCACCGGACTTTGCAATGTGAAAACAAGGTCGTTGATCCAGGTATGCGGACCCGTGAGGCTTACCACATTGATATCTGTTACATTATCCGTGAGCGGTATTACAAGGTCCGAGGTGATTGTTGGTGTGCCTGATGAAGAAATGTTCTTGGGCACATCTGTACTCATATAGGTGACACAAGTGTTCGTCTCAAAGCTAAAAGTTGAAGAGATCGGAGCACTCCCACAGGAGTTATACACGCTTACTCTCCAATAATAGGTGGTGCTGGCGTTCAGAACTGAGGAGATGAAAGTATTATTGGTCAAACCGACTCCGTTGTCCACCATTGTAGTAAACCCTATATCTGATGCTATGTCAATGTCATACATAATTCCTGTTCCTGAAACGGAAGCCCAGGAAAATGTAGTTGGCACTGCAACACCTGTTGCACCATCTGTTGGTGAAGTGAGTGTTGTCGCACCTGGACTTGGATCAGAAATATCCAGTGTAACCAATTGTGTTTTGGTAGCTGAAGGTGCCGTGCCCGTGACCGTAATAGTGTATGATCCTGCCATTGCCCCAGTAATTCCTGAAACAGTCATTATAACTGGAGTGCCATCTGTAACTGCAGTCGCTGGCGAGAATCCAACCAGTGATCCGGCCGGTTCTCCAGTGGCCGAAAATACAGTGGTTTCATTGAACCCAAGAAAGGTATTGTAAGTGAAATTATACACTCCGGAGGTTGGGGGGCAAACTGCATCTGCCGTATTCGAAAAATTCATGGCAAACTCTGAATCTACAATCGTGATGTCTGCGTCATTAATATCAAAGAAAATATTATTCGCTCCTCTTACCATGAAGCGTCCGGTTGTTGTGGCTGCACCGGTAGGCACCGTGATATTGGTTGAGCCATTATTTGGCACCCCCGTAACTATTGTAATGGGATAAGTATATCCACCATCAAGAGAAAGAAATATATCCACATTAGCAGTATTGACTGAACCGCCACTGGTGTTGGCAACGTCCCACGTTATCGTTTCAGTTGCACCCGAGTTCCACGTTACTGCCGCTCCCTGAGAGGTTACCTCAAAAGGGCCTGCACTGCCTATAACCGTTACCTGCATAAGGTCATCATGCTCCTGAGCACCATTGACATCGTTATCGCGCACCACGTATGAGAATTCCATATCCCTGCCCACAGTCGGCGTCATCTCCCAGGTAGGGGAGAGATTTCCGGCGATTACATCACTCAATTGTGGCATGTATCGGTCGGTGGAGACAATTGGTAGCTTGGCCCTATACAAAGGCCCCTGGGTCCACGTGCTTCC
>DTRK01000046.1:0-12257 GCA_012965955.1 Flavobacteriales bacterium
GGTCATTCGCGACCTGGTTCCTGATATGTCGTGGAACTATGAGCAGAACAAGCGCATCAAGCCTTATGCACCTGATAAATCCAAGAAGGATGCGAAGGGCAACTATATAATGATGCAGGAAGACGTTGATCGCGTTCAGGAATTTAGAAAGTGCATTGAGTGCTTCCTTTGTCAAGATGTATGTCATGTGCTAAGGGATCACGATAGAAAGGATGTATTTGTAGGGCCTCGGTTCATGATCCGTTTGGCCGGCTTGGAGATGCATCCATTGGATACAGCGGATCGAATTCCGGAGACCAAGAAAGAACATGGTTCAGGGATGTGCAATATTACGCGCTGTTGTACAGAGGTGTGTCCGGAGCACATCAATATAACAGACAATGGTATCATCCCTCTGAAGGAGAGAGTGGTGGACCGCTACTATGATCCAATTGCCATGATTGGAAGAAAGCTCTTCGGCAGCTAAATAAGGTGTTCTGCCGTCTGAGTAGATAGCTTATATCTAATTTGTTGGAAGATGAAAGGATACTGATTCAGTATCATGAGCATTGTGCGATGAGATTCATCTATGGTATTCCGTATCTATGGTAAACACTTCTCAATTTTCTCTGTTCTGTATGATTAAAAAATTCCGTTCGTATATTCGTACACATTCGTAATTCGCAGCGTGATGAAGTACTTACCGATAAACAACCATCTTTTTATTGATAACAGGGCACGTTTTGTTTCCATCATGAAAGAGGGGCCACTGGCTGTTTTTAATTCGAACGATATTATGCCAACCAATGCAGACGGTTTAATGCCGTTCCGCCAGAACAATGACCTGTTCTATTTGAGTGGGATAGATCAGGAGGAGAGCATAGTGGTAATATTTCCTGCCACAAAGGATGAGAAGCATAAGGAGATCCTGTTTTTGAAAGAGACCAGCGACGAAATCGCCATTTGGGAAGGTGCTAAACTCACCAAAGAGGGCGCCTCAAAAGTATCGGGGATTCAAACAGTTTATTGGCTCAGTGAATTTGAAGATGTTTTCAAGGAGCTCATGGAGGAGACCAATACGGTTTACCTGAATTCTAATGAACATCTAAGGGCGAAGGTGGTGGTTGAGACAAGGGATGCCAGGTTTACTAAGTGGTTCGAGAAGACTTATCCAATGCATAAAATTGAAAAGTCAGCTCCGCTATCTGAGCAGCTAAGAGCTGTTAAATCTGAAACCGAAGTTGAGCTTATCCGGTTTGCCTGCAATATAACGGCCAGGGGTTTTAGAAGAATCTTAGAGTTCATCAAGCCGGGGGTTATGGAATATGAAATCGAGGCCGAGATCTTGCACGAGTTCTTATGCAACCGCTCTTCGGGCCATGCCTATTCGCCCATCATCGCCTCTGGATTTAACGCTTGCGTGCTGCACTATATTGACAACAACCAGAAGTGCGAGGATGGTGACGTGATCCTGATGGATTTTGGCGCGGAGTACGCCAATTATGCTTCTGATATGACCAGGAGCCTGCCGGTGAATGGCAAGTTCACCAAGAGGCAGCGGGCCGTTTACGAGGCCGTGCTGAGCGTGATGAAGTCGGCAACTCAGCTGCTCGTTCAGGGTACTATACTGAAAGAATACCATGTGGAAGTTGGGTTGTTGATGGAGAAAGAGCTGGTTGATTTGGGATTGATCACCATGGAGGACATCAAATCGCAAGATGAGGAGATGCCAGCTTATAAGAAATACTTCATGCACGGCACTTCCCATTTCCTCGGTCTCGACGTACATGATGTAGGCGATTGGGAGAAACCTATTGAAGCGGGAAATGTCTTCACCTGTGAGCCCGGCATTTACATTCGTGAAGAAAACCTCGGCATCAGATTGGAGAATGATATTCTGGTTACTGAAAAAGGCCCGATTGACCTCATGGGTGACATTCCGATAGAATCAGACGAGATCGAGGCCTTGATGAGCCAGGTCCCCGCCTAGAGCTTTATAAATTTGGCTCTTAACATTGTGTCCTTCTCTGGCAGTGTAATAATATAGGCACCGCTTCGCAGCGCTCCAATATCAACGGTTCCTCTTTGATCGAGCTTTCCTTCCAATACAGTACGTCGGTAAAGTCGCAAACTTGATATGACCTGTTCGCTGCATTTGGAAGGAAGGACTTAGAATTCGGTTAGTTTTCCGAAGGTTTGGGCAGATCATCGGGCCCGGGCTCATTCTGCCCATCTAAGAAGGCATCCCAGCCCTGGGCGGTAAGTTCATGGGAACTGCCATCACGTGAGATGAGGAAGCACCCTTCCCCCTCAGAGAGCATGTGGCCAATAACGGTAATATCCGGATCACTTTTGATCTTATCGTAGTCTTTTTGGCTGATAGTAAAGAGCAGCTCATAATCCTCACCGCCACTGAGGGCACAGAGCGTAGGATCAATATTGAACTCCATAGCCAGATTTACAGTCGTGGGGTCTATGGGGATTTTCTCCTCATAGAGGTGGCAGCCGAGCTGAGATGCCGATGAGATATGCAATTGTTCAGAGGACAGTCCATCAGAAATATCGATCATGGCCGTCGGCTTTATTTTGAAGTCCTTGAGCAGCTGAATGACATCCATCCTGGCTTCCGGCTTTAGCTGCCGTTCCAAAATATAATCATGCCCATCAAGGTCTGGTTGCATATTCGGGTCTTCCTTGAAGACCGCCTTTTCTCGTTCCAAAACCTGAAGGCCCATATAGGCGCCTCCAAGATCTCCGCTTACGCAGATAAGATCATTCTCTTGAGCCCCACTTCGGAGCACAATGTCTTCTTTCCTGGCCTGGCCAATGGCCGTAATGTTTATGATCAATCCAGACAAAGATGAACTTGTGTCGCCACCTACCAGATCCACGCCATACCGATTGCATGCCAGAAGTATTCCGGAGTACAACTCCTCAACTGCTTCTAATGAAAAACGATTCGAAACGGCTATGGAGACTGTAATTTGCGTAGGCTCGGCGTTCATGGCGTACACATCAGAGAGATTTACGACCACTGCCTTGTAACCGAGGTGCTTAAGAGGGGTAAATGTGAGGTCAAAGTGAACACCCTCACAGAGCATGTCCGTGGTAACCACCGTGTGCATGTCCTTGGTCTCAATGACCGCCGCATCATCTCCAATACCCTCTATCGAACTGGGATTCTTAAGTTCGATATGTTTCGATAGGTGGGCTATCAACCCGAATTCTCCGAGATCGCTGAGCTCTGTCCTACTGCTATCTTCTTCCATTCGGCAAAAATAAGGAATTGAGATTGAGAAATGTCAATTCTTTAGCTAACTGCAGCTAACTCTGCCGCCCGCCCTGTAAAGTATTGCTATCTTTGATTTATGAAATTCAAGGAGACCTTAGACATATATTTTGAGAGGCTAAAGGGGTATTCTGAAGAGCGATTTATCCAGAAGCCAGATGAAAATTCATGGAGTATCGGGCAGGTGTACGTCCACGCTATCCTGGCGAATGACCATTTTTTTCTGAAACAGGCAGAGCGTTGCTTGAATAAGGAGGACACCCACAAGGGCAAGGGCAGGAACAACAGGGGCAGGGTGGTCTTTTTGATCAATGGCTTTCCCAACATGAAGTTCAAGATGCCTAAGTCGGCGGCGGTAACTCCGCGACAACCCGAAAGTATCGATTCAATCAGGCAAAAGCTCAAACGCTCTCTTGAGCTGGCGCAGCTTGTTGAGCGCAGGCTGGATGGGTTTGACAAGAATGAGAAAACCAGGCACCCCGCCTTTGGGCATCTGAACGCTAAGGAGTGGTATCGCATGTCGGAAATGCATTTTAGGCACCACTTGAGGCAGATCAGGCGCATTGAAAAGAACCTGGAATCATAAGGAAGGCTGACGGGTTATACAAATTCTTCAGACACCTTCTATCAAGGTGATCCTGTGCACGCACTTATCACTGATTTGTCTTGCTTTCCTGCCATCGCATCGCAATAATTTGTCTAACTTTATTGTCCGATTTTATCGTTTTTTAGACCGATTTGATTTCCAAAAGCACCATAGATAAGGTATTTGATTCTGCACGTATAGAGGAGGTAGTAGAAGATTTTGTGGCACTCAAGCAGCGGGGAGTGAATAAGATAGGCCTCTGTCCGTTCCACAATGAAAAAACGCCATCCTTCACCGTTTCCACGGCGAAAGGGATCTATAAATGTTTCGGTTGCGGTGTCGGAGGTAACGCGGTGAAGTTTGTGATGGAGCATGAGAAGTATTCCTACCCGGAAGCGCTTCGCTACCTGGCTCAGAAATACAATATTGAGATAGAAGAAGATCAGTATTCTGAGGAGGATTCAAAGATCCGCAGTGAAAGGGAGAGTCAGTATGTAGTGCTCACCCATGCACAGAAATATTTTTCTGACATCCTGATGAACAACGAAGAGGGCAAGGCAATCGGACTTTCTTACTTCAAAGAACGGGGTTACACTGAAGAGACCATTGAGCAATTTCAGCTTGGCTATGGCTTAGATACCTGGGATGCTTTTACCAAGGATGCGCTTGAAAAGGGATACCAGCTTGAGTATCTGGAGAAAACCGGGCTGACCATCGTAAAGGAAGATAAACACTACGACCGTTTTCGGGGGAGGGTGATGTTCCCCATACACAATTTCTCGGGCAAGGTCATAGGTTTTGGTGGGCGCGTACTGAAGAAGGACGTGAAGGCTGCTAAATATGTCAACTCTCCAGAGTCAGAGGTGTATGAAAAAAGAAGGGTGCTGTATGGGATCTACTACGCCAAAAAGGACATCATAGCACAGGACAATTGCTATTTGGTTGAGGGCTACACGGATGTGGTTACCCTTTATCAGTCAGGGATTAAGAATGTGGTTTCCTCTTCTGGAACTTCTTTAACGGTGGATCAAATACGCTTGGTGAAAAGAATTACCAACAACATCACCATCTTGTATGACGGCGATCCGGCGGGTATAAAAGCATCCTTCAGGGGAATTGATTTGATACTGCAGGAAGGCCTGAATGTGAGGATTGTTCTGTTTCCGGAAGGAGAGGACCCGGATTCCTATGCAATGAAGGTCAGTACGAAGGAGCTGCATGATTTCCTTGAGGAAAATGCCAAGGATTTCATAGCGTTCAAAACAAGTATTTTGCTGGAAGAGGCTTCTTCCGATCCAGTCAGGAAATCTGCCTTGATCAGGGATATTCTTGAGTCGGTCGCTGTTATTCCTGATGCTATATCCCGCTCAACATTTCTTCATGAGTGCGGCAGGACCATGGATATTTCAGAACAGATTTTAGTTGCTGAGCTGAATAAGATCCGAAGAAAGAACACTAACCAAATGCGGCGCCAGGCAGGTGATTACAGGCAAGAACCCGTTGAAATTCCGATAAACGAGTACAAGAGTGGATTTCCTGCAGAGTCTGAGAATGTATATGATAAGGGAGTATCGATTTCCATTGAACCTCAGGAGAGAGATGTAATGAGGTTTTTGCTCAATTTTGGGGATGTCAGGATCGATATGGAAGTGAAAGAAGCCGGGAGTGAAAAAGCATCAAAAGGAGGCGGTGATATTACGGTTGAACAATTTATTGTCAATGAGCTCACCAACGACGGATTGGAATTCGAGATCGAAGTTTACAGTAAGATTTTCAAGGAATACGAGGAAGCGGTGAAGAGCAAGAATACTTTAGACCAGCAGTATTTTCTCAAACATAGAGACCCTGAGATAGCTGAGCTTTGTGTTGACCTGGTTTTCTCTCCTTACTCTTTGAGCAAGAACTGGGAGGAGCGGCACCAGATACATGTCTCAACTGAGGAAATGACGCTGCGAAAGGCCGTGGAACGCACGGTGTACTCCTTAAAGATGTCAAAGGTCAAAAGAATGATCGCGGAGAACCGAGAGAAGATCAAGGCCTCAGAAGACGAAAACGTACGAACTGATTTGCTTAAACAATACGGCGGATTGCTTGAGGCTAAAAAGTTCATTTCAAAGGTACTGGGCAGAGTGGTCAATTAGGTTTGATGTCCTTTATGACCAACTGTAAGGTTCTCTTGTCCTTCCAAACATTCTCTTCGATGGTATAGCAAATATTGAATGGATCTCCAGATTGGACAAGCTTCAGTTTATCGCCCAGGCCGAAGCCAATAGCAGAGAAGCTTCTCTCGATATCTTCAGGTTCATGAACGCGCAGCTTCAGGTGCGTATGGTCTGCTCCCACGGTTTTAGCATAGCCCGTGTCCAGCACTGCGGCAGTTTTGAATATGGGCATCATGTTGCATGGCCCGAATGGGGCAAATTGCTTTAACACCCGGTAGAACTTATCAGTGATATCGGTAAAATGCAATTCTCCATCCAGCTCAACCGTTGGAATCAGTAGCTTTTCATCAATTGTGTTAGAGACTACTTCTTCAAACTTCTTTTGAAACGCCTCGATGTTTTCGGTCTTAATGGTAAGCCCTGCCGCATATTTATGACCACCAAATTGAAGCAGAAGATCACTGCAGGCCTCAATTGCTTCATACACGTTAAATTCCAGTACCGATCGGGCAGATCCTGCAGCTTTACCATTTGAGCTGGTCAACACAATGGTAGGCCGGTAATAGTTTTCGATCAGGCGCGAAGCTACGATGCCTATTACGCCCTTGTGCCAATCGGGATGATACAAGACGGTAGACTTTTGCGTCTGCAGTTTGGGGTTGTCAGCAATCATGTGCAATGCTGACGCTGTGATGTTCTTGTCGAGCTCTCTTCTTTCGAGGTTGTGTTTGTCGATCAGTGCAGATGTTTCCCTGGCTTGGGCCTCATCATCTGAAATGAGCAGGCTCACCGCGTTCCGCCCTGTTTCAATTCGCCCTGCTGCGTTGATTCTTGGCCCAATAATAAAGACCAGGTTTTCTAAGGTGAGTGCATCTTTTACCTTGGCCAGCTCCAAAAGGGCTTTGATGCCAAGGCGGGGCCGTGTATTGATCTCTATCAATCCGAAATAGGCCAGCACCCTGTTTTCGCCGGTAAGGGGGACTATGTCAGCGGCGATGCTTATCGCTGTGAGGTCGAGGTATTGGTGGAGGTCTTCGAAGTCAATGCCGTTCTTCTGTGAGTATGCCTGGACCAATTTGAAGCCAATCCCGCACCCCGATAATTCATCATAAGGGTAAGAACACTCTTGTCGCTTGGGGTCAAGAATAGCAACTGCTGGTGGAAGCTCCGCTCCAGGCAGGTGATGGTCGCAGACAATAAAATCTACGCCATTGTCTCTGGCATATTCAATCAGATCATTGGCCTTGATACCGCAGTCAAGGCAGATAATAAGGGTCACGCCATTGTCAATGGCTGTATCTATTCCCAATTTCGAAACACCATAGCCTTCAGTATATCTGTGAGGAATGTAGTATTCAATTTGATCTGTGAATTGGGAGAAGAAAGAGTACACCAAGGATACCGCAGTGGTGCCGTCCACGTCATAATCTCCATACACCATTATTTTTTCTTTGCTCTCAAGAGCTTTTTTAATCCTCTCTATGGCTGCGTCCATGTCGGCCATCAAAAAAGGATCATGCAGCATGGCGAGTTTCGGGCGGAAGAAGCTCTCGGCTTCATCAAAGGTGCGTATGCCCCTGTTGATCAGGAGCGATGACAGGCGCTTTGAGACGCCCAATGCTTCTGAAAGTTCTTTGATCTCAGCAGGAGATCCAACGTCTTTTGCAACCCATTTCTTTTCCATAGATTTACTCAAATAACCGAAGGGTGAAAGTAAAATTTAATATGAAATTTAACCAGATAAAAGAGACTTGTTTGTACGTGGCAAACCTCGATGCTGCAAAATCATTCTATAATGGCAAATTGGGACTTGAGTTGATGGCATTTGTGGAAGGCAACCATGCATTTTTCAGGGCGGGTTCTTCGGTCCTGCTCTGCTTTAATGCGGAAGTAACGAAGAACAAAACACAGATCCCTGCTCATTATGGAGCCGGCGACATTCATTTTGCATTGGAAGTGGATGTAGCCGACTATGAAAGCAGTAAGCAGGAGGTTATTGCTGCGGGAATAGAGATAGAGCAGGAGGTGGATTGGGGAATAGGGATGCACTCTTTCTACTTCCGTGACCCTGAGCACAACCTGGTGGAGATCGTTCAAGCGGGATTTTGGGAGGGACTAATCGCTGCTAACCAATAGCAGCACTGCAAGTGCGCGGCGCTTAGCCACAGGCGGTCCCTCTGATAATATTGTTTAAAGGGAATTTATTCATCGATATGCGATAAATTCAATAAAACAAGTAAAAAACTAATAATATTGTAGTAAAGTGACACTAATAATGTAAATTTGATAATTATTAGGCATAAATTATGAAATAATTACAGCAAGTATAAACACATGGTTCCTGAATTGGAAATTGACGACATTGACCAGGAGATACTCTCTATCCTGATAGCAGATGCGAAAACGCCTTATGCTGAAATTGCTAAGAGAATTTCTGTTTCAGGGGGTACCATACATGGCAGAATGAAGAAAATGGAGCATATGGGCATTGTGAGAGGCTCTACCCTGGAAATTGATACAGTAAAATTGGGATATAACCTAACCGTGTTTTTGGGGATACATCTCCAGCGCGGATCAATTTATGGCAGCGTAATCAAGGAGCTGGAAGATATTCCCCAGGTATTGGAAGCTCATTACACGACGGGAGTGTACAATATATTTGTAAAAGTGATTTGCAAGGACACTCAGGATTTACGTGACGTACTCAACGATCGTATTCAGGCCATTGAGGGAATACAGACAACTGAGACTATTTTGTCTTTGGAGGAGAGCATCAAGAAGCCGATCTCTTTCGATATCAAATAGTTGCATTTCTCGTGATCGTTTTGCTCAGGCAAAGATGAATCGATGAGCATTAAGTAGCATATATCTTCTTCACAAATCTTATTAACAATGGTGGATAAATTTATCCTCTCCCAACGGGATAAAATTCTATTTTTACCATCCGCTCAAAAAGGATAATAAAAACTTGAAGATATGGTAAAGTCGATAAAATTTATCGCAGTACTGCTAATATTATATACGTCTAATCTCTGCGCGCAAGACGTAGAACTGACGGTAGAAGAAAAGGCGTTCAAAGATTCTATTGAGGCACTGAACCTGGATTTTGCCACCGTGCAGAAGGCAAAAGAAACTTACAATCAAGGGATTAAGCAATTTGAATCAAAAGACTATAAAGGTGCCGTTGCGAGTTTCGGATCTTCCATCAATCTGTTCCCTCGTTTTATAAATGCGTATTTCAACCGTGGAGTTGCGTATCTGCAGATGAAGAATTACGAAAAGGCGATCAGGGATTTTACGACTGTAATTGATTCGAACAACACTAAGGCCATCGCTTACTCAAAACGCGCGGAAGCATATGGAGCGGTGGGCAAATACAACAAGGCCATCGACGATTATAAGGCCACTGTTAAGCTTCAGCCTAGGAATGCAGTGGCATATTATAACATGGGCGACATGTATTTCATGAAAGAGGAATACCTTGCGGCGATCCAGGAGTTTACCAGGGCCATTAAGATTGATAATAATTATGCTTATTCCTATAATGACCGGGGAAGCAGCTACAGGAGATTGGAGAAATATGCTGAAGCTATTATGGATTATCAGAAAGCGGCAAGCATAAGCCCCGATCTGGCATTTATATACAATAACCTGGGCAGTACGCGGAAAAAGATGGGCAGGTATGAGGAGGCCCTGAGCGCTTTCAATAAGGCGGTGGAGGTGAATCCTGAATTTTATATCGCCTATAACAACCGGGGAGGACTGTACTTTGAGCGGGGTAAGATGGAGCTGGCGCTGAAAGATTTTAACCAGGCCATTAAAATCAACAACAAGTATGCACCTGCCTACAGCAATCGCGGGTCAGTCATGTATCAGCAGGAAAAGTATAAGGAGGCTATCGCTGACTTTGATAAGGCGATACAGAACAATCCTGAATACGCAAACGCTTATGTGAATAGGGGGACCTCCAAGGAGATGATCCGGGATATTGACGGGGCATGCAGTGACTGGAACAAGGCAAAGGAGCTGGGATCCAAGCAAGGAAAAAAATATCAGATGAACAATTGTTACTAACGAAACGCAGGATGAAGAGACCAATATTATTTGTCGTTATTTCAGCGATTGGAGCACTGCAACTCACGGCCCAGAATGTAGAATTCAAGGCATCGAATTTCAAGGATAAGAAGGATGAAATGAACGCAATTGTGGAAAAGATGAAGGGCGCAGATGTGATACTTGAGTCTGCCAATGAAGATATTGCGAATGTAAGGGACCCACACAATAAGTTTAAAGAGATATTGCCTGTATACCGGGAGGCACAAGCGTTCAATCCAAACAATGCTAAGGTGAACTTGAAACTCGGGAATACCCTTTTATATACAAATGAGAAGTATGAAGCCAGGCATTACCTTGATAAAGCAAAGGAGCTGAGCAAGGAGATGAGCCCGATGTTGTACTTTTACATGGGCCAGGCGGAACAGCTGGCTTACAACTTTCCCCAGGCGATAAAACACTATAAGACTTTCGAAGAGACAGCCAAAAACAAACTGGCCGAAAACTACAGGAAGATCTCAGGCAAGTACAAGAAAGAGTGCAAATTTGGCAAGTATTTCAAGGCCAATCCCGAACGTGTCTGGGTGGATAATATGAAGGCAGTTAATTCTTCTGCGGATGACTATAGTCCTTGTATTTCAACTGATGGAGAGCTCCTCATGTTTACTTCCAATCGTGACAACGGACATGCTAAGAACAAATATGGTGAATATGATGGAGACATCTATTTCTCCGGACTTAACGGAAGAAAATTCGCGGCTGCAAAGAATGCAGGTACACCTCTAAGTACGCCAAAAGATGAAACGGCTTCGGCTCTTGCATATGATGGGCAGCGGTTGTTGATGTTCAAGGAGGACAATGGGAACATGGACATATACGAAAGTTCCCTCGATGGAGTATTATGGGGAGAGCCTGTTAAGAAGCTTTCAAAAATTCCCAACACAGAGCACAACGAGACCTATGCCACATACGAGCCCCAGGACATCAAGGTGTTTTACATTTTTGATGGCATGACCAGAGGTGATAAGGAGATATTTGTGAGCGGCCTGATGGTATATACGATTGCTGATTATAACAGATGGGGCAAGGGCCAGAGTATTGGGCAGCCCGTAACTACCAGGTATAATGAAGGATCCGTTTTCGTTCATCCGGATGGAAATACCATGTATTTCAGCTCACAGGGACACAACTCAATGGGGGGTTATGACATATTCATGACAACACGGAACGATTTGGAGCAATGGACCAAGCCGGTGAACATGGGCTACCCCATCAACACACCGTACGATGATCTCTTTTACGCTTCTACAGCAAATGGGAAGCACGCGTATATATCGTCAAATAGATATGGCGGAAAAGGTGGAATGGATTTGTACAAAGTAACATTTTGGGGGCCCGACAAGAAAATGGCCATCGGAACCGAAGACTTTTTATTGGCAAGTATAGCTGAGCCAATTCAGGATGTACAGATTGAAGCAGCGGTGGAGGTTAACAAAAGGAGCCTTACAGTCTTTAAGGGCAAGGTGATAGACAATATCACACGAAGCCCATTGGGTGCTGACATCATAATAGTTGATAATGCCAATGGCAAGGTGTTTTCCAGGTTTAAGTCCAATAGTGCCACCGGCAAGTTCTTGTTGTCGCTGCCTGCCGGCAAGAACTACGGAATATCAGTGAATAAAGAAGGGTATTTGTTTCATTCGGAGAATTTCGACATTCCGGCTAAGTCTGATTTTAATTTGGTCAACAAGGATGTTGAATTAAAGAACATAACTGTAGGGTCCAAGATCGCACTGCGCAACGTGTTCTTTGAAACGGGGAAGGCGATCATTAATCCGACATCGCATCCGGAGCTCGGCAGGTTGGTTGCTTTGCTGAACGATGTCCCTTCCCTGGTGATTGAACTTGGCGGGCATACGGACAATGTAGGGTCTTCTGAATTGAACATGAAATTATCAGGGGAACGTGCGATGGTGGTGGTGGACTATCTTAAAAGAGAGGGTATTTCTGCTTCTCGGCTACAGTCTAAAGGTTACGGGCCTACCAAACCGGTTGACACGAACAGCACTTCTGAAGGACGGCAGAACAACCGCCGGACTGAGTTTATGATTGTGGCCAATTAGTTTCAGATGCGTTTCTGTTGGCCGGTAGGCCATCCTATTGTGCAACAACATTCTCCTGCATATTG
>DTRK01000046.1:12267-16273 GCA_012965955.1 Flavobacteriales bacterium
CGCACTATTTAGCTCTTCGATAATTTCCTCCCGCATGGCGATCAGCCTTGTGGTAAGTGCTGTCTTGCGGTAGAAGGAGGACACAAAGTGCCACCGCTCGCGTTTTTTTATGAGTACTCGCCAATAAATGACGGAAAACAATCCCGTAACCGGCAGCGTAATGCCGTAGAGGAAGGTCGCCCAATACGTGAAATATGCGGTGGTAACATAATTGTCAAATGCCCAGATCTGAAGGGTGTAAAAAGTGCCGAACGTAACAATTCCCGTACTAAGGGATACAGCCGCGTGAAAATCAGGCCTGCTCATTCTTGCGAAAATTCCGGGAATTCTATACGGCAGAAAGTTATTGACCGCACCATACAGAAAAAAAGGAAAGCCCAGAATGGCCTGTATGATCGTCCTGCCAACCCCTTTTACCAATGCGTCACCGCTCTTGTTCTTGCCCAAAGCGTGGTCTTTTAGCTCAAGCCTTTTCAATCCCATAGTGTAATCCTCTACCTTCTGCCTGATGCGGCTCAACCGCAGCGGCTCTTCTCGATGATAGTAGGCCACCGCTTCTGCAATGTCCTTTGAGATTCTAAAATCCCCTTCTTTGTCGCGCTTGTCAATTTTGGCTTCACGCTTCAAATCCAGCTTGTAGATTTCCTCGACCTCTCTCATGAATTGATCCAGTTCTTCTGAGACAACGACAGTATGTGCTTCCAGCTGAGCTTGAATGAGTCCGGTAATCTTGTTAACCGTGCCGAATTGATCTTCTTTATACTCTTTGGCATAGTCCGACACGCTGATAGGTTCGGCTATATTGATAAAGACATCACTCTTAAATCGGTGCAGGTTGGCGTAATTCAGTCCGATAGGAATTATCTTAACGCCGAGGGCATAATCATGTTGAGCTTCTGCTTCCATAGCAATTCTGACTGCTCCTGTCTTGACCTTCCTGATGCGGCGTTCAGTTTTGCTGCTTCCTTCCGGGAAAATGATAATCGCACCCTTCTTTTCAAGCAGGTCACATGCCTTCTTAAAAACGTCTTTGTTCTTGTGCATCAGCTCAGGCGTTTCACTGGGCCGATAGATGGGAATCATGTTCAAATTGCCAAATATCCATCTACTCACTGAGTTGGAGAAGGACTCACCCCTGGCAAGAAAATGCAGCTGTTGTTTTAATACAGATGCAATTACAATGGGATCCATAAAGGCTCCCGGGTGATTGGGCGCAAATATTATGGGCGTATCATTAGGAACAAACTCGAGGTTCTTCACCGTGATCTTGCGGAAGTAGAGCTTAACTGCAAGGCCCACTACTATTTTCAGGAATCGGTAAATCAAATCTTATTTAAATATGATGATTGCTAGTTGGGTCCGAGATATTCGTTGATCAACGCACCGATTCTATCTCCCTCAGTTAATACCATCACATGAGAACCGTTCTTCACCACTACAGGATTAACAATATTTCTTAGAGGAATTGTACGGTCGTCCGTTCCATGAAGATGTATAATGTCTTCCCGGTACTCAGTATTTTCCCAGGTAAAAACACATTCAACCGCCCTTTTTAAATAATCTGGATCCAGGTCATTGATCATTGCACTGAAAATATCATGATCTTCCCTGCTATCGGGTTCAGCAATAGGCCTGGCAATATTGGCCATTTTCTTTAATAATTTCCCATTGAACAACTTATACATTCGCAGGTTCTTTACCACCTTGTAACTGAAGGGAAACTCATCGGTGGACTTGGTACTGGAAATAATAATCACCTTCTCCGGGTCTAGAAACTTGGCCATTTCTACGGCAATCATGCCCCCGAAGGATACACCAACCAGGGAAAAACATTCTGTAGTATCTATTTGCACACTTAGCCTCCTGGCATAGCTTGGAAGTAGTTCGCCTTTGTTCGGTGTTTCAAGTACAAGGACCTTTGTTTCGTGATCTGGGATACAAATATTTTGAAACAACCGATAATCACCTCCCTGTCCGGGTATGAGGTAGATCGTTTCAGATTTGGATATCTCGGGCTTCAAGGCTATTAGTCCGACGGCTAATATAAATATTAACTTATGCATGGTCTTTTTTTTCATTAACAGTTACCAGCCGGGCATAGTACCCGGCAAACAATCCTCCTATTCCAAACATCAAAACACCATAGGTGGCAGGCACCAATGCGAGCTCTTTGTACTGAGTCAGCGCCATGCCTACAATGGCCAGTGCCAGAGAGCCATTCTGGATTCCACATTCAATGGAGATGGATACCTGCTGCCTGAGATTTAATTTCAAGAGCTTGCCGGAAAAGAACCCCAATAGCATTGTCAGCACGTTTAAGCCAATAACAGCAGGGCCTATTATGGGAAGCGCTGTAGAAAGCTGCTCCCTGTTGGTGACTACTGCGCCTACGATAATTGCTGCCATTAGCACTACCGAAGCGATCTTCACGGGTTTTTCCATCCTAATTGCGAAAGCTTCACGGTAACCCCTGATGAACATGCCCAGGGCAACGGGCACTACCGTAATCAGCAAGATCTTTAGGAAGATGGTAGCATAGGGTAGCTGCACAACCGTATCCGTACTCATGAATTTGAGCAGTGCGAAATTGACAATGAAAGGAATGGTCACCACTGTGATCACGCTGGAGAAGGCGGTCAGGGTAACTGATAAGCCGATGTCACCTTTCGCCAAATTTGAGATGAGGTTGGAGGTGGCACCACCAGGACATGCTGCAATCAGCATCAGCCCAACGGCATATTCTTCTTTTAACCCCAGCACGAGAATCAATGCCAATCCGATCAAGGGAAGCATGATCAGCTGATTGAACAAACCAATCGCCACAGAGCGAGGCTCCTCTTTTATCCTGATAAAGTCGGCTATTGTCAGTGACAAGCCCATGCCTAGCATGATGATCGCCACCGATATATTTAGAGAAAATTCTATGACATTTAAATGCATGGTCGTGGTTTAGTCTTGGTTAAGTGAGAATCTGTAAATGAAACTGAGTTTGTAAGCAAGGCCATCGCCGTAAATTCTTGAAATTGGGATTCTTTCATCTCCCAGGACAACAGGACCCATATTTGCGTCAACTTTATCATCCGGCGAGTACCTACTGTATTTATTGTCGGTCTGGTACCCAACCTTGGCTTGAAGTACAATATTTTCTGCCACATAATAGTCGAGAAGGGCATGGATCTCATTGTTGTTCTCTTGCAAATAGGTGTCTGTTCCACCTGACTCCAGTGCGTATGTGGCAATTGACCCTTTGAAAGACAGGCCATAACCCAGCTTTTCACCCGGTTTGTATATTACATTGGCCGTTATGGGTAGTGTGCCGAATATCTGAAGCTTGTCATTGACTTGCCAATCCACACCAAACAATGGAATAATAAATGGACCTGAGAATTCATACTTGTAAAGTGCGCCGAGCTTGTATTTCAGGGTGTTCGATTTTGCAATGGTAAACAGCGTGTAAAACCCGGGTTGATAATTCTTCAAAGAAACGCTCTTGGGGTCCGCATTGATCTGGTTCAATGTCAATGCCAACAAAGAGAGCTTCTCGTTTATCTGCTTTTTATAGCCTAACAGGACCATCAAATGGTGTAGATTCTGGTGGTAGCTCACTCCTTTATATGAATTATGGATGTTGGTTACTGCACCGCCAAAACCTGTCACAATTACATCTTTATTTTTCAATACTATAGGAACCTGAAAGTGAACACCTTTCTTTTCGGTCATGGCATTGGAGTCACCAATTGATGGCGAAATACTATAGTTGATATTCGCCAGATCGATGTAGTCTTGAGTGAACCCAGGATGGGCAAGCGCAATGAGTAGTGTCATGATGACTATTCGTTTCATTTTTTTCGTATCGATTAACAATGTATTGAATTTTTTATTGGTTCTATCAACCAGCTATCAGATAGTAAATGGCAGGCGAAATGCTCGTTATTGAGCCCTTCGCCTTTGACTTATATTAAATCCGATAGACATTCCATAGATCGTAGCGTTCTTTTTAGGTATC
>DTRK01000047.1 GCA_012965955.1 Flavobacteriales bacterium
CTTGGGAAATGCTGCAGATGGAATTTCATATACCTAAGGCAATGAACGATCGCACTCTGTCCATCTACCTTTGGAATCCGGGAAGCGAACCCGTTTACTTTGACGATCTCAAAATCGTCAGGTTTCATTCTTATTACAAGTGACTGTGCTGCCAAGTGGAAAGTGAATCAAATTTTAGCTAGCAATCAGTCGAATTTTCAAATTGAAAACACCGATAAAAAATCCAGCATCAGTCAGGTCTATTGTTACGGATATCTTGATTCTGGTGATTCCAATACTGGTTATCCCTTTCATTTACACAGAAAAACTTCTTGACCCAGTATTAATTCCGCGCTTTCTTGCCCTTGCCATCTTCCTACTTCCTTTTTTACTGTTAATAATACGCCGGCATTCGGGGGATAAGTCAGGACAAACATTCGCCATCATCAACAATGCGGTTTTTCTGTCCTACTCCTTACTGATAATTGTATCCGGAATCAGCCTCTTTTATTCCACAAATTTCGCAGATGGATTATTTGAATGGCTGAAGCTCTTTTTGTCCTTTATCTTTCTCTTGTTATTGGTTGTTCATTTCCAGAATTCCGAACATTTTTTCACGCAATTATCAAAAATGGTTTCGGTATTTTCAGTGGCCATCTCGGTAATTGGCATTTATCAATTTGTGCAATTAACAGGAAAGTCCGAACTGTCACATTCCGCTGTATATAACATAAGTGCAACATTTGCCCATAAGAACTTATTTGCACAGATACTGCTGTTCTCACTACCGTTTAGCATTTATGCGGCTTTATCATTTAAATCCACTTTTAAAATGATAGGAGTTTTAGCAGTCTTGTTGGCCCTATGCAATATCACTTTGTCTTTGTCCAGGGGAGTTTGGATAGCTGCCACCACGGCGATAGTTGCAACGGCCATATTAGCCTTGGTAATTGAACACAAGGAAAGCACATCGATTTTACCGTTTAGGGTAAGATTGTTTTGGCCAGCATTAATACTCGTACTGGCCGTTTCAGGGTCAATACTCTTGTATTCCTATTTAGATTCTTTTGAAACCATTCAAAGGCAGATTTATTCTATTGTTGACGCCGAGCATACTTCTACTAAGGACAGACTCCTGCTGTGGAATAAATCCTTTCAGCTATTCAAGGAACACCCCTTGGCAGGACATGGCTTGGGTACGTGGAAAATTGAAATACTAAAATTAGGTACGGAGGGCATGCGCTCATCAGATAATGTTACATTTTTTCAAAGGCCCCATAACGATTTTGTGTGGATTTTAACAGAGGCTGGTATCTGGGGCCTTCTGGCATTCGTCGCATTATTTACAATGTGTTTCTATTACCTGGGAAAGGTTTTAAGAGCCACGCAGAACCTCAACAGCAAGCGAATTTGTTATTTAATGTTCATGGGTTTAATCAGCTATGTTTTGTGCTCATCCTTTAGCTTTCCTAAAGAGAGAATTGAACATCTTATATTGTTAACCTTCATCATTGCACCCATAATCATTGAGTACAATCAAATCAAAACAACAAAGGCTGTTAATCCACAACTGATTACTGCAGGACTTCCAATACTGGGGCTGGTTCTTGTTCTTTCAATCGCAGTTGGTATTAAACGGATAAATGCCGAATACCATGTCAGTCAAGCGCTTCAATCCAGGGAAAAAGGAGACTGGAATGCCATGATTGAACATTGCTCGCTGGCAGAATCAGCATTTTATCGAATGGATCCTGCCAGTACCCCGATTTCCTGGTATACAGGTCTGGCAAACTACAATGTTGGCAAGCAGGAAGAGGCGTTTTTACAATTTCAAAACGCATATGAAATTCACCCTTATCACATTCATGTCTTGAACAATTTAGGTACCAGTTATGAAATACTGGGCAATCACCAGCAAGCTATTAATTATTATACGAAGGCCGTTAAGATATCACCTTATTTTGAGGAGGCATTATTGAATCTAAGTGTTGTCTCCTACAAGCAGGGGAACAAAGATGAAGCGTATGAATACATCAGGAAAGTTGACGTCAAATCTACAAATCCAAAATTCAGGTCCATAGTCAACATTATGATTATACCCGCCACAGAGCAGATGATTCAAACTGTTGAAGAACAGGTTCTAAAGATGACCATTGCAAGAATACTGAATTCGGATGAATGGATGTATGATATTCATTCCAAGTCGGTTGAGAATGACAGAACGTTCAGAAAGCAATTGTTAATGGATACTTTTCACACTTTGACAACGGAAGATAATATTCTTACTTTTAATGAGGCTGAAAGATTACGGGCAAAATATGGAATGATACTATTATGAGAAACTTTCTAATACTACCCATCTTTTATTAATTGCGAAATGCTGCAGATGGAGTTTCATATACCAAAGGAAATGAACGATCACACCCTGTCCATCTACCTGTGGAATCCGGAAAGCGAACCCGTTTACTTTGACGATCTCAAGATCGTAAGATTTCATTCCTACTTCAAGTAAATCTGTCGATTCCAATTCATGTGTATCTTTATCCCATGAAAGCACTAATCAGCACATTGCTTGCCACCATTCCGTTATGGGCATTCCCGCAGGGAATTAACCATTGGGAGACAGTTGTGCAGTCAGGAGATTCATGCACCTACTTACTTCCCAGTGCCGAACCTTCAGCCACATGGACAGATATAGGCTACAACGACTCTTCCTGGGGAATTGGGCCAATGGGGGTAGGATACGCTGACGGGGATGACAGTACGGTTATTGCCAACACTGTTTCTGTCTATCTCCGCGCCCAATTTAATATTATCGACACCTCAGTGGTTCAGGAGGCAATTCTCAGCATGGACTACGATGATGGTTTTGTAGCTTATTTGAATGGTACTGAGATTGGGAGGGGATATCTGACGGGGACCCCACCACCTTACAACCAAACCGCAGGAGCATTTCACGAAGCTGTACTGTATCAGGGAATAGCACCAGAGAGTTTCAACATTAGCAAAGCGACCTTGTCGGGTATTCTGGTGCCTGGCGTTAATGTACTAGCCGTACAAGTACACAATCAGAATATCACGTCCTCAGATATGTCTGCCATCCCATTTTTATCTCTTGGCATATCAGATACAACCTATAACTACAACCCAATACCCTGGTGGTTCATTCCGCCATTCGAGTTTGATTCATCCAACTTGCCTATAGTCGTAGTCAACACCGGTGGGCAAACTATCGTGGATGATCCCAAGGTGAGCGCAAATTTGGGTATTATCTATAATGGTGTAGGTATCAGGAATTACCTTACGGATCCATTCAATGAGTACTCGGGGTTTTGTGGTATTGAGCTTCGAGGCGAATCGTCACAGGGATTTGCCAAGAAATCCTACGGAGTTGAAATTTGGGATTGGCTGGGAAATGATGTGGATGCCAGCTTCCTAAATTTCCCGGCTGAAGAGGATTTTATACTATACGGGCCCTACTCTGACAAATCCCTGTTAAATAACGTGCTTGCGATGAAACTCGGCAATGACTTAGGGCATTATGCAAGCCGAACACGTTTTGTAGAACTGGTTATCGATGATGATTATAAAGGCGTTTATGTGCTGATGGAAAAGATAAAACGGGACAATGACCGGGTAGACATCGCAAAATTAGACAGTACTGATGTCGCAGGAGATTCTTTAACTGGTGGGTATATATTTAGGATTGACAAGGGCATCTATGATGGGTGGCAATCGAATTACCAGGTCTTTTCCTTTACCGATACTCTGTACTTCCAGTTTTACTATCCAGATGAGAACACCATCCAACCTGAGCAAAAGGCATATATAGAGACCTATGTTGACAGCTTTGAATCAGCGATGGCCTCCTCAACTTTCATGGATGCAGATAGTAACCACTACACCGAGTTTATTGACCTCCGTTCATTCGTGGATAATTTTATCTTGAATGAGATAAGTAAGAATGTGGATGCTTACAGACTAAGCACTTACTTTTACAAGGACAGGGACAGTGAAGGGGGTAAGCTGAAGGCTGGCCCACTTTGGGATTTCAATCTTGCCTGGGGGAACGGAAACTATTGCGGAGGCGATGATTCGACTGGTTGGGAATATTATCAATGCTCTGGGGAGAGTCCATTTTGGTGGGATAATATGTTGGGCGACACAACCTTTAGCAATGCATTGAGATGCCGATGGGAAGAGCTGCGTCTAACTAAATTGCATACAGATTCTATCAATGACTACCTGGATTCTATGACGAGCTACCTTGGTGAATCTCAAGTACGTAATTTCTTGCGCTGGCCTGTTATGGGAATTTATCTTTGGCCAAATTCATCATGGTACGCTTCCTCTACGAGCCATGCCGAAGTCCTGGGATATATGAAGACATTTATCGAAGGACGCTCAAAATGGCTGGACAACAATATTCCCGGGGTTGCTCAATATTGTGAACTTTACGTACCGCCTGTTGACACCACACCTCCTGATACTACACCAACTATCTCAATTCGTGAAGATCCGATTGCCAGCAGTTCTATACTCATTTACCCCAATCCATCTTCGGGCACCGTACACGTACAGAGTATGAATGAAATTCAGCATATTCAAGTCTCTGACATGATAGGAAAAACAGTTTACTTTCAACGGCCCAACTCCCACTACGTGAGATTGGAGCTTAACGCTCGCCTTTCAAAAGGTGTCTATCTAATTTCTGTCAGAACGGAACTTGGAACAACGGTCAGAAAACTGCTAATTAACTAAGCAGGCACGGGCTTGGGCGATTTCTCCTTTAAGTCCTTTGGAATTCTACCTGATTTAATAGCTTCAGATCGCAACCTGCGCCCAACAATTCTTTCCACG
>DTRK01000048.1:0-6345 GCA_012965955.1 Flavobacteriales bacterium
TTGCAAAATGATCCTGGCGTAATCAATAACACGATCAAGGCGTTCTGGGTAACCAATGTGATCTTCTGTACGGCGGGTGCTGAGGCTATTGCGCAGCTTGCTCTCAGGCCTGATGTAGACGTCATTGATCTAAATGTTGAATTATTGCTTGATGAGTTTGAGGTGAGCCCTGCTGGTAGTGCTAAGAAATCCATTGGGGGGCATGAACCAGGTCATGACGCAATTAAAGCACCTGAGATGTGGGCCATGGGATACTCCGGTTATGGGCGCAAGGTTATGTCGTTAGACACCGGAGTGGACCCTTATCACTCTGCAATTTCAGATCATTTTGATGGATATTACCACAGTCTCAAACAGTCCTGGTATGTTCTTGGGCGACCGCCGGAAATGCCTGCAGACTGCAATGGCCACGGTACCCATACAGTTGGAATTATGTGTGGGCTTGACACCATCAATAGCGATACCATAGGAGTGGCATGGGGGGCGCGTTGGATAGGTTCCCCTAACCTCTGCGGGGGTGGTTCAAGTACGGATCGAAATATTGCCGGGTTCCAATGGGCCATGGATCCGGATAGTAATTCGGCGACTATAGATGATATGCCTGATGTGATCAACAATTCCTGGCAAGATCCCAACACGGTAGATGAGTGTACTGGATTATACAAATCAACATTTGATGCCGTTGAAGCAGTGGGTATCGCCATCGTATTCTCAGCGGGCAACAACGGTTCGGGAACCTCTACTATTACGCAACCCAAGAACATCAATACGGACCTGGTTAATGTATTTTGCGTGGCCAATATTGATGCAAACAATTCTACTTTTCCCGTCAATACATCTTCCAGCCGGGGTCCATCTACTTGTGGTGGTACCGGATCTTTGAACATTAAGCCAGAGGCCTCGGCACCCGGAACAGATGTCCGGTCATGCTACCAGGGTGACTTCAGTGACCTGACTGGAACATCCATGGCCGCCCCACATGTGGCCGGGGCCATTACCTTGCTCAAAGAACCCTTTCCGTATCTTACGGGCACTCAGGTCAAACTTGCCCTCTACAATTCCTGTGTGGATCTGGGAAATGTCGGCGAAGACAATACCTACGGCATGGGTATTATCGATGTTCCGGCAGCCTATAATTACCTGCTTGGACAAGGGAATACTCCAGTCTCTCCTCCGGCTAACGATGTAGCGGCCATCAATGTTCTCGGTATCAATGCTTATTCCTGTGATACTACAGCCACCCTGGATTTAGTTATAGAAAATAGAGGTACGTTTCCCTTGGTGGCGTCCACTGTTCTCTACTCTTTTGACCAGGGAGATACCCTTGTTGTTCAATGGACGGGTACTTTGTCGCCTATGGATACTGCCCATGTTTCAATCCCTGCCTTCAACCTCAGCCAGGGTGCTCATGAGTTTTCGGCTCAGGTTATCCTGCCCAATGGGGTAGCCGATGAGCGCACCTTCAATGATGAGATTCGACGAATGATTGAGATTCCAGAATTCGCCAATGTTGCATCGGGACATGTATGCGTTTCGGGGCCAGCGACATTGACAGCAGTTAATGCCAGTTCAGGAGAAGTACAGTGGTTTGCTCAACCCAGTGCCAGTCCGGCAATCGGCATAGGGCTGACTTATACAACGCCCGCCCTTACAACAAACACGCTGTTCTATTCAGATGTACACAATACTGCTTTTGTAGGTAAGACAGACTCCGTAGGCTCCGGTGATTGGACCAGCAATGATTCGAGATACCTGGTTTTTGATTGCTTCAACCCATTTACACTGGTTTCTATTAAGGTGTATTCCGATGAGGCTGGAACGAAGAGAATTGACTTAAGGGACGATCAGGGGGCGATTATTGATTCTCTGACCGTCACAATTCCTCTTGGTGAGAGCAGAGTGTTATTGAATTTTAACATTGCTCCGGGTAATGACCTGCAACTGGGAATTTCAGGGCCTGTGGATCTATTCAGAAACAACAGCCAGGTACTTTTCCCGTACTCTGTACCTGGTGTGCTTTCCATAAAAACTTCAGATCAGGGCCCAAAGTATTACTACTATTTCTACGATTGGGAGGTTGAATATTGGAGCCCTTGTGGAAGAATTCCGGTGCCTGTCTACATCAATCAGCCAATAACTGCCAACGTGTCTTATGCTCCTCCAACATTTGATTTAATGAAGGATGAACAAGTGAATTTTCAGGATAATACGGCGGGAACAGCTTCATGGCTATGGGATTTCGATGATGGAGCCACTAGCTCTCAACAAAACCCATCTCATACCTACTCGGGGTTTGCCAGGGTGTATAATATTGAGCTAAATGTGGCTGACACAGGCAATGCTTGTAAAGACAGTATTACATTTGAATATGAAGTTCTTTCTGGTGCAGGGGATGTAGCTTTCCCCAACCCTTCAACGGGTAAGTTTTTGCTTGATCTGGGGCTTATGCAAAGTGAGGAGATGACTGTCTCAATCTATGATGTCTCAGGGAAAAAACTGCTCGATGGGTGGTCTGCCCAGGCAGAAACAACTTTCCTCGCAGTAGATTTATCGGCTCTGGCTGATGGGGCCTATATCATCGTTATTAATCTTATGAATCAGCAGATTAAGGAGAGGCTGGTGAAAGTAAGCGGTTAATCCAGACGTATATTATGGAATATTCTAATCTCGATAAGTTCGAATATAGTATTGAAGGTCAGCACCAGAAGCCAATAACTTTTGATGTAACCCAGCCAGCTGAGACTGCCTTGGGTGTGGTAGTTTTTTGTCATGGTTTTAAGGGATTCAAGGACTGGGGGCACTTCAATTTGGTGGCTGCTGAATTTGCCGCTCAGGGATTGGCTTTTGTCAAGCTCAATTTCTCTCACAACGGTACCACCGCTGATGCGCCTCTTGACTTCGCAGACCTGGAAGCATTCGCAAACAACAACTTCTCTAAAGAGATGGATGATCTGGGAGCTGTGCTGGATTGGGTGGAATCAAATCTCTTTGATGATACTGAACAACTGTACCTGATGGGACACAGTCGGGGTGGAGGCATCGCCATTCTTAAAGCGGCTGAAGACGAGAGAGTGAAAAAGCTGGTTACCTGGTCGGCGGTGAGTGATTTTGAGAGTCGCTTTCCTGTAGATTTGGAACGGTTTAAGAGGGAAGGAGTAGTCTATATTCCGAATGCCCGCACAAATCAGGATATGCCACTCTATTACCAGTTTGTGGAGGACTATTATGCCAATGAAGAACGGTTACATATTCCAAATCGCCTCGCGCAAATATCAATTCCCTATCTGATAATCCACGGAACAGAAGATGAGGCGGTTTCTACAGACAGCGCAGCCTTCCTCTGTGAGAATTGTGAGGGTGCTGTTGTAACCTATATTGAAGGTGCCGGCCACACTTTTGACGCTAAACATCCGTTTGAAGACGAGGAGCTGCCAGGTGCGGCGCAGGAAGCAACAACGCTATCAATTGATTTCTTCAAGAGAGATCGTTAAATTTGAACGAAATTACTTGCTATGAACCAACAGTTAGTTCTATTCTGTATAGTGGCGTTGCTCGGATTGTCTTGTAACAAGGCGGGCGTTGGCGGTAAAGCCAGCATCTCTGGGGCAGTTATGCACCATGAAGTGCCAATTCCCAATGCTGCTGTCTACATTAAATATGGGGCTAATGCATTTCCTGGGTTTGATCTGGAACAATATGATGACCAGACAACGGCATCCGCCACGGATGCGTCTTACTCTTTTACCAACCTTTATAAAGGGGAATATTTTATATACTGTACCGGATATGACGCCTCAATCATGGAAGAAGTGCTGGGTGGTGTTCCTGTGGAGATTATGAAGAAAAAGGAAAACATTGAGATAGACGTCCCAGTCAAAGAGTAATTGTAAGCTTTATCTCGAATCTTTGTCCATGGTCGATCACAAACAAATATTGGGGTTTGTCATTGCACTGCTCATGTTGAGTACGGGCTGTGAGATAGATCAGCCTGTGCTGGATCCAAGTTCTGGTTATCCAACAGATATAGGCGCCATTATGGAAACCCAATGTGCTGTAACTGGTTGTCATGATGCGGTAAGCAACGGTGCAGCGGCTGGGCTTAACCTGGAGACATGGGAAACACTCTTCCAGGGGAGCAGGAACAACGCGGCTATAATACCTTACCGGCCCGACCAAAGTTTCATGATGTTTTTTGTCAACACGTATGAAGAATTAGGGCCATCGCTTACCCCGCAAATGCCTTATGGCACAGATCCGTTATCAAAAAGTGAGGTGCTCATGATAGAAAATTGGATCGAACAGGGAGCGCCGAATAAAGATGGATTCGTGAAGTTCTCGGATGCTGCTGAGAGAAAAAAAATATATATTCTAAATCAGGGATGCGATCTCCTCGGAGTGATGGACAAGGAGACTAAATTGATGATGCGCTATATTGATATCGGGGCTTCAGCTGTAACGGAATCTCCGCACTTTATCCATATGTCAGAAGATGGTCTGTACTATTATGTATGCTACTACACCAGCAATGTGTTTCACAAATTCCGCAGTATGGACGATGCTTTAGTAGGTGAGGCAGATATAGGATTTGGCAGTTGGAACACATTTGCCCTCTCCGCTGATGGAACTACCGCATTTGTAGTGGACCTCAGTGCCAGTGGATCTGTAGCGGTGGTGGATGTGGAAACCATGACTATGATTGTAAAGTATGCCGGTGCGGGTTTGTTTGACTGGCCGCATGGATCGATGGTTAAAGACGCCAATACCCTCTACATTTCAGCACAGTTCGGTAATTTTTTATACAAGATTGACATCAGTGATATTCAAAATCCAAATATTGAAAAGGTGGTTCTGGGTACTGGAGAATCTCCGTCAGCAGCATCCAAATACGATGCACATGAAATGCGGTATATCCCTGACAAGACAGAATATGCCGTGACCTGCCAGGAGAGTGGTGAAGTCCGTTTTTTTGATGCTACAACAGACAGCTTGTTAGCAGTAGTCTCAACAGGGGATTTTCCGCAGGAGATTTCTGTTTCATCTTCCACTCCATATCTCTTTGTTACCTGCATGGAGGATGAATCTACCTTCCCGGGCACAACGGGTTCTGTGGCTGTCATCGATTACACTACCCATACCCTGGTCAAGAGTATCTACACGGGGCATCAGCCCCATGGGCTGGAAGTAGACGATGAAGAGAAGATAGTTTATGTGCTAAACAGAAATGCAACAAGTGAAGGGCCCGCCCCCCATCACGTAACGGATTGTGGAGGAAGAAATGGGTACATGACCATTATTGATATAGGCTTGCTGGAACTCACGGGTTATAAGGCTGAACTCTCCGTTGACCCAATATACATGGCGATTAGAGAATGAAATAAATAGCCGGGAGATGTCACTGAATGCACATATGAAAATTACATGGATCACGCTGGTAACTCTGAGTGTACATTGTTGTGTTGTTATGGCCCAAACCACCTTTCAAAAGAACTACGGTACCTTCAACGCGGATGCCTGCACGGACTTCGTTATTACTGCTGATAGCGGATATGCTGCAGTCGGTTATAATGTGAATATCGGTGCAGGCTCTCAAGATGTTTGCCTGATCAAGACAGACAAAAGCGGAGTGCTTGAATGGGCCCGTAATTATGGGGGTGTAAATCAGGAGACAGCTTCGTCAGTAGCACTCACCCAGGATGGAGGATATATCCTGTGCGGTTATACCAACTCCTATGGTGCCGGATTTGACGACATCTATGTCATTAGAACAGATAGTGTGGGTGGTGTAGTCTGGGCTAAAGTATTTGGCAGTCCGGGATCGGAAAGAGGCCATGAGGTCATCGCAACCAATGATGGGGGATTCGTTGTAGTGGGGGGTACGTATGGTTTTGGGGCCGGCAGCATGGATGCATACCTGTTAAAATTGGATCTAAATGGGAATGTGGAAATTCTGAAGGCCTATGGTGGCGCCGGGTACGACGAGGCTTTTTCAGTTATCCAGACGAACGATGGTGGCTTTGGATTAACAGGAAGTATGTCCAGTTTTGGAGCTGGAGGAGAGGACATCTACTTCATAAGAACAGATAGTAAGGGCGATGTCATATGGTCCCGGACTTATGGGGGAGACCTTTGGGATCGGGCTTCATCGATCGAACAAACAAGTGATGGGGGATACATCATCGCCGGTTTTACCGAGAGTTTTGCAATGATGAAGCACTATGTCTTACAATGTTATTTGTTAAAGGTGGACTCGATTGGCGTACCTCAATGGTCTAAAGCATTTGGAAAAATGAACAGTGAAAACATTGCCCATGATGTCATACAATCTGCAGATGGCGGATATTGTGT
>DTRK01000048.1:6355-16183 GCA_012965955.1 Flavobacteriales bacterium
CGGGATATTCAGGGCATTTTACTGGTGATTATCGGGCTTATGTTGTAAAAACCGATGCGTCGGGAGATCTGGAATGGTCTAAAATTCAAGGAGAGGGGACATTAAACACTTTTGAAGCTGTGGCCCAAACATATGATGGAGGGTTTGTGATGGGAGGATACACCAATGGGCTGGGTGCCCTCACCGAGATGTGGCTTTCAAGAGGCGATAGTTTTGGGTTCAATAAGTGTTACAGCGCTGATTCCGTTACACTGATGAAAGATACAATACCGATAGTTACCGTTCCTGGTGACACGGCAATGGATGGTATCTTCGCTGATACCTCCGCGGTGTTTGACACCAGCGTGGTGTTGGATGAAACAGTGATTTGCAGCAACCTATGTAATGTGGTGGCATCATTTGAAATTGCAGATACCATATTGTGTATTGGCGATACATTGTTCCTTTCATCTTCATCCGTAGGAGCTGACAATGTTCTATGGTACTTTGCTGGTGAGGTGTATGCTGATACTACAGATACTTTTTACGTAGCGGACAGTTTAGGTACCTATAACTTTGCACTGGTGGCTGACAGCCAGTTTTGTGAGGATGAACACTCATATGATATAACCATTACAGATACGGTAATCTCGGATTTTACATTTGTAATTAATAACCTGACTGTAGATTTTGAGGAGGAAACGGAATATGCTAATTCGTTAACATGGTATTTTGGCACAGGCGACACTGATACAGTTGATAATCCGTTATATACCTACCCGGATACCGGGATGTACACTGCGTGCTTAGTTGCCCAGAGTACTTGCAGCTCTGATTCAACCTGCTATGCCATATACATAAATTGTTCCTATCCCCTTGCTAACTATAGTTATGTGGCCACCGGCCTTTCTGTTGACTTCACTAACTTAACTACCCTGGCAGACTCCTATTACTGGATCTTTGGAGATGGTAACGCTTCCAGTGACACCAATGCAACTCATAGCTACGCAGCATCTGGCACCTATGAAGTCTGTCTTATTGCAACTAATTCTTGCGGTTCGTCTGACACCTGTTTTGATGTTACAGTAATGGGTGACACCACGGGCATGGACGAATTCAACCATTTAAATCCTCATGTTTATATGGATGCTGAATTGAAGCAAATTATTTTGAGGATTGATCAGCGGGTAGATAATGGGATCAAATTGGCCCTGACCAACATGCTGGGACAGAAAATAGACATTGTATCCCACCCGTCACTGGATGGGAGAGAATACGTGATAGGTACACCGTCCATTTCTCCTGGCCTGTACTACTTAACATTGACTTTGGGCAGTTACACCTATATTGAGAAACTTCTGATCATGAAATAACCAATGAACAGCAAATTGAACATACTGGTTTCATTAATTGCCTTTCTGGGAGTGCTGAATACCCAGGCACAGGTGACCTTGCTGCGGTTCGATTCAATATTGGTAAAAAAGAATGCAACGGAGTATTTCCAAAACCCCTGGGCAGGTGGCTTGAACAGCCCTCAGTTCTCTGCAATTGATCTTAATGGTGATGGAATCAAAGACCTGTTTGTTTACGAGCGGGACGTTGCCGAAAAAAATGGTAGTGTACTGACATTCTTAAATGGTGGCACTGCTGATTCCATTGACTATACCTACGCGCCAGAGTACCAGTCAAATTTCCCCGGAATCCTGAATTGGGTGTTGTTGGCAGATTACAACTGCGATGGACGGGAAGATATATTCACCTGGATGCCCGGAGGAATCAAGGTATATCGCAATGACTATGATATCATCAACGGCCTCAGCTTTACCCTGGTAACTGAAACAAATGCTCCGTGGTCACCAGCGCTGACTACAACTGGTACCGTACCATCTAATTTATATGTCAGCCAATTTGATCTGCCTGCGATCGCGGATATTGATGATGACGGTGATTTGGACATCCTGTGCTTCTGCCTTGGATGCGAAAGTGTAGAGTTCAACAGAAATTATTCGATGGAGAATTATGGTACCTGTGACAGTCTGGAATACGTCATTGAGAACAAATGTTGGGGAGAATTTGCAGAAGATGTGTTCAATAACAACATTAACCTTGGGGTAACATGTAAGACAGGCAAGACTGGGGGACATTTAGAGGAGCTAAAACATCCGGGGGGGTCGTCAATGCTTGCACTGGATATGGATGGTGATCAGGACAAGGAACTGGTGATCAGTAATATCGCTTCCAACGAGATGGATTTGCTGATCAATGGGGGAGATATAAATAATGCAAGTATGGTGACAGTGGCGTCAAACTTCCCTGGCAATTCCAGCAAGGTGGACATCTCTGTCTTCCCCGCGGCCTATTACCTGGACGTGGACAACGATGGCCTGAAGGATCTGATTGCAGCACCCAATACCACGGGCAGCGTGCGAAATTTCAACAGCGCATGGTACTACAAAAATGAAGGATTAGTCAATGCGCCAATCTTCAATTTTATCCAGAACGACTTTATGCAAGGTGAGATGATTGAGGTAGGTGAAGGGGCCTATCCCGTTTTCTTTGATCACAACGCAGACGGGCTGTTAGACCTGGTTGTCGGGAACTTTGGATATTGGAATAATAGTGGAACTTTCTCAGGTGAATTATCACTTTATGAAAACACAGGCACGGCGGCCATGCCTGAATTTGAACTCATCACGCGGGACTACCATGGGTTTTCATCCTTGGGTTTAAATGGCTTGTACCCGGCATTTGGTGATTTGGATGGAGATGGAGACTTGGATATGGTCCTGGGAGAATATGATGGGAAACTTCACTATTTTGACAATACCGCCGGTGCGGGAAACACCGCTACCTTCGTTTTATCTGAAGCAAACTACAAAGGTATAGACGTTGGGCAATTTGCCACCCCTCAACTGGTTGATGTTAATCGGGATGGTGATTTAGATCTTATCATTGGGGAAAGGGGAGGCAGGATTGAGTATTATGAAAATATCGGAACTGCCCTTGCACCCAACTTCGTCTCGATACCAACCAATGATTTTTTTGGCGGTGTTGACATGATGCCAAGCTGCTGCACGGGCTATAATGTCCCTTTCCTGACACCTATAGATACTTCTGGCGAGTACTACCTCTTCACAGCAGGAGAAGATGGGTGGATTCACCTATATGCCAATGTAGAGGATGACCTTGCCGGCACTTTTGGCCTGGCGGATTCAACCGTGGGTAATATTGATTTGGGATTACGTACCTCAATATCGGGGGCGGACATCAATGGAGACGGCGCTCTGGAGCTGGTTATCGGAAACTATAGGGGAGGCCTTGAGATTTTCACGCTTGAAGGATCGGCTGTCATTGGAATACCTGGGTCCGTGACCAATGGATCGCAGCTCAATATTTACCCCAATCCAAGTTCAGGTTTTTTTATTTTAGAGAACAATACACAAAACGCATCCATTGGAGCATATAGGGTAAAGGACTTCCTTGGAAGAAGCGTTGTGGCGAAGTGGAAACTGAATGCACAGGCTATTCAACTTGACCTAACATGCTGTCAAGCAGGGGTCTACTTTGTGGAAGTCTTTCTCAGTAACGGTAAACGTCATACTGAAAAGCTGATTTTACTATAGGTAACAAATCCCAAATGCAGCGCCACCCACCTGCATACCCGCTTGCCTTCCACCTTTCACCTGCATAGTGGCCTATCTCTTTACCGCTTCCCTTCAAAAGGCAATTCCCAGGTGGAAGCCAATAGTCAACTTTACATTCCCTGAATACCATCCTCCTACGTCGTCATTGTCAAGGCTAATGGTAGTTTGTGAATCGTGCTCTTCCCATATATTGTCTTTATATCCCAGTCCTGTGAAGAGATCCAACGTATAATTACTGCTATACACCCATTGCCAACCCGAAAGAAGATTTACATTGAAATGCGTAATTCGAACGTAAACGTCCCTACTGCTAAAGTGTTTCGTGGATACCTTAACGGTCGCGTATGAAACCTGGGGAGCAATATACCATCCTCGGGGCGCAAAGTCGTACCCTTTCAGCAGATAAAGTCGGTGGCTTAACTGAATCCTGACACCGTTGGCCGTCAGCAATTTCAAATCCGGTATTGTATCTTCAAACGCCTTTAATACTGGTGATTTGCTTATATAAGACAATCCGATTTGAGATGACTGCTGCGGAGCGGTGACAAACTCGTAAACCACCATGTATTCCGAGGTAAGTGGAATAGATCCCCACAAGACAGATAATGGATTTGTTTTCAACACCCCTTCATACTCCAGGGGATAAGCGATATCCGCCTGATACATCATAGAATCTGAATCTGCTTTTTGCGCCATGCCCGGTGATGCAGAAGCAACACTAATTAAGATTACAGCGAGTATTCTCCGCCAACTCATTGCTCTTCGTTTATCATTTGGTATCTGGCCTGCGCACCGATAGTTTGATCCGTAAACAGTTCTTTCTGGAATTTATGATGACCTGTAATCGCTATCATTGCCGCGTTGTCCGTGCAGAATTCCAATTTGGGTATGGAGACTTGAAGCGTTTTTTCTTTGCCAATCTGTGCAACCCGCTCGCGTAGATATGAATTGGCAGCCACCCCACCCGCTATACCGATATGCCCGACCTTGTATTCCGCAATGGCCCTTAGAAATTTATCCAATACAGTCTCTATCAAGGACTTTTGATAAGATGCGCAGATATCCGCCAGATGATCATCAATAAAGGTCGGTGAATCCTTTACTTGGTCCCTGATAAAATATAGAAATGCAGTTTTCAATCCACTGAAACTGTAATCCAGGTCGGGGATATTGGGTTTAGGGAAATTATATGCGGCTGCATTACCTGACCGGGCATGCTTGTCAATCAATGGCCCTCCTGGATATGGGAGGTTCAGAATTTTTGCAGCCTTGTCAAAAGCTTCCCCGACAGCATCGTCGATGGTGCGTCCAACTACTTCCATTTTCAGGTAGTCCTTCACGAGTACTATCTCGGTATGGCCTCCTGAAACGGTTAAACACAAAAAAGGGAATCCTGGAACTTCAATGTCCTTATTCAAAATAAAGTGGGACATAACATGGGCCTGCATATGGTTTACCTCTATCAAGGGAATGTCAAGACCCATCGCCATCGCTTTAGAAAATGAAGTGCCTACCAGGAGCGAACCCAACAACCCGGGTCCCCTCGTAAATGCTACTGCGTCTATCTGTCCTTTCTCAATATTTGCTATTTTTATTGCCTGATCAACTACCGGTAATATGTTTTGTTGATGGGCGCGCGAAGCAAGCTCTGGCACGACTCCACCATATGAACTATGTACATCTTGATTGGCGACCAGATTGGCAAGGATATTACCATTTTTGGAGATGGCAGCTGACGTGTCATCACAAGAAGATTCGATGCCGAGAATAATAATGTCCCTTTTCACCAGTTTAGAGTTATAAACATCAAAATTATCATAAAAAAGGCAAAGATAGCGCTGAAGATAGGCCTGGTTCTTATACTGGTACTCTGTACGTTATACGGGGCCTTTAGAACATCCACTGTACAGACGTACATCGGTCGGAAGATTGCGGCACACTTCGGGGAGCAGCTCAATACGGTGATAGAAATTGGTGGCGTTGATATCGCCTTTTTTAACAAGATCATCCTTGAAGGTATCTATATAGAAGATTTGCACAAGGACACCCTTCTGTACATGTCAAAGCTGGCTATTGGGCTCACTAAATTTGACCAGGACCACCAGGCTATAGTGCTCGATGAACTTATCTTAAGTGGAACTGTTCTCAACATCAGAAAATACGAAGGACAAAGCCAACTCAACTTACAGTTCATAATTGATGAGTTCAGGAGCGGTGATACCACCAAAGCTGGGTGGCTTGTCGATATTGAAACGGCTGACCTGCAAGATTTTAGATTCTCGTATGTGGACGACAATAGAGATTCCACCAATAGCGTGATGGACTTCAAGGATCTGCAGATAAGTTCATTTACTGCCATGATGCATGATGTTAAACTGCTAAATGATACAGTTTGGGCTCAAATAGAATCTCTGTCACTGAAGGAGCAAAGCGGATTTGTTGTCGAGAGCCTTTCCGGAAGCATAAAGTCTTCTCCACTGGCATTGGAGGCTAAAGAATTAATGCTTGCAACGCCCCTGAGCACTGTTAATGGACAATTGAATTTTGACTATACTGGTTATGGGGATTTTCAGGACTTCATAGACAGCATACACATTACGTCGGAGTTCAAGGATACGAAGGTAAATCTGAAGGATCTGGCCTATTTCGTTCCAGCATTAATAGGACTGGAAGATTCAGTGACCATCAATGGGGCGATCAGGGGTACCCTATCCAAACTTAAGGGGAAAAATATTGATTTGACGTATGGCACAGACACCCGCTTTCGTGGTAACCTGAGCCTCACCGGGCTACCTTATTTTGAAGAGACGTTTATCCGTTTCAGGGTTAAGGAATTCAGCACCAGTCAAAGAGACATCGCTAAATTGCCAGTCCTACCGTTCGGTTCAGGTGTGAAATGGAATGTCCCCCCTTACGTGAAAAATCTTGGAAACTTTAACTTTATTGGTGATTTTACGGGATTCTACAACGACTTCGTTGCCTATGGTAAGCTGGAATCAGGTCTTGGTAAGCTGCGATCAGATTTATCCCTGAGTTTCAATCCAAGCTCCAATTCCGTGCATTACGAGGGATTGGTATCTTCATCTTCCTTTGATATTGGCCGACTGTTAGATGCCCAAAAAAACATAGGTATCGCTGCTTTTGATATCCACATTACCGGAGATGGGTTAAACAAGAATACAGCAAAAGCGGAGCTGGACGGAATTATTACCGGGGTCACCATGAAAGATTACTATTACCAAAATGTTGAGCTCAAAGGTGAACTTGAGGACAGGCGATTTAGCGGATTCCTGGCCGTCAAGGATGAAAACCTCGACTTTATTTTCAATGGTGAGATTGACTATTCATCATCGCCGCCGGTATTCATCTTTACATCAGACATAGCTGGGGCCAACCTCGATAAACTCAATCTTACCACGACGCTGGAAAGTCCGATATTTTCGGTCAGGATCGAGTCCAATTTTTCAGGTGCAAGCATTGATGATATTCAAGGGGAGATACACATTAGAGACTTAAAATACCGGGATGCTAAATTGGAGGACAATATAGAATTCTATCCCATCGGTGACATATCGCTTTTGGCCTCAGGCCATGAAGGGTTAAGAAATCTGAAGCTCAGTTCAGAGTTTGCTGATGCGGAGGTGGAAGGCATCTTCAAGATGAGGGGATTGGCAGGTGCCCTTATTCATTCACTTGAAGACATGTTGCCCAATTCGGCGTATTTGATCAAACTGGCCAATTCTACCAAAGCGTATAAACACGATCAGGATTTTGAGTACGATATAATGATTAAGGAAGCAGACAAGGTCTTGCCAATATTTACCGCTGATATTGACATAGCGCCTGGAACTCATGTTAGTGGTGTATTCAATTCATTGGATAATAAGTTTGAGGCCAGTCTGTCATCAAAGAGAATGCGCCTGCATAGTGCAATATTTGAGGAAATTAAACTTGATGTGCAACTTTTACCTATCCCTGATTCATTACCAGGTAAAAGGCCGGAGATGGAGCTGAATTGCCTTGCTCATTTTGGCAAGGTGATCCCCAGTGGACGTTGGTCTTTATCTGACGTTGGAGCCTCCATCCATGGAAAAACGAATGCGCTCCAATTTGCTGCCAGTTGGGACAATCACAGTTTGCCACTTAACAAAGGAAGTATCATAGGCGATGTGAAATTTACCCAGGCCAAAGTAGACAGGGAGATTATCTTAGCACTACAGCCTACAGAAATAACGGTGGCCGACACATTATGGAAAATCGCGGGCAACAACAAGGTTAGGTACAATAGCAATTACCTTGGAATAACCGGATTACAAGTCAGCAACTCTGTTCAGGTATTCAAGATTGACGGTTCAAACTCCACATATGACAATAAAGGTATCGACGTAGTGTTGGAGAATTTTGGGATCTCTGCGTTCGAACCGCTTATTGGATCAGACAACTTACGGTTAGATGGAGTAGCCAGTGGGGCGGCCAGAATATATGGCCTGTTTTCAAATCTATATGCGACAGGTGAAGTGAATATTAAAGACTTGCATCTAAATGGTGAGTTACTTGGGGATGCAAGTTTTGGCAGCTCATGGCAGTCGGGTGAAAAGAAAGTGTCCCTTTCAGGTAGTATCCTAAAAGGCCGATTGGAGGTGTTCAGTATATTGGCCGCATACTACCTGGTTGGGCCGGGTAAAGACACAGCTTCATTCGATTCAGATATTCGCTTCAATAAGTTCCGCCTGAAGCCCTTTCACCCTTTTGTTAGCAATCTCTTTGCAGACATCACACCTTCAACAAGTGTATCAGGCGGGTTAACACTAACAGGTACTTTTATAAAACCTTTATTGCTGGGAAAAGTAAACGTGCAACGGGGAGGCTTTCGTCTGGCCAATTTGAATACGGATTATACTTTCGCTGATGAAGTGATATTGACAGAAGATGCCATCTCATTTGAGAATACCGTAGTCAATGATATGAAGGGAAACAGAGCGATAGCCTCAGGTAGAATAATGCATACCTTTTTCAGGGATTGGTCCCTGGATGTAGATATCGAAGCTGATAATATCCACAGCTTGAACACAGACATTGAGTTCAGTGATCTTTACTACGGGCAGGCCTATGCCACTGGAGACATCAGGATTTACGGTCCTTTTGACAATATCAGCATTGATATAACAGCAACTCCGGGTAAGCAAACCAAGTTGTACCTCCCGTTAACGAGTGGAGAAGATCTATCTGAGCAATCCTATATAACTTTTATCAATGGGAAAGCCCTGGATACTGCGACGACAGTGGAGAAATTACAAGAGCTCAAGATTGTTAATTTCCCCCAGATAATCATGAATATAGAGGTTACAGAAAATGCTGAGGTATTGGTAATTTTTGATGAAACGGCTGGCGATTTGATAAAAGCGAGCGGAAAGGGAGATCTCCAGTTTAAAGTGGATCGGGATGGCTCATTCAATATGTATGGAACTTATGAAGTTCGAAAGGGTGATTATCTCTTTACTTTGAGTGGAGTCCTCAACAAGAGATTTAAGATGGCGCCAGGAGGAACGATTACCTGGAACGGTAACCCATACAATGCTATTCTGGATCTAAATGCAATTTATTCCTTGAAAACTTCGCTATACAATCTTACCGGAGTTGAAGCTGACAGGGGTCGGGTGAGTGTGGAGTGTCATCTAAAGATGTCTGGCGCCTTGATGAATCCGGATATAACTTTTGACATTGTCTTCCCTGATTTGGACGCAAACTCGAGTGACGTTGCATGGATGTTCAATACGGAGGAGCAGATCAACAAACAAGTGTTCTCTCTCCTGATATTGGGTCAGTTCCAGCCGTCGGGGGCAGGGGAAGTTGGATTGAGTGGTGGAGTTGGTGAAAATCCATCGGAGCTTCTTTCAAACCAACTGAGCAATTGGCTATCCGAGATATCAGAGGATTTCGATATCGGTGTTAACTACCGTGGTGGAGATGAGATAACCGAAAAGGAGCTGGAGGTTGCCCTGTCAACGCAGCTATTCAACGATCGCTTGAGGATTGATGGCAGTGTGGCCAATAATGCGAGTGCAGATGCTCAAAATACGAGCAATATAGTTGGGGATTTTAGTGTAGAATATGTGCTTACCAAACAAGGCGACATCAGCCTAAAGGCCTACAATAGAGCGAATGACTCCTACCTCTCAACAACAGCTGCTCCTTATACCCAGGT
>DTRK01000049.1 GCA_012965955.1 Flavobacteriales bacterium
ATCGGGGACAACAAGCGCCTTTCCTACCGGTTTTGGAACGTTTACCCTGGCCAGCACGTCAACGGTAGTTTACGAAGGGTCTGGTGCGCAAGCTATAAGCGATCAGAGTTATGGACACCTAACCCTGTCCACCTCAGGAGACAAATCACTATCGAGTACTCTCACGGCCAACGGAAACGTGACGACTGGTGCTAATGTAACGCTTAACGCCAACAGTAATATCCTAAATATAGAAGGAGACTGGAGCAACTCCGGCACGTTCACGCAAGGTACCAGTAAAGTGAACATGAACGGTTCATCTGCTCAGGCCATAGGAGGAACTACAACCACGACCTTCTTTGACCTGGAAATTGACAATTCCCACGTTTCCGAGACGGTATCCCTCGACGTAGATGCCAACCTGGAGGGTGCACTTACTTTGACAGATGGGGAGTTTGATGTTAATAGTAAGACATTTACTTTGCTTTCAACTGCATCCAGAACGGCACAAATAGCTGCAATACTACCCGGAGGAACAATTTCTGGAGATATCACCATGCAACGATTTATTGCCGCAGGGAATACTGGTTGGCACACTTTGGGTATCCCCGTTGCCAGCACAACGGTCCTTGATTGGGATGAGGACACAGACTTCATACTCAGTCTTGATGACGGTAATGATGGTCTTGCCTGTTGTCCCAACTTTTATTCTGTGAACCATTATAATAATACTTCAGAAGCATATACGGAACTTAAGTCTACATCTAGTGCCCTCAGTGCGAAGGAAGGGTATTTCGTTTATACTGGCACCGGCTCCCCTTCAACCAATGCTTTTACCTATGATGTAACAGGCACGCCTAATACGGGCACCCAAGTGTTTACCATAGTGGATAATCTCCTCGACTTTAGCCTGATATCAAACCCATTCCCATCTGCTATTGACGGTGATTTATCGAATGGCACCGCCTGGCCTGTAAAAATCGATATGGACAATGAGGTTCATGTTTGGGATCCGAATGCCGGAACTCCAGGTTACCAAACGTTTATTAACAGCATGGCCTCCCCTCCAGGTTGGGATGGCCATATCGCTGCACATCAGGCATTTTGGGTGAAACCCAACGGTGGGGCAGCACCGGAATTGGAATTGGCGGAGGATGGAAAAGTTGGATCCATGACAAATGAATTCTGGAAGGTGAACCAAACGCCTATTTCATTATTCAGGCTGGGTATATCATCACCATCAAGTCCTGGCTACATAGATGAGGCGGTAATCGCTTTCCGGGCAGGGGCCACAATGGGAGTGGACGGTGAATATGATGCTCATCAAATGACAAATCCATTTGTACCCAAAGCAGTCATTTCAACAGTCGTTCAGGACTCAACTGACCTTGTCATCAATTCAGTTCCTGAATTGGATTCTTCCATTAGTATTCCGGTGAGGGTTACAGTGGTTAACTCGGGAACTTACACTATCTCTTTAAGAGTAGCAGATTACATTGCAGAAAGTTCCTGTCTAGTACTTGAAGATAAACTTACAAACACATTTACAGATATAAGAACAGACACTTCCTACACATTTACGATTGCTGATACCACCTACGCACCGCGGTTCTTAATGCACATAGGCGCGCCTATATCGAAAGACAGATCTAATTTGGCTTGCCAAGGTGATAACAATGGAATGGCTATAGCCGGAGTTAGTGGAAATGGGCCCTGGAGTTATGCATGGACCAATTCAAATGGAGACACCGTGAGATCTGTTAGTAGCATCTACTCGACGGATACGCTGGCTGGCCTAACAGCAGGTGTCTATACGGTTTTTGTAACAGACCCCGGAGGATTGTGCACCACAGTTATGGACACCATCACGATAATGGAACCTGCTGCAATATCTACCTCAACACAACTGGAGAATATCACATGTTTTGGAAATAACGATGGCAGTATCGATGTAACAACTGCTGGAGGCACCCCTCCTTACGCCTATGTATGGTCGAATGGTGACAACACAGCGGATGTCAGCAACTTGACACCAGGTGCTTATTCTGTCAATATTACTGATGATAACGGTTGCTTGACATCCGTTAATGTAGCTGTCATCGAACCAGCTGATCTCCTGCTATTCAGTGCTGCCAATGACATCACCTGTAACGGGGATAACGATGGTGCCATAGACTTGAGTGTGACTGGCGGAACACCCCCTTATGCTTATGCTTGGTCTAATAGTGAGAGCACTGAGGACATGGGCGGGTTGGCTCCCGGCACTTATTCAGTTCAGGTAACGGACGACAACAACTGTGTGGCTGCAGACAGCTTGGAAATTACTGAACCTATTGTTGTGGTTTCAATTTTTGTGGCTCAAAAAGACACTGCATTCTTGTCTGAAGGTGGAGATGTACAGTTCACCAATACTTCATTCGGTGCTTCGAACTTTGAATGGGATTTCGATGATGGTTCTCCTATCAATACAGTAGTCAATCCTTTGCATGTATTTGGCGCGGTAGGAACGTACAATGTAACCATGGTTGCAAGCAACGCGAACAACTGTAGTGATACTTCCTATAAGTCAACAGTGGTCATGGATAACCCAATAATTGGAATGGATGACCTTGGAGATGACTTGTCATTAAAGGTCACCTATATCACCAATGGAGATGGGTTGTTTGTTGAGTTCTCATTTGAAGAGCCAACAAGCGTGAATTTGCGGATCTTTAACATTCTTGGCCAGGAAGTGAGTCGCTTGCATGAATTTAAGGCCATGAGGAGTAAGATAAAGATTCTTGATCCCCAGCAGACGGTTGCGACGTACCTCATTAGAGTTGACACGGAAAGTGGAAGCACTGCAAAGAAGGTAATCTATTAGATATAATATCTATATTTGCCACATTCTTCAGACATGAAACACACATTAAAGAGGCACATAGTCACAGGCAGTTTCTTAGCAGTATGCTTGTTTTGTTATGAACTTGCCTCAGCAGCAGGCCCTCCGGGACCTCCTGGCGGAGGTAACCCACCCTGTTGGCCCGCTCCATGTATACCGATCGATGGTGGAATCGGATTCTTGATTGCTGCCGGATTGGCGTATGGCGGCAAGAAAGCTTACGACAGTTTTAAAGATACTGCATAAAGCTTGATTTTAGGGTGAACAATCGTGCCCATGGCTTTAAGAATTAACTCCAAACTTCTTCGATTCCTCATTGTATCAGGGATTATCTTCATTGCATGGAATGCCTTTTATGATCTCTGGCTGCATCCTGACCAAAGAGTTGAGTTATGGATGGTAGGTCAAATTGGTGCTGCCACTGCATCAATTCTTGAAATGCTCGGATACACTTTAATTAGCAGTGAACTGCTTCAGGAGATGTATAGTACCGTAGGAATTGACGGAACACACGGAGTGTTCATATCAGATAATTGTTCAGGTATTTCTTTGATGGCACTTTTCACAGGATTCATTCTTGCCTACCCGGGTACTGTTAAATACAAACTGCTCTTAATCCCGTTTGGAATTCTGACTATTCACATCATCAATATTCTGAGGATTGTTGGCCTCTGCATAATGGCTAAACATACACCATCGCTATTTGAACTAAATCACCACTATACTTTTACTGTAGTTGTCTATACCTACATCTTTTTGTTGTGGGTACTCTGGGTGAACAAATTCGCCAACAAGGCCTGATTTCATTATGGCTATCTTTCAGAATCTAAGCCGAGATGTTAAAGTAAAACTTCTGGGGTTTGCCTTGCTAATGGTCGCAATTGGTCAGGGTAGGATTTTTCTTCTCGAGAACATCAATTACCAAATGCATCACCTGTATTTTGGTACTGAAAATAGTTCAATGCATAGCATTCTCTTTCCCCTGGGCAACTTCTCATATGACGAGCTAATGCTGGTTAAGTGGTTCCTTACAATCGCATTTACCCTCATCTTTTTCATCTGCTCCTACTTGACGCTTTCTCTCATTTTTCAAAAGAGTGAGTTCAATAGGATTTTCAGCTATGGCTACGCATTGCTTCTACTTGTCTCCTTTGTTCTGTACATCACGGATGGACTTATTGGCGAGTTAGGTGCAGGGTACAAAGCATCCAGAATGGTGATGGGTATTGCTCAATCACCCATGCCTCTTTTGATACTTCTTCCGTTTTTTACTCTCGCGAAGCAAAAATAATTTGCCAAATGTTTTTATCCTTTGTTTACTTTTACCGCCTGGTTTTAAGCATCATTAATGGAACAGGAAAAAAAGGTATTTGGACTCATCGATAAGGAGTACCAACGCCAAATTAACGGTATTGAACTCATTGCCTCTGAGAATTTTGCAAGTGAGCAGGTCATCAGGGCCATGGGCACTATATTGACGAACAAGTACGCGGAGGGATTACCAAACAAAAGGTATTATGGGGGATGCGAGATTGTTGATGAAATTGAACAACTTGCCATAGACAGGGCCAAGGATTTGTTTGGTGCCGAATGGGCGAATGTGCAACCCCACTCAGGAGCCCAGGCCAATGCCGCCGTTATGCTGGCCGTCCTCAAGCCTGGAGATAAAATACTCGGATTCAACCTTTCTCACGGAGGTCATTTGACCCACGGGTCTCCTGTTAACTTTTCAGGAAAACTTTATCAGCCGGTATTTTATAATGTGGAGAAGGAGACCGGAATGGTCGACTATGATAAAATGGCGGATAATGCGAACCAGGAGAAGCCGCAGCTGATTATCGCTGGCGCCTCTGCTTATTCGCGTGACTGGGATTATGTACGCATGCGGGAGATCGCTGATAGTGTTGGAGCCCTGCTGATGGCTGACATAGCACATCCAGC
>DTRK01000050.1 GCA_012965955.1 Flavobacteriales bacterium
CGGTATCAGCAGCCCTCGGTTGGAGGCCGTGAGATCCAGGATGGAAGAGGCATCGGGGGAGGCGTTGTTAAGCCCCAAACTCTGCCCTGCTGCTGTACCCGACCCGAAATGCAGGGCCGCCAGGACGGCAAGCACAAGGGCAGCGCCGCGTGAACAGCGCCGCATCCCGCTAAGGGGCTTTGCAGCATGCCTGTTTGTAATTGTCTGAAGTCCGGGGTTTCCCCGTCGTGATTGTGTTTCAGGCAATATCATAAATTGGTTTAATTGTCGGTTTTTGCATTGATTTCTGAGGGGGGTAATAAATGCAAATGATTGCCGTCAGAAATTGCGGTAATAAATATTGCAAGTAATGGCAAATACTTTATACGACTTAGAGCTGTCTGGGTTACGTGGCAGGTGAAGCTAAGAGAGGTACTTTCCCACAATAGGCATCCTTCTGCCCATTCCGAAAGCTTTTGAGGAGACGCGGAGTGTAGGGGGTGTCTGGTAGCGCTTGTATTCGTTGGTGTTCACCAGCTTCAGGATGCGGGCCACAAGCTTTGCGTCATACCCGGCTGCAACAATTTCATTGGGGCCAAGCCGCTGTTCTATGTACTGCACAAGGATCTTGTCCAGGATATCATACTCTGGAAGTGAATCTGTATCCTTCTGATTCGGCTTCAATTCGGCTGAAGGGGGCTTGGTAATGCTGTTCATCGGGATGGACTCCCCAGCTCTATTGATAAAATGTGCCAGCTCATAAACGTCGGTCTTGTACACATCACCGAGCACCGAAAGGCCTCCCGCCATGTCGCCGTACAGGGTTCCATATCCTACCGCCGCCTCACTTTTATTGGAGGTGTTGAGCAAGACGTATCCGAATTTGTTGGCCAGCCCCATCAGCAGCAGCCCCCGCGCCCGGGCTTGAATATTCTCTTCTGTGACGTCGGCCTCCCGCCCTTCAAAATATGGGTTGAGCGCTGCTTCAACGGAGGAGGCAACACCTTCAATATTGATCGTGTCATGCGTACATCCTATGGTTTCCACCAGCGCTTTGGCATCGTCCACAGAGTGGTCAGAAGAGAACTTTGAGGGGAGCAGGACGGCTCTCACCCTTTCCTTGCCCAATGCCCGGGCAGCCAATGCCAGCGTCACAGCGGAATCTGCTCCGCCCGACACACCGAGGATCGCCGTGTCCAATCCCGATTTTCTAAAATAGTCCCGCACCCCCAAAACCAAGGCATCGTGGATACGCTCGATCTTGCCCGTATGCCCTTGCAGCTGGGGTGCAGCGCTGCTGTCACCCAGGGTAACGCAGCGAAGCTCTTCTTCAAAGTACTTCAGCTCATCAGTGAGGTTTCCACCGGCATCCATGACGAATGATCCGCCGTCAAAGATGAGCTCCGTTTGCGCTCCTACGTGATTGACAAAGATGACGGGCAGGCCATGGCGCAGCGCATTTTCCCTGAACGCCTCCATGCGGTGCTCCCGGTGATCATCAGAGAAAGGCGACGCGGAGATGTTTACAATAAAGTCCGGGGATTGCCCGGCCAGGCTGTCCATGGGCGACCTGGAATAAATTGCGGACTCACCGACATTCCAGAGATCTTCGCAAACGGTTATCGCAATTCTCTTGTTCTTATACGCCACCACCGCACATTCGGGGCCGGGTTCAAAGTACCTGTACTCATCAAAGATGTCGTAAGTCGGCAGCAGGCATTTGTGGTGCACAGACGCTATTTTTCCGTCGGCAATAAAGTAGGCAGAATTGTAGAGCGGCTTGCCCATCCCGGAGTCATTCTTCGAGGGTGCGCCGATGATGGCGGCAATGCCGATGCACTCCTGCGCTATCTGCCTGATGCCCGCATCACACGCGGCGATAAAGTCACTGAACTCTAAAAAGTCCCTGGGCGGGTATCCGCAGATGGACAGTTCGGAAAAAACGATGAGGTCTGCAGATTGGGCCTTGGCCTCATTAATCGCAGCAATTACTTTGGCAATATTGCTCTCAAAATTGCCAATGTGATAGTTCAGTTGGGCAAGAGCAACTTTCAAGATTCAGGAAATAATGATCAATAAAAACCCAGACACTGACGTGTTAAAACATAATGCCCAGCCTCAGCCCCAGGCTCTTGGCCGTTACCAGATCATTGGACTTTAACACATCAGAAAACCCGTTGTTGTAAACCAGTGCTACCAGGAGCTTGGTGTCTCCTCCCAGGGAGTACTCGAAACCTGCCCCGATGCTCAGTCCCATGTTGAAGACCTTGACTTCATCGCCTACGTCTTCGCGGTCAACCCAGCTTTCTACCCCGGTGGCATCCCCTTTCGCCTTGGTCTTGATCTGCGTTGCCAGGCCGAACTGCCCGAAATAGGTCATATAGCCGATCTCATTGGTCTTGAGCATGAGGTGAATGGGGAGCTCAATATAATTTACGGAGTACGTGACGCCGAATGGCGGATAGAGTGTGTCCTCCACACCACCATGCGTGTACTGTATCCCCAGGGTATCTACTTCGAGGTACCTGATCTGGGATTTCGAGGAAACCACGTTCATCCCGGTGGAGAGGGAATAGTTCTCTCCGAACCTGAAGTCAAACACCAGCCCATATCCAAACCCCACTTTACTGCCGTCTCTGCTGAGTGACTTAGACCCATCCGGCTTCAGCCAGCAAAGTGCAGGGGTTGCCTGTAGCCCGAAACCCACCTTTTTGTCCTGGGCAAAGGATTTGCCAGGCGCCATGAAGGCAGCCAGGGTGATAGTAGTAAAGAGTAGCAGTGCGTTCTTGTTAATTGATCTCATTTTCATGGGTTTAATCGTTGAGGGCCGCAACGCAAGGGTTTGACTGACACTAAACCCCCGGCGAAGCCGTTTTTGACACATAATATCGCGTTCGTTTTATACTTTCGTGTGCTGGTTGCAACACTTCCACAATATTAGCATTTTTTTAGATATGAGATTCAATTCCGGATATGGTTTTAGGAGACCAGTGGCGATTCTGATGTGCTTCTTGTTCGCTGGTACTTCCTGTGTTACCGGCCCGGAGGACGTGGATGTCTCTCATATTGGCCTGGAGCTGGAGGTCAGGCGCTTTGAACAATCTCTATTTGAACTGGATATCGATAGCCTGGATCACGGGATAACGGAAATTGAAGCGGAATATGGATCATTTTTTACTTTTTTCGCGGCGGGTAGTATCAATATAGGCCGAAGAGACAATCCATCCTTTAATAACGCCTTAATGGGCTTTGTCAACGATCCTCAGATTAAAGATGTGATGGCCAATGTTAGCGAGGCTTATGAAGATATCGATGATATAGAAGTGGATTTGGAGGATGCCTTTAGGCGCTACATGCACTACTTTCCCGGGAAGCCGGTCCCCCAGGTCGTGACCTATATTTCGGGTTTCAATTCATCGCTCATCACCACTGACAAGGTGCTGGGCATAGGACTGGACATGTACCTGGGGACGGACTGCGCATATTACAAGAGGCTGTTCCTGCCTCAGTACAAGATCGAGAACATGAAAAGGGAGCTGATCGTGGCCGATTGCATGCGGGGATGGCTGACGAGCGATATGGAGCTGGACAATAACAATAGCACGATGCTCAGGCAGATGATCTACCACGGCAAGGTGCTGTACTATCTTGACCTTGTGGCCCCTACGACAGAAGACCAATACAAAATTGGTTATACAAAAGAGCAGCTGCAGTGGTGCCATAACAATGAGGCGGAGATGTGGGCGCATCTCGTGGATGCCGAAATGCTGTATTCCACGGATTTTACGCAGGTTATCAAGTACATTGGGGAGGCACCGTTTACGGTAGGGTTCCCCGAGGGCAGTCCGGGCAGGACAGGGTGGTGGATAGGTTGGCAAATAGTCAGGTCGTTCATGGAAAATAACGAGGCGATCAGCCTGGCGGAATTGATGCAGATCGAAGATGAGCAGCAAATTTTGAGTAAGTCAAAATACAAACCAAATAGATAATATGAGCAGCAATAAACTTAAGGATTCAGACATTAAATTTACCATCACGTTGGATGAAAATAACGTGCCTGAGAAGATAGCATGGGAAGCAGAAGATGCAGGCAAGAAGAGCACCAGGGCCACCAAAGCATTCATGACCTCAATATGGGATCAGGATGATCAGAGTACCTTGAGAATAGACCTTTGGACCAAGGACATGCACGTTGATGAGATGAAGGTATTTTTTCATCAATCGTTACTCTCAATGGCCGACACATTCGAGAAAGCCACAGGGGAAAAAGCTGTGGCCGGTGATTTGCGCGACTACTGCGCACACTTTGGAGAGAAGATGAATATTTTAAGTAAAGAAAAGAAATAGGCAATTCCTGAGGGCCTCTCTATTTCTACACGACGAGCCTCTACGATTTCGAGAATAATTTGTTGGTGTTTTCGATAAAGGAAAGCACTTCTTCAAGGCCCTGTTTTTTGGCTGATGATGTAACGAAAGCAGTGGGAAGCTCTTCCCAAACTTCATTCAGGACTGCTTGATAACTCTCTAAATTGTCTGACAATTCCCGCTTGGACAGCTTGTCGGTTTTGGTATACACCATGCTGAACGGGATCTCATTCCCTCCCATCCATTCAATGAACTCCAGGTCGGATTTTTGAGGAGCATGTCTCGAATCTATGAGCAGGAAAACGGTCAGCAGGTTGGGCCTGTTGAGAATGTACTCTTCGCTCATTTTACCCCATGCAGCCCGGTCCTTTTTTGAGATCCTGGCATAGCCATACCCGGGTAGATCTACCAGGTACCAATTGTCATTAATTAAGAAGTGGTTGATCAGCCTGGTCTTGCCCGGAGTGTTGGAAATTTTTGCCAATTTATTCCGTCCGGTCAGGGCATTTATCAGCGATGATTTTCCAACGTTGGACCTGCCGATGAAAGCATATTCAGGAAGTGTTGGTTTCGGGCAGCCAGCAATATTGACGGCACTGATTACAAATGTAGCTGTGTTGATTTTCACGGAACTTACTTTTTTCCCAGGATGTTGAGATCCCAATCAGCTCAAATTCTGGTCAAGCCATTCACGTACCAAAGTGTTGAACTCTTCCGGGCGTTCCATCATTGGTGCGTGCCCGCATTTGGCAATCCACTTCAGCTCTGAATTCGGTATCAGGCTGTTGAACTCTTCTGCCACGTCTGGTGGTGTTATAGCATCGTTTTCACCCCAAATAAGACAGGTCGGGATCTGAATGCCAGGGAGGTCATCTTTGAGATTATGCCGGATTGCTGATTTCGCAAAATAGAGTATTCGAATGAGCTTGTTCCTGTCATTTACAACGGCGTGGCACTCGTCTACCAGCGCGTCTGTTGCATGCTTTGGATCGTAAAAGGTGAGCTCTATTTTCTTGCGCAGATATTCCTTGTCCCCCTTTCTGGGATAGCCCCCGCCGAAGCTGTTTTCGTACAAGCCGGAACTCCCGGTGAGTATCATTCTGCTGATGTTTTCGGGATAATCTACGGCACAAACCAAAGCCACATGCCCCCCAAGGGAATTACCCAACGTTGTGACATCTTTTAGCCCCATCATTTTTATGAAATCACGCACAAAAATGGCCAGGTTGTTCACGTTGGTATTCTTCAGAGGAAGTTCATAAAGGGGTAAAAGCGGGACGATGACTTTATATTTTCCTGAGAATCCATTGATGACCTCTTCAAAGTTGCTCAGGGCCCCAAAGAGGCCATGAAGGAGCAGAAGCACAGGGCCTTCTCCCGTCTCCAGATACCGAAATCCACTTTCACTTTTTATTTGATCTTCCATAGGGCAAAACGTACGAGCCTGCCTTCCGGACAGGCAAGCCAAATGTAATTATTTTTATGATGATGAAGATTGTGTCACCAGCTGGCATCAGAATGTGCAATCCAGGCACCTGAGTTGGCCAAAAAGCGAACCCTTCCCACCAATTTCAACTTCGCAAAATACAGTTTAAAGAATTGTTATCCAATCACTTATAGCGTTAAGCCAATCCCGCTGCTGCCGCGCTCATTACAAAAGTTATTAACAATGTGGTAAAAAGTGGTAGAATGTGGTAGAAATTGCTTTATATTTACACCTTAATCAGAAGATGTGATGATAAATCTAATTGGGGCATATGAATGCAAGGCCGATTCCAAGGGCCGTTTGATGCTTCCAGTTGGGATCAAGAAGCAGCTCACTCCCTTGCTAAAGGATGGCTTTATTCTGAAGCGCAGCATCTTTCGTCCCTGCCTGGAGCTATATCCCATGTCTGAATGGGATCTGCTTGTTCGCGATGTAAATGAGCTGAATCGGTTCGTGAAGGAGAATCTCGATTTCATCCGCATGTTCACAACCGGGCTGAAGCCAATTGAGCTCGATTCGACCGGGAGAATACTGATCCCCAGGGACCTGATTGAATTCTCCGGGATTAAAAAAAACATAGTGGTCACTTCCGTGATCAACATGATTGAAATATGGGATAAGGACAAGTACGAGGATGTGATCAACAATCCGGATATCGATTTCGCCACGTTGGCGGAGAAGGTAATGGGCAATCAGCAAAAGAATGGTTGATGCTTACCATGAACCGGTATTGCTTGAGGAAAGCGTGCAGGGATTGGAGATCAAACCAGAGGGAATTTATGTAGATGCGACGTTCGGAGGTGGTGGCCACTCCAGGGCGATTCTAAAAAAGTTGACCACTGGAAGGCTCATAGCTTTCGATAAAGACCAGGATGCAATGAACAACGTGCCGAACAACGAAAATTTCCAGCTGATAGCCTCGGACTTTCGCAATGTTCAGGCAAAGTTAGCAGAGCAGGCAATCAGCGAGGTGGATGGGCTGCTTGCTGATCTGGGAATCTCGTCACACCAAATTGATGTTCCGGAAAGGGGCTTTTCCACCAGGTTCGATGCGAAGCTTGACATGCGCATGGATGTTTCTAACGGAGCAACTGCATCAGCGGTGGTCAATGAATATGAGGAAAGTGCACTGCGCGATATCATGTGGCATTATGGAGAGTTGAAGCAGAGCAGGGCCATAGCCAGGGCCATGGTTGAGGCAAGGCAAAAGAAGCCGATTCACACTACAGAAGATCTCAAGGCAGTGCTGTCGCACTTTGCCAAAAAGGGGAAGGAGCAGAAGTTCTATGCCCAGGTCTTTCAGGCGTTGCGAATTGAAGTGAACGATGAGCTCAACGCCTTGAAGGAGCTGCTCGAAGCCTCTTCTCAAATCTTGAAAAAGGGAGGGCGGCTCGCGGTGATATCTTACCACTCTCTCGAAGATAGACTGGTCAAGAATTACATGGCAAAAGGAAAATTTGAAGGTGAGCTGGAAAAGGACTTTTACGGTAACCCCAAGCGGGTATTTGCCGCGGTAAGCAGGAAGCCAATTGAAGCGACGGAGCAAGAGGTTTCTGAGAACAGCCGGGCACGAAGTGCGAGGTTACGCATAGCAGAAAAGATCTAGCAATGGCAATAAGGAAAAACATAAACAGGAAGAACAAGTGGTCTATTACCCGCAGTTTTTTAGGTGTCCTGAACGGTGACTTTTTAAACCGCAAGAATGCACTCCGAAGCCTTCCGTACATCTTGTTCATCACGCTATTGTTGATCGGATATATCGGCAATACTCACTATGCAGAAAGCATGGTGCGGGAAACCAATGTGCTCACAAAGGAGATAAAGGATCTGAGGTCGGAATACATCACGACTAAGTTCGAGCTGATGTTCAAAAGCAGGCAGTCAGAAGTTGCTAAATCAGTAGCGGACATGGGGTTGAAGGAGCCGGTAACACCACCAAAGAAAATAGCGGTAGGCGATGAGTAAAATGAAATTATCCCTGGGTAAGATGGATGTCAGGAAAGACATCTTGTGGCGGGTCTATTTGATTTACTTTATCATCTGCTTAATGGGCCTGGGGATCATTTACCAGACCTTCCAAATTCAAAATATCGAAGGCGACAAGTGGCGCTCCCTTGCTGAAACGACAACGACGGAGATTCATAAGATCAAAGCAGTTCGCGGGAACATCTATGCTTCAGGCGGGAGCTTACTGGCTACTTCTATTCCCAATTACGAAATTCGATTTGATACCCAGCTTCCGGCATTGACGGATGAAATATTCAATGCGAACATAGATTCTCTCGCATTTCATTTGGCCATTCTATTTCCTTTTAAGACTGAAAGCCAATACAGAAAGGAACTCGTTAAAGCCCGAAGAAACGGAAATAGATATCATCTCATTCAGCGATCTGCAAATTACAATGAGCTAAAGGCGCTAAAGCAATTCCCAATTTGCAGATTGGGGAGATACCGCGGCGGGTTTATCTATAAGCAAATAAACCGAAGGCAAAAGCCCTTTAATCAATTGGCAGCGCGTACCATTGGTTTCGACCGTCCGGATGTTCGTCCGGTGGGACTGGAGGGGGCTTATGCCCAGTACCTGCGCGGGGTAGATGGGCACCGTTTGGAGCAAAAAATATCAGGGGGAGTCTGGAAACCAATTCACGATGCCCTTGAGGTAGAACCCGAGGATGGGTCGGATATCGTTACCACAATTGATGTCAATATTCAGGATGTAGCGCACAATGCACTGGCGTATCAGCTATCCAAGAACGATGCTGACCATGGCTGCGTGGTTTTGATGGAGGTGGAAACAGGGGAAATAAAAGCTATTGCCAACTTAAAAAGAAGCAACTCAGGTGCCTATTATGAGTGGTACAATTATGCAGTAGGGGAGAGTACGGAGCCTGGCTCTACTTTCAAGCTCGCGGCATTGATCGCGGCCATCGAGGATGGGCATCTAACCCTGGAGGATACCGTTGATACCGAGGATGGCTCCGTTCAGTTCTACGATCAGGTCATGCACGATTCACGTCAGGGAGGCTACGGTGTGATTACCGTGCGTGAAGCATTTGAAAAGTCTTCAAATGTGGCATTGTCTAAGCTGATCTATCGATGCTATAAAAATAATCCGCAACAATTTGTCGACAGGCTATATAAAATGGGCCTTAACGATCCGCTTGGAGTAGACATCGCTGGAGAGGGCGAGCCCATGATCAAAAAGCCGCGTGACAACGACTGGTCGGGCATCACACTTCCGTGGATGGCTGTGGGTTATGAAGTGATGCAAACCCCGCTGCAGATACTCACCTTTTACAATGCCATTGCAAATGATGGCCGTATGGTGAAGCCCCAGTTTATAAAAGAGATCAGAAGACGGGGTAAGGTCATAAAGTCCTTTCCAACAGAAGTGCTAAACGAATCAATATGCTCAAGGGAGACGATTGACGACGCGAAGACAATGCTCGAGGGTGTGATAACAGATGGCACCGGGCGCAACCTGCGCAACAGTACATATCGAATAGCAGGTAAGACCGGGACGGCACGAATAGCTAACGGGAAATACGGTTACAAGTACGAAGGGCAATACAGCTATCAGGCATCGTTCTGCGGTTACTTCCCTGCAGAGAATCCAAAATATTCCTGCATAGTTGTCGTCAATGCACCTTCTAAGAATGTCTATTATGGAAATCAGGTAGCAGGGCCAATATTTCGGGATATTGCTGACAAGGTATACGCCAGCTCAATTGAAATCCACGAAAATCTTGTTGACAAAAACCCGGAGAGTTGGGCCAGGCGTGAGGATGGCTCATCGCCCATGCCGTATGTTACCTACGGTTTTCAGGATGACCTGGAATATATCCTTTCAAGGCTTGATATCCCAGCCGACTATCAGGATATGGAATCCACTTGGGCAGTTGCTATACCCAAGGATAGCATTGTGAGTATTGAGGTGAGAAGGCTGGATGAAGATATCGAGAAAGGGAAGGTTCCCAATGTGATAGGAATGACGGCACAGGATGCAATTTTCGTGCTTGAGAATGCAGGGCTCCGGGTTCGATTGGTCGGTGGCGGAATGATCGTCAGGCAATCGATCAAGGCCGGTTCGAAGATTTACAGCGGAAGCGAAATAATATTGGAACTGTCCTGATGAAGCATCTAAGTGAACTCATATACAAGGCGGGATTGGAGCAAGTAATTGGCGCCACTGAGCGCGTGATACAGAATATCTGTTTTGATTCCAGGCAGGTGGTCAACAATACGCTGTTTGTGGCTACACGTGGGACACAGGTGGATGGGCATGAATTCATCTATGAAAGCATCGAAAAGGGGGCTATAGCAATTGTCTGCGAAGAGCTCCCTAAAAAAATCAATGATGATGTGACCTATGTACGGGTGAAGGACAGCGCTGAAGTTCTGGGAATTATCGCTTCCAATTACTACGATAATCCATCCTCGAAACTCAACCTGATTGGCATAACGGGAACAAATGGGAAGACGACTGTAGCTACACTGTTGTTCAACTTGTTCAGGAAATTGGACTATAAGGTGGGTTTGATTTCTACCGTGTCAAACCGGATCGATAAAGAAGAAATAGCGGCAACGCATACCACACCAGATGCCCTGCAACTCAATGGATTGCTAAACAAGATGGTGGAAAGTGACTGCGCCTTTTGCTTCATGGAGGTGAGCTCCCACGCAATTATGCAGAGACGTATCTCCGGTTTGCAATTCGCTGGTGGTGTATTCACCAATATCACCCATGAACACCTCGATTACCATAAGACATTCGATGAGTACATATCAGTGAAGAAGGAGTTTTTTGACAACCTTCCGGCTGCTGCCTTTGCCCTGTCCAATAAGGACGACAAGCAAGGTTCGGTAATGCTGCAGAACACCAATGCCAACAAGTCGTTCTACAGTACACGGGCGAAGGCAGATTACAAATGCAAGGTATTGGAGAACCTATTTACCGGCTTGTTCCTGAAAATTGATGGTAGCGAGTTCTGGTCCAAACTGCTGGGAGAGTTCAATGCCTACAACCTGCTGGTGGCTTACGCTGTTGCCAGGTTAACGGAGCACGAACAAGTGGAGATACTCACTGAACTAAGTGCTCTTGAACCTGTTGACGGTAGGTTTGATTGCTTTATAGCAGGTTCTGGAATCATCGGCATTGTGGATTACGCGCACACACCTGACGCTCTGGACAACGTCCTCTCCACCATTAATAATATGCGCACCGGGAATGAGCTGGTGATCACCGTTGCTGGATGTGGAGGCGACAGGGATGTTGCGAAAAGGCCTATGATGGCGGCGCTGGCTTGCGAGAAAAGCAGTAAGGTCATATTGACTTCTGATAATCCCAGGTCTGAAGAACCTGAAGCGATTTTAGAGGATATGCAAAAGGGGGTGCAACCGCAGTATTCAGCCAAAGTGCTTTCAATAGTCGATAGAAAAGAAGCGATAAGAACAGCTTGTGCCCTGGCAAAAAAAGATGACATCATTCTGATTGCCGGAAAGGGACATGAAAAATATCAAGATATAAAAGGGGAGAAAATACCTTTTGATGACAAGCAAGTATTACTGGAAGCATGTGAAATGATGAGCAATAACTAATTACCAATAACCCAATAATAGTGTTCTATTATCTATTTGAATATCTTGAAAATGAGTATCACCTGATCGGTGCGAGTGTGTTCCAATACATCTCGTTTAGGGCTGCCCTCGCAGTAATGACCTCGCTCTTGATCTCCATGGTATTTGGCAAAAGGATAATATCTGCTTTGCTGAAAAAGCAAGTTGGAGAGACCATTCGGGAATTGGGATTAGACGGACAGAAAGAGAAGGAGGGCACACCGACCATGGGTGGACTCATCATCCTGGGGGCAATTCTCGTTCCGGTATTATTATTCGCCCGGCTGGACAACATTTACGTTCTGCTGATGATCCTCACCACGGTATGGCTGGGAATAATAGGTTTCATTGACGATTACCTCAAAGTATTTAAGAAGGATAAGAAGGGGCTTGCGGGGCGTTTCAAAATAATGGGGCAGGTAGTGCTGGGCCTGGTTGTGGGCTTGGTGCTGTATTTCAATCCCACGGTGGTCATTAAAGAGAAGATACCAGCACCTGCTGAACATACTGCCGAAGCAAGCATGTTGGAGAAGTCTGATTATACTGCTGATAGGAATTTTGTGTGGAAGGAGTCTAAATCAATGAAGACGACCATCCCCTTCCTTAAAAACAATGAATTTGATTATTCAAGTATCCTTGGCTTTTGGGGTAAAGACGGGGCTTGGTGGAGCTTCCTGGTGTTTATTCCCATTGTTATTTTGATTATTACGTCGGTCTCCAATGGAGCCAATATTACAGATGGCCTCGATGGGCTTACAACGGGGGTTTCCGCGATTATTGGAGGTGCTCTTGGTGTGCTGGCGTACGTTTCAGGAAATATTTTCTTCGCTGATTTTCTGAACATCATGTACATCCCATATACGGGTGAGCTGGTAATTTATATCAGCGCATTCGTGGGCGCATGTGTTGGCTTCCTATGGTATAATTCTTACCCCGCCCAGGTGTTCATGGGTGATACCGGCAGCCTGGCCCTGGGTGGGATCATCGCTGTATTGGCCATCGCAATTCGCAAGGAGCTGCTCATTCCTATTCTATGCGGCATATTCCTGGTGGAGAACCTCTCTGTAATGGTACAGGTAGGATATTTCAAGTACACCAAAAATAAATTTGGCGAAGGCAGGAGAATATTTCGCATGGCACCGCTGCATCACCACTTTCAAAAATTGGGTTTCAACGAGTCAAAAATAGTGACAAGGTTCTGGATCGTGGGCGTAATGCTCGCCGTGTTGACAGTGATAACCTTGAAGCTAAGATGATGATGCATCAAAGAGGAAAATGCAGAAGCTGGTAGTACTAGGAGCTGGTGAAAGTGGAACTGGAGCCGCGGTACTCGCGCATAAAGAGGGATATCAGGTATTTGTATCTGATAAAGGGGAGATAAAGAAAGAGTATAAGGACGTTCTTTTAAATCTTGAAATTGACTGGGAAGAGGGACAGCATACGGAGGATAAGATCCTTGAAGCTGTTGAAGTTGTAAAGAGCCCGGGCATACCCGACAATATCGAGTTGATCCAAAAGATCAGATCGATGGGCATCGGAGTGATTGATGAGCTTGAATTTGCAGGTAGATATTCGAAAGCGGTAATGATAGGAGTTACCGGGACTAACGGAAAAACTACCACAACAAATTTAATCCATCACATTCTCACCAATGCCAAAATGGATGTGGGGATGGCCGGAAATGTAGGCGACAGCCTGGCAAGGCAGGTTGCGGAAAAAGATCGCGACTATTTCGTGATCGAGCTCAGCAGCTTTCAGCTGGATGGGATGAAGGAGTTTGCTTTGGACATAGGGGTCCTGCTGAATATCACTCCTGACCATTTGGACAGGTATGAAGGAGAGATGCAAAATTATACTGACTCGAAGATGAAAATTCTCGAGCTGCTGAAGGATGATGGCGCATTGATCTATTGTCATGATGACCAGTTAGTAATTAGTGAAATAGAAAAACGTAAGACAAACGCTGTCTTGGTTCCTTTTTCCATAAAAGAAAAAGTGGATGGAGGCGCACATATAGAAAACGAAAGTTTATTAATCCAAATCAATCAAATACAGTTCAATATGTTATTACAAGAATTAGCCCTACAGGGTAAGCACAATATCTACAACTCCATGGCCGCAGGCGTTGTATCCCGGATTTTAGAAGTTCGGAAAGAAGTTATAAGGCATAGTCTGATGAATTTTACCAGCTTAGAGCACCGGATGGAGCATGTTGTTAAGGTTCACGGCATTGAGTTTATTAATGACTCAAAAGCCACCAATGTAAACTCAACCTGGTATACGCTTGAAAGCATGACCAAACCTGTTGTTTGGATAGTAGGTGGAGTCGATAAAGGCAACAATTACAATGAGCTCAAGGAGCTGGTATCCAAGAAGGTGAAAGCCATAGTTTGTATTGGCGCTGATGCCAAATCAAATCGAAAGATACACCGAAGCTTTCGTGAAGACCAGGAGCTGATCGTCGATGCTGTGTCCATGGAGGATGCCGTCAAGAAAGCGTACCGGTTTGGGAAAAAGGGAGACATCGTCCTCTTATCACCGGCCTGCGCGAGTTTTGACATGTTCAAGAATTACGAAGAACGCGGATGGAGATTTAAAAGAGCGGTAAGAGAACTGTAAAAAACGGAGATGGAACGAATCAGCGACTTGATAAAAGGAGACAGGACTATTTGGATAGTAGTTGTTATACTATCCATTTTTTCTGTCTTGGCTGTGTACAGCTCCACAGGAACGCTTGCTTATAAGTACCAGCAGGGCAATACGGAATATTACCTGTTAAAACACTTTGCGATCTTGATAACCGGCCTGGTGCTCATGTATCTTGCCCATAATGTCAAGTACACCTATTACTCCAGGGTGTCGCAATTGTTGATTTGGATTGCAGTACCCCTGCTGATAATTACGCTGTTCATGGGGACGACGCTGAATCAGGCACCCAGGTGGCTAACGCTGCCAGTGGTGGGCATCACGTTTCAGACTTCCGATCTGGCAAAGCTGGCTCTGATCATGTTCGTGGCGCGCCTGCTCTCCAAGAAACAAAGCCAAATCAAAGACCTGAAATCGGCGTTTCTTCCTATAATATTTCCGGTTCTCCTTGTTTGCGGGTTGATCTTACCCGCCAATCTATCAACGGCAGCTGTACTTTTTATGACCTGTATTTGCTTGATGTTCATCGGGCGTGTCAAAATGCAGTACCTCCTGTCATTGATGGGCATTGGGATCGTTGGCCTTTGCTGCGTGGTGGGCCTTTTGATGCTTACGCCATCACAGGGCAGGCTGGAGACCTGGAAAAATCGTATTGAACATTTCGTGAGCGGTGACACCGAAGGGAATTACCAGGTTCAACAATCAAAAATCGCTATTGCCAAAGGAGGATGGCTAGGGGTCGGTCCTGGCAATAGTACGCAGAGAAACTTCTTGCCACACCCGTATTCTGATTTCATCTTCGCAATCATAATAGAGGAGTATGGTTTTTTGGGAGCCACCGTGATCATTCTTATGTATTTGATACTTCTTTTCCGAACGATACGGATCGTGTCCAGAAGTCCCGGTGCATTTGGCACTTTACTCGCCATGGGATGTTGCTTGAGTTTGGTTTTTCAGGCGATGATCAACATGGCCGTAGCGGTGAACCTATTTCCGGTCACCGGCATGACATTACCCCTGGTAAGCATGGGGGGTACGTCAATTTTGTTTACGAGTATCGCCCTGGGAATTATTTTGAGTGTTAGTAAAAGTACGGGACAGGAAGATACCGTTGCACCGAAGGGAAGAAGAAAACTGGCCATGGCGTAAGCTTTTGGAACACACCTCGTGGACTGCGGTGTATCTGCCTTGGCCCTGGTCAACCGTCTCAATTCTTGCGGACTAAATTTATATCTGGATACTAATTTAATTAGACATTGGCACGTGTAATAATAAGTGGTGGAGGCACCGGTGGGCATGTTTTCCCGGCAATTGCAATTGCCAATGCGCTTACGGCTCAACAGCCTGATATTGAATTACTCTTTGTTGGTGCTTCCGATAGGATGGAGATGGAGAAGGTGCCGGCTGCCGGGTACGAGATCATTGGACTCTGGATCAGCGGTTTTCAAAGGAGCTTATCCATCAGGAATTTGAGCTTCCCATTTAAGTTGATACACAGCATGGTAAAGGCGAGAAATATTGTTGGCTCATTTAAACCAGACGTGGTTGTTGGAGTGGGGGGGTATGCCAGCGGCCCAATGCTGAAAGCTGCAGCTGGTAAAGGTGTTCCTACATTGATTCAGGAACAGAATTCTTTCGCGGGTGTAACCAACAGACTGCTTGCTAAAAACGTGGAGAAGATCTGCGTAGCATATGAAGGGATGGACAGGTTTTTTCCGGCTGATAAAATAATGCTCACAGGCAATCCAGTACGGAAGGACATTCTGGATTTGCAAGGCAAGGGAGATTTTGGAAGAAGTCATTTCGGATTGGATGAAAACCTCAAAACTGTGCTTGCCGTGGGAGGTAGTCTTGGAGCACGCTCCATCAATGAGGGAATGGGAGCAAGCCTTGATCTTTTCTTCGAAAGTGGATTTCAAGTCATTTGGCAAACGGGTTCTACCTATTATAAGGAAGCCAAACAAATGGCGGCAGACCCT
>DTRK01000051.1 GCA_012965955.1 Flavobacteriales bacterium
AAGCTGTTACGGCCCTGGCCGTTGACGGTGCGAACAGAAAGTGGCTGGGAACGGAGAATGCCGGCGTGTTTCTCATGTCAGAAGATGGGACAACAGAGCTACAACATTTTACCACTGATAACAGCCCTCTCATTTCTGACAACATCATTACCATTGCAATCAATCAGGGGAATGGCGAAGTGTTTTTTGGTACGGAGAAGGGTATAATATCTTATAAAGGCACTGCGACAGCAGGCGCCCTTACGCACACTGATGTGTATGCTTACCCAAATCCTGTTCGTGAAGGCTATACTGGGTCTATAGCCATAAAAGGATTGGTTACGGATGCAGATGTAAAGATTACGGATATATCTGGTGCCCTTGTCTATCAAACAAAAGCACTTGGAGGACAAGCGGTATGGGATGAAAGAACTTCAGTGGGGAAAAGGCACATACTGGAATATACCTGGTATTTGCAACCAATGAGGATGGATCACAAACAGTTGTTACAAAGATCATGCTGATTAACTGAGGAGGAGCGCTCAATAAGCTTAAGCAGATAGGGGGTATCGCATTATTCATTTTGGTGCTCACTGTGGTACTGTCTCCATATATTATCTAGGCTATCGTTGCAGGCCAATCCTTCTCCAGGGTAGAGCGACGTTCAGCTATCAGGACAAATGTCGCCATTTTAACCAGCTGGATAATGAGATTATCGCGGACAAGAAACTCCTTCTTTGAAATAGGGCCCAGGATATCTTTATCCGCTCAATGCGATGAAAAGGTATTCGTATCTTAGCGCTTCTGTTTCTTAAATATTGCGGATTGATTTACAGCACAAGAGGAATAGTTCTGTACCAGATAAATTACGGCGAGACCAGCGTGGTGACAAAGGTGTATACTGAGTTGTATGGCCTGCAGTCATACATCATTAATGGTGTACGTACACGAAAAGCGAAAATAAAATCCAACATTCTTCAACCCCTGTCAATGCTTGACATGGGAGTTTACAACAGAGACAAACGAAACCTGCAGCGAGTAAAATACGCTAACGCTATTAACCCTACTTCTCAGATTGGTTTGGATATGGTAAAAGGGCCATTGGCCATCTTTATTGCGGAGGTATTGTTCAGAACTATCAGGGAAGAAGAGCCTAACCAAAGCCTCTTCGATTTTCTAATGCAATTCATTGGTGATCTGGAAGCCGAGGACGGGAGCGTAGCAAACTACCATCTCCTGTTTATGCTTGAACTTACTGGATACCTGGGGTTCTATCCGTCCCTGCCTACATCAGGGTCAACCTGCTATTTTGATAAACGAGAAGGGGTGTTCTGTGAGGAGGTGCCTCAGCATGGAGATTGGATGGACAAGGAATCGTCGGGATTATTGCAACGTATGCTGGAAGCAAATACAAGTAATATTTCCAGCATTAAATTATCGTCTGCCCAGAGAAATGATTTGGTAAATCACATGATAGCATTTTATAATTTGCATTTAGATGCCAGACTAGAGATTAAGTCGCACAAAATTCTACAAACGGTTATGCAATAAATTGGAGAGAGAAGGTGAATAGCAGGACAAACGCATACTCTTTTCTTATCAGGCCGATGGCATTATTCACCTTTGTTGTGCTGTGCAGTTTTTCGGTTAATGCGCAAACCCTACAAATTTTTGACAGAGCGACTGAAAAGAGAATAGAAAACGTAGCCGCTTTCAGTACAGGGGGAGGCACCTCAGTAATCTCCAATAGGAATGGAGAGATGAGCCTGGAGGTATTTGAGCTTAGAGACACCATAATATTTCAGCATCCATCTTATATAAACTTTTTCTACACCAAGCGTCAGCTACAGGCTATGAAGTTTAAAATGTACCTGGTTAGAGATGTTCACATGCTGAAAGAAGTTGTGCTTTCAGCTTCCAAAATAGAGGAGAAAAGAGAGGATATTTCAGCTCAAATGGAGATTATCGACTACCGTGATGTCGCGAGCCTGAATCCCCAAACAACTGCGGATATGTTGATGAGCAGTGGTGCTATCTCAGTACAAAAAAGCCAGATGGGTGGAGGCAGTCCAGTAATTCGCGGGTTTGAAGCCAACAAAGTTTTACTCGTGGTTGACGGCGTTCGGATGAACAATGCGATATACAGGAGTGGACACTTGCAGAATGTGATAACAATCGACAATTCAGTACTGGAAAGGACGGAAATTATTTTTGGCCCTAGCTCGGTAATATATGGTAGCGATGCACTTGGAGGCGTGATGCACTTTTATACCAAAAGGCCCCTACTGGCTTACAATGACTCCACGACCAACGAAAAGATCAACGGGTATATTCGTTATTCCTCTGCGAATCGAGAGACAACAACTCACTTTGACTTCCAGGTTGGCTTTAAGAAAGTTGGCTTACTGACAGGGATCACACACAGTGTTTTTGGGGATTTAAGGGCAGGGGCTAAGCACAGGTCAGACTATCCGGATTTTGGGAAGCTTACCAAATATTACTATAAAACACTTCAGGGGAATGACACCATGTTGGTTAATGAACAGACCAATCTCCAGCGAAACACCGGATACAATCAAGTAAATCTGCTGCAGAAGATCTTCTACAGGCCTAACCCCAAGGTAGGATTTACCCTTAATGTTCAATACTCTTCATCTTCGCTTATTCCCAGATACGACAAAATGAATGATATAAAGAATGATACACTAAGATACGCGGAATGGTATTATGGCCCTCAGGAACGCCTGTTCACTGCCCTGACCACTGATCTCACGGCCAAAACTTCCTTTTACGATGAAGGAACAATAATATTTGGCTATCAAAAAGTTGCGGAAGAGAGGATTACCCGAAAATACCTAAATGACTTTAGGACTACCAGGAATGAGCTGGTAGATGTGCTGACATTCAATGCTGACATGTTTAAGGTCATTGATTCGGTTAGGAGTTTCCAGTATGGGGCCGAGTTCACCTATAACAAGGTGATGTCAGATGCGCTGACATATAACATACAAGACAGTTCACATTCATATGCACCAACACGATATCCTGATGGGGGCAGTGACATTCAATCAGCGGCGGCCTACCTCACATATAAATGGTGGCTGAACAAGAAAACGCTGCTCAACGCTGGAATCAGATACAGCCAGATTGCTATGTTGTCCAAATTTGAAGAGGCCAATCCCTATAATTTCACCTTTGATAATATTACAATCAACACAAGTGCGTTCAACGGAAGTGCCGGGCTGGTTTTGAGGCCATCCCCCCTGTGGCAATTCAATATTTCTACTGCAACTGGATTCAGGGCACCTAATGTAGATGACTACGGTAAAGTTTTTGCCAAGGACGATTATGTGGTCGTGCCCAATCCCAATCTCGTTCCTGAATTTGTGAAGAGTGCTGAGTTGAGTATTAGCAAAAAGTTCAAAGACAGGGTCTCAGGGATTAAGGTGATCGGTTACTACACCTATTTAACAGATGCAATCGTAAGGCGCGACTTTAAACTCAATGGGAATTCCACAATGGTATATGACGGCGACACACTGCAAATTACCGCCAATATCAACGCTAATGAGGCCATCATTTACGGTGCGTTTTTCGGTGTCAAATTGCGGGTTACAAAAACGTTGAGCCTGGAGAGCAATGCTAACTATACTTATGGGGAAGATCTGACCGACAAAGTCCGCATGTCACATATACCGCCAGTATTTGGGAAAACGGCACTGAACTATATGTTTCTCAAAGGAGAGAAATTAAAGCCCCTTAAGTTGAGCTTGTACTCTCATTATAATGGGTGGAAGAGGTTATCTGAGTACGGCTCGCCAAGCGTTGACAATTTATCTGAGGCGACTGAAGACGGAATGCCGGCATGGTATACGATTAACTTCAACGGATCTTATGAGTTCAAGATCAAAACACCGTATTATGAGCAAGAACAAACGCTCCAGGAAGTAGAAAATCATCGGGTGCTCTGGATTCAGTTGGGTATTGAGAATATTGCCGATACCCATTACCGGCATTTTGCCTCTGGTATAAGTGCTCCAGGGAGGAATTTTGTTATAACTTTACGCGCCTATTTTTAGAAGAAGCTAATGGGACGAATTATGTTATCTGGAATGGAGTTTTTTTCTCATCACGGTTACTATGATGATGAAATTACACGGGGCAATAAATTTATTGTTGACCTGAATATTGATCTTGATATTTCCGGGCCTGGCGAGACAGATGATCTGGAGGCTGCGCTTAACTACGAATCGATTTATGAACTGGTTAAGGCTGAAATGGCCGTACGTTCGAACCTATTGGAGCATGCAGCACAACGGATGGTTAATAAGATCAAGCATGAGTTTCCAGAAATAGACACCATAGAGCTAACAGTATCAAAATTCAACCCACCTCTAAAGGGTATTGTTCAGAAGGTCAGTGTAACGATTAAGGAGTAATTGTTTAATTTCGCCACCGGTTGTGGAGACAGATAGAAGAGAGTTCATTTCCTCCGAATCTTCAATTTTCCAAGCTATAATCAATAATCTGCAACCAATACGGTCGCGTGGCCGAGTGGCTTAGGCACTGGTCTGCAAAACCAGTTACAGCGGTTCGAATCCGCTCGCGACCTCAGAGAAAATCCTCACCGAAAGGTGGGGGTTTTCTTTTTGGACACCCTAAACCGCTGAAGAGAACTAAACCTTATACTTGTCGTGTAGAAATTCCCGATAGGGGCTCAAGTTGGCCAGTACTTGTAGAAGGCGGTACAGGCTGTGGAAGTCTTCCTCGTCAGAAGCAATACTGAGCTTCTTCACCCGATAAGCA
>DTRK01000052.1 GCA_012965955.1 Flavobacteriales bacterium
AATGCAACGGGTTCCCGTCTCTTTAGAAGCCTGTACAAGATGACAATCAGGCCAATCAAGGTGCACAATCCCAAATTATACAGCACCTTGATTCAGAGTAAATTCATGCATCAATCGAAATCCATGCTGTTATATTTACTGGGGACAGCCAGAAAGGAAAAAATCCCAGAAGGCCTAAATCAGCGGTTGAAACAGGAGTTTACACCTACTTACGAATACTTAGCACAGCTGGGTTTCGGAGAATCCTACAGCACATGATAAGCCCTGCTTAATAAAATCGTTACTTTAGCGTTTATAGAGGGATTTATTGAAGAAAATGACAAGAGCACTCATATTGGCACCACATCCTGATGATGGAGAATTCTCAACTGGAGGTACGATCTGCAAAATGTCACGAGAGGGAACAGAATTCTGGTATGCAGCCTTTTCGCCCTGCGCCAAGTCTATTCCCGAAGGTTTTTCAAAAGATGTGCTGTTCCAGGAGTTGGAAAATGCAGTGAGCCATCTGGGTATTCCGGCTGAGAGAATCAAAACTTATCAATTCTCCGTAAGGGACTTTCCCGAGCACAGGCAGAGCATATTGGAAGAGATGATAAAGCTGAGAGCTGAAATTGATCCTGATACGGTATTCATGCCCAACTCAAATGACGTGCATCAGGATCATCAGGTAATTTATAAGGAAGGGGTGAGGGCGTTCAAGAACTGCAATATGCTTGGATATGAGGTACCGTGGAATTCCTTCAAGTTCAGCAACGATTACTTTGTCAAGCTAAATGCCGATCACCTGGATGCTAAATGGAAGGCTATTCAGGAATACAAGTCTCAAGAATTCAGGAAATACAGCGATCGCGCCTTGTTTGACGGCCTGGCAAGGGTAAGAGGTTGTCAGGTAAATACCGAGTTTGCCGAAGCTTTCGAGCTTATACGCTGGATAGCCTAAACCAGCTGCCTTATCAGGGTTTTCTTTTCTTCACTCAGCTGCCCAACTACTGCATCCTGCACGGCCCAATTCTCATCATAAGGAACCATATCAAATAGGTTGCGGACTGGGTCAACAATGACAAATGAAGTGCGGTTTGAGTCAATTGCAATCAGGAGCTCTCCAGTCCCAACCGTGTTTTGAACCCACTCCATATCACCAAGGCCTGCAGGCTTACCCTCTAAATTCGCAACTGTAAATATTTGCAACTCTTGGTTCTCGCCAATGACCACTTCACCACTTCCAGTACTGGTAACGAGAAATTTGCTCCCGTAGTTCCTTCCTCCATGCGGCTTCGACAAATTACCGATTCTTTCTACAGCTAATCCTGAGTTGCGATCAATGCTGTATACTTTCCCTTCGTGGAAGAAAGTAGCCAATATCTGCGACTCATCGTTTTCATCATAAAACACGGAGTTTATAAAAGCCGCGCGATTAGCAGTAGGAAGACTGGCCCCTGCGGGATTCTCAATTAGCAGATGCGCTACCCCTTCCCTTTCAAATCGTTGTGCATCTTCCGGTTTTCGCGTTAGCTGAAGTGCTTCACCCGTTTTTGAATCAATCCCCTCGCAAAAGCCATGCTCCCATGCAAACCACTCATAAACCCGGGAATGATCCACCAAATCAAGTTCAAAGATGCAATCCAACCCCGAAGAAGACACCAAAATCCTCGTTTCATCCCAAGGTGAAAAATTTACCGTGTGTATGTAACTAAACCACTCATCCTCTAATGCATCAACTTTCTCATCGCTTACCACATACACTTTTGCCTCAGAAGAGAATGCAAAGAGCCCCTCCTTGCAGTCTATCCCCCTGGGTTCTTTTAACTGAACAAGGACCTCACAGTCCTCCAGTTTGCCATTGAAGAGTTTTAAGCTGGCTACGCCGCCTTTGCCAGCTTCCCGGCGTTCAACGCTACCAGTCCTGCCTGATGGATTGTCCTGTGATTTGAGGTAACGAGCTCGGATGGAAGCAAGGTCAAAGTTTTTGATTGTTAGAAGCAATGGAATTTCTCCATAGAAGGAACTGTCTCTGTCGAACTGGCTTATATCTATTAATTCCCGACTCATGATACAATTGCAGTCAAAACATTCCCCAATTTCTCACTTAGATGTTTCCTTGAAAATTTATTCAAGTCTGAGTTCGCATGCTTCCACTGCATCTTACCGCCATCCTTCCAACTTATAAACTGACTTAATATCTGTTCCTTGATCTCGTCCTTCGCATTGTATGCTAACATCTCATCTCGCTCAGCCTCCTTTAATAATTTTGCTGCATCTCCGTCAGTGGGCCCTATGGACAATATTGGTGTCTTGGATGCCATATATTCAAATAACTTCCCGGTGATAATAAGGTGATTGTTGTCGGCCTCTGGGACGACAAAAAGGAGTAAACTGGTTTTTACCATTCTTTCTACGGCTTCCTGATGAGAAACATATGGTATGATGTCAAGTATAGGACCCAATCGGTACTTATTGGTTAAATCATCTGCCAGGTACTTGTCAATGTTCCCCGTAATATTCAACCTGAAAAAATCTTTAAATCCATCCTCATCTTCTATCAGCTCCCCTAAGGCGCTCCAGAGTTGTTCCGGATTCTGATTTGGCTTAAGGTTACCTATGTACTCCAAGGTAAAGAAATCCGAAGTCTCGCTTTGGGCTTCTGGAATATCTTCATGATCAAACCCATTATATATTATTTCCACTTTATTGGCTCTATCCTTGAACTCTGCTCCAAGTCCAGAACTTACGGCCACAACCGCGTCTGCATGCGAAAGAACTTCATCCTCCATCGACTTATCCTTTCGCTCAGTTGATGCTGTTCTAGGAAAGAACTTATTATAATAAACCGTCGTCCAAGGATCACGAAAATCTGCCAGCCAGGGTATTCCCAGTTTCTTCTTTATGGCTAAACCTATCAGATGTGTGCTCTGAGGCGGTCCTGTGGTTATTATTGCGGAGATATCGTGTTCACTCATTATTTGATCTACTGCTTTCAGTGCGTAAGACTTCCACCCCTTTCTAGCATCAGGAACAAAGAAATTGGCCCTGACATATAATGACAATCGTTGGATAAGGCGCTTGTCCTTTTTAATACCCATAAGAGACACCGGAACCGTGTTTCCTTTACTACCTCTTAATTTGTTATAAATGGTGAATGGCTCGAAAGTCTTGGTTTTGTAAACTGATAAACCTGAAACTATATCTTCATCCAATGATGCATCCTTGGACGAATAGCTACCCGCCTCTACAGTCAGGACAACGGGTTCCCAACCAAATTCTGGGAGATATTTACAAAACTTAAGGAACCTTTGAACACCAGGCCCAGCAGCTGGCGGCCAGTAATAGGTAATTACTAAAACTTTTTTGGATTCCATACAGTCTAAACCGCGGCCTGATCACATTAGTACTAGATACTCCAAGGCACCTGCTAATCTTTAACCTCACCTTCATTTCCAACTGACAGCATGGGCTTTATTTCTTTGAATAAAGCGCCAAGGAAGATCAGGATTACTAAAAAAGAGCTTCCCAGTGCTATCTTCTCTCCCACACCATAAAGCGCAGGTTCGAATTTAAATTCAATTGTATGCTTACCAGCTGGAACAACCATTGCCCTCAGCACATAGTTAACGCGAAAGTGATCAACCAATTCCCCATCGACGTAGGCGTTCCAACTTGGCTCATAATAGATTTCAGAGAACACGGCTAGACGGTCTTTTGTCAAATCACTTTCATAAACCAATTTATTAGGCTTGTAATCAAGCATCGATATCGTCCCGTGATTGTCGGTAGAATCAAGGACAAAGTCAGCTAGAAAAGGTTCGAACCGCGTATCTATAACTGCGGTAATCGAAGGATCAATTCTACCGAGGGCCTTGTTCTCAGCATCAGCATCTGGTACGTATTCAATATTACTTACAAACCATGCGTTGCCCAAAGCCCCAGGGTTTTGTTGAGCCGTTGGTACATTATCCGCCCCCGGTACAATGAAGTACTTGGTATTCAACATATTCATCACCCCTCGGTTTCTTCGGTCCAGATGATAAGAAACCAATTCCATGTACCGTTTCATTTTTGCCCCATGATACCCACCTATCGATTTATGAAAATATCCGGTGGAGGCATCATTGAATGTACTCAATGTTAGATTCATCACCCGATAGTTAGAGTTGAAATTTAACGCCGTAAATTGCAGATCTACCATTTCCTCCTGAGAAATATTTCTCTTACCTCGCTTACCTTTTTTCTTCCCCTCCTGAGTCTGCGCCATTAAACTTTCATATAAATCTTTAGCGCCCTGATTTCCGCTGAACTCCTGCTGTAGAATACTAATATCAGCGCTTGTTGGCCTTGCTGCTATATTTTTGACCTTCTGACGAATGAAGTTGTCACTGCTTACGTATCGTTTATTCACCGGATATAAATCCGCCAGAACCAAAACCATCAAGCTAATATAAAATACATTCTCCCTGACCATGCTCTTTACAAATAAGATCAGCAAGCCTGCAGACAAGATGATAAACACAAAAGATCGAATAGCATCCGCTTTCAAGATACTTTCACGATCAATTATTATTGCATCCAACAAGAACTGCGGCCATCCACTGCTCAGCAATCGTTCATCTGATGAAGCAGTAAAATCAACGAACGTTCCCGGCATAATTATAAAAATTGCACAGAGCCCTCCAGTAATACCCAACGATTTGATAATAGCGTCGATTACTTTCTTCTCAGGCATACTTCTACTTAGAACCTCCTTGAGCGCCAAGAATCCCAACAGCGGCATCGCTAGTTCTGCCATCACTAACGCCATGGTCACAGACCTAAACTTGTTGTATAATGGTACATAGTCTAAAAAGAAATCAGTCAGTGGCATAAAATATTTACCCATGGCTAATGAAATACCAAGGATTGTAACTATCAACAACCACCATTTCATTGTCCCCTTTACTAAAAACAGGCCGAGAAAGAAGAGAAAGCAAACTATGGCACCGACATACACCGGACCTGATTGGCTAGGTTGTCCTCCCCAGTAAAGTGGAACTTGCCTGATAATATCCTTTGCGTTAGGTACATTCCTCCTTCTGAGTTCCTGATAAGTTTCGGAATCAGTATCCAGAGACCCACCGGACTTCCCACCAGCAAAATCTGGAATTAGCAAGGTAAAACTCTCCGAAACACCATAGCTCCATCCCGTAACATAATTTTTGCTCAATCCGCTGGTTTGATTACCGCTATCATCAGTAAGTTCAGATTGTCCCCTGGTTGAATGCTTTGTGTACTCTAATGAGAGCATCAACCGAGTACTATTTGCTCCTACCGCCAAAATTCCGGCAACTGCTAAATAGCCAGCAACCTTTCCGAAGTGTAGAAACTCCTTCTCTTTAATAACCTCGTAGATTTTAAATCCACCAAATATGAGCAACATGATCAGAAGATAGTAGGTGATTTGCAAGTGGTTAGTCTGCAGCTCCATGGCAAGAAAAAAGGCGGTAATTGCGGCACCAAGGAGATAGCGCTTTCTAAAAGTCAAAATGATTCCTGCAATAATGGGTGCCATATATACAATCGCTGCTGCCTTGGTATTATGACCTGCCCCGATGATAATGACAAAATAAGTAGATAGGCCAAAGCACACCGCTCCTATGGCGCTCTGCCATGTATTTAGACCCAATACGAGCAAAAGGATATAGAATCCAACCATGTACAAGAAAAAATTATGTACCGGCTTCATTCCAAGCGTGGTACTGTTGTACACGTACCTTATAAGATTGGCATAGGATATCGTCGATATGTGATAGGCCGGCATCCCACTAAACAGATTATTCGTCCAAAAGGGCTGCTCATCATATATCTTCATATGATCAATAAGCTCTTTGGAATTACCAGCCGAAGTAAAATTATCATGTGCATTTAGCACCTTACCCTGAAAGTTCGGATAGAAATACGCGAATGTAATTAGGAAGAATCCCAGTACTGCGATAGCGTGTGGAATAGATCGTTTAAAAAGAACTTTCATAATACATTAACATAACAGAGTATGGCTCCTATTCTACCTCTTCAAAATCCACATACTCTCCAGCATCACCCTTGTCATTTTTGTTATCTCGCTTCTTGTTTGCGCCATCGCGAATAGTGACTTCTCCTTCTTCCTTTTCTTCATGAGTACGAAATTGCTCCCGCATATTCTTGTGTGTCTTCTTAAAGAGGTACTGCACTAAAAAAGGCAGCAGTAATCGGAATAGCAGCCTTAAGCCATAAAAAATAACCACAAATATTATCACATACTGTAAAAGTTTCATAAGTAGTATTGATCCTATTTGCTCAAGTATAGATTTCTTTCCGAATAAATTTTTCTGAAGAACTCCCCTGTCGACTTCATCTCTGGGCCCAGTTCCTTGTTAACATTCGGAAACTTATCAAAAGAGAACACGGGAATTTTGATGGCAAAACCATGTTTTTTCGGCTTAAACTCAAAATCCTTCAATTTATTCTCACCCAGCATGATGCGAGTAGCGTAATTTACATAAGGTTCATCGTAGGCTTTCCCGATAAAGGGAACCGTCCGTGATGCCCGAGGATTGGCCTCTATGATGTACACAACTTCATCCTTTATTGCGAATTGAACGTTAATTAACCCGACTGTCTTGAGAGCCAGTGCTATTTTCTTTGTATAGGTTTTGATCTGATCAAGGACATCGTCGCTCAAATCAAACGGAGGCAATACTGCGTAAGAGTCTCCCGAGTGAATTCCCGCGGGCTCAATATGCTCCATTATTCCGATGATGTACACGTCCTCACCATCACAAATCGCATCTGCTTCCGCTTCAATCGCATTCTCCAGGAAATGGTCCAGCAGAATCTTGTTATCAGGCATCTTGCGCAGTATGTTTACCACGTGCTGCTCCAGTTCCCTCATGTTGATCACGATCTTCATATTCTGGCCACCAAGGACATAAGAAGGCCTAACCAACAATGGAAATCCCAGCTCTTCGGCAAGCTCCAGCGATTGCTCTGCATCTTGCACTACACCGTATTGGGGATACGGAACATTGTTCTCTTTCAACAGGTCTGAGAATCTTCCTCTATCCTCTGCAACATCTAAGGCCTCATAACTCGTCCCTATAATTTTGATGCCGTACTTAGTCAACTTCTCAGCCAATTTCAGCGCAGTTTGGCCTCCCAACTGCACAATTACGCCTTCTGGCTCCTCATGAAGGATAATGTCATAAATGTGCTCCCAAAAAACAGGCTCAAAATATAACTTGTCTGCAATGTCAAAATCAGTAGAAACAGTTTCAGGATTGCAATTGATCATGATGGACTCATAACCGCACTCCTTTACTGCCAACACACCATGAACGCAACAATAGTCGAATTCAATACCCTGTCCAATCCTGTTCGGGCCAGAACCCAAAACCACAATCTTCTTCTTATCTGACCTAACAGATTCATTTTCACCTTCAAAAGTTGAATAATAATACGGTGTTTGTGCCTCGAACTCTGCAGCACAAGTATCTACTAACTTGTACACTCGCTTCACTCCAAGCTCATTTCGTTTCTTGTACACTGCACTTTCCAAAGTCCCAAGCAAATGCGCTATTTGCCTGTCTGCCAAACCAGATTGCTTGGCTTCAAACATCAAATCCCTTGGAATGTCATCAATAGTATACTTCTCCAGCTCAAGCTCAAGTGCTATCATCTCCTCGATCTGAAAGAGGAACCATTTATCAATTCTTGTGATGTTTTGAATCGTCTTCCTTGGAATACCGAGTTTCATAGCATCATACAAGTGAAAGAGCCTGTTCCAACTCGGGTGGGCCAGACTGTCAAGTAATTCTTGCTGATTACTTATCTCCTTTCCGTCAGCCCCCAAGCCATTACGATTAATCTCAAGAGATTGACAGGCCTTTTGCAGAGCTTCCTGAAATGAACGGCCTATGCCCATAACTTCACCGACAGATTTCATCTGTAGCCCCAACTCTTTATTTGACCCTTGAAATTTGTCAAAGTTCCATCGGGGAATTTTCACGACCACATAATCCAACGTGGGCTCAAAAAACGCGGAGGTCGTTTTTGTGATCTGATTGTCGAGCTCGTCCAGCGTGTAACCAATGGCCAGTTTACTGGAAATTTTGGCTATTGGGTAGCCCGTTGCCTTTGATGCCAATGCTGATGAGCGTGACACCCGCGGGTTTATCTCAATGGCAATGATATCTTCTGCTTCATCAGGACTTACAGCAAATTGGACATTGCAACCTCCTGCGAAATCCCCAATGGCGCGCATCATCTTAATGGCCATAGAACGCATCCTTTGGTACGTAGTATCTGACAGGGTCATTGCCGGAGCAATTGTGATAGAGTCTCCTGTATGAATCCCCATCGGATCGAAATTTTCTATTGAGCAAATAATAATGACATTGTCATTGTCATCACGCAGCAGCTCCAACTCATATTCCTTCCAACCCAGCACTGCCTTTTCAATAAGTACCTCATGGATGGGAGAAGTGTGAAGTCCCCGGGTCAGCAGTTTGTCAAAGTCTTCTTGTTTATGCACGAATGACGCTCCTGAACCACCGAGTGTGTAAGAAGGCCGAATGACCAGTGGAAAGCCTATTTCCTGAGCATCTTCTTTTCCCTGCAAAAATGAATTGGCGATTTTAGATGGTGCAACCCCAATGTCAATTTCATTCATGAGACTTCTGAATTTATCTCTGTCTTCAGTGATCTCAATCGCATCAATTTGCACACCGATGATTCTGACACCGTATTTCTTCCAGATGCCTTGGTCCTCTGCTTCAATACACAGGTTTAACGCGGTTTGGCCTCCCATTGTAGGGAGGACCGCATCAATCTGAACTTCTTCCAAGATTGTTACCAGTGAATCCGTTGTGATCGGGAGCAAATAAACATTCTCAGCAACGACCTTGTCGGTCATGATGGTAGCCGGATTTGAATTGAGCAAACTAACTTCTATTCCCTCCTCCTTTAATGACCTGGCTGCCTGGGAACCGGAATAATCAAATTCACACGCCTGACCAATTACGATCGGACCGCTCCCAATAATTAAGACAGACTTAATCGACTTGTCCTTTGGCACCTGATTGAAGAATTAGATATTTGGGTAAATTTACTTGGAAATTCAACAGCGCTAATTTACTCACAATACCATTAGCGGAGCTTCAATAATTCAATTATTTACCCCTAATCCCGGACAAAAAAATCCCCCGCTCAGCGCATACATTATATGCTGAATGAGGATGCTCCTTGCTCACCTTTAGCCGAATATTACTTTTGGATCACAAACTTGCCTGATCCCAAATGATCACTGTTCATGCCTATCAATTGATAGAAGTACATGCCATTGTTAAGGTAAGCCGTGTTGATCTCTGTAAGCAACTGGTTGATCGCTATTTCCTTCACCTGTCGACCTGCGAAGTCAAATACATGCAACATCGCCCTGTCTCCACCGTCGATTTCGAAGTTGATAAAACCGGCGGCAGGGTTAGGATATATATTAAGCCAATTATCCACTGCCACTTCCCTCAATCCGGTGCTTGCTTGGATCGTGGCTTGCGAAACACTTCCGCATCCATTCGCATCTGTGACAAGCACTTCATAGTTACCTGGAGCAAGTCCGATAGCCTTCGAGTCCGTTTGCGCAAGTGCATCATTCCACAGATAGGTGTAAGGAGCATCGCCACCAGTTACGGTTACTTGCGCTGTCCCATCTGAGGCTCCAGCCGATGATTCATCGGTTGTGGTCACTGTTGTTGACATTGTACAGCCAAAAGCATTGACAACAGCCGTCGCAGTGAAAGTACAACCATTGGCATCGGTAACAGTTACCGTGTAAGTACCCGGTGCCAAACTACTGGCCATGGCGGTAGTTTGTCCGTCACTCCACAGATAATTGTATGGTGGTGTGCCATTAGAGGCAAAGGCAGTTCCCGTGCCGTCATTCGTTCCAGCAGATGACTCATCTGTAGAGGTGGCCACTACCGTCAGGTTGCATCCACCAGCTGCTTGAATAACGACCGTATCTGTCACTACACAACTATCGGCGTCAATAACAGTGACGGTGTACGTTCCTGGAGCCAACCCGGTAGCTACCGCTGCAGTTTGCGAAGAAGGATCATCCCAGAGATAGAAGAACGGCGCAGTTCCCCCTGTTACAACAGCCGTTCCCGTGCCATCATTGCCCCCGGGAAATGTTTCATCAGTAGAAGTAGTTGTAACAGTAAGATTACAGCCAACTCCTCCAGCCTGGATAATAACAGTCCCAAAAGCCACGCAGCTATCCGCATCAGTGACGGTAACGATATAAACTCCGGGCGCAAGTCCAGTTGCAGTAAAGGTTGTTTGAGCAGAGGGATCATCCCAGAGATAAAAGTAAGGAGTGGTTCCATTAGTAACAACCGCTGTTCCGGTTCCATCATTGACTCCACTTATTGTTTCATCCGTTGAAGTGGTTGTTACACTTAAGTTACACGCAACTGTTGTAGCCGTAACCACGACGTCATCCACATAAAATCCTTCGAATGCATTATATGCATCATCCACCGTGTTGAAATCAAATCTTATATATACAGTTGGAAATCCCGCATAAGCAGATAAATCCACAGAAAGACTCAGCCAGGTAACAGAAGGGTCAACCAAATTAGATCCTTGATTAGACCCTACCGCCACAAATATGAACCCATCCGTTGACACCAGCGCCTGGGCAATATCATATCCAGCATATGCTTCTGTCTCTAAATAATAATTGAAAGTTAGAGTAGCCGAATTGTAACCCGTTAGGTCCAATGCACCGGAGGTGATATCCCCACCTTCAATTAATCCAGTATCATATGTTGTATCTGCTGGGTTTCCGAAATATGCAGAACGCGTTGCTGAATGCCCTGGGTCACCTCCACGAATTTGGGTGTTGTTCCAGTTGAGTGTTCCAACAGGCACCCCAGCAGAAAATGCCCCAAGGGTGCCACCCTCAAAATCTTCAGATAACAATACCGTTTGTGCCTGGGTTGCATAAGACATACATAAGATTGCTAAGACAAAATTTGCGATTCTGGTTTGCATTTTCTTAAGTGTTATGGCTAGTAATTGTTCGTTTAATCATGAAACTGTTAAGTATAGGCGATAGTTACACCTACAAGAAAAAAATTCAATAAAATTTGATCAGCATGTCAATTATTACTCCAGATCGCTGCCCAATGCCTAAACAAACTAATGCTATTGGAATACTAAGCACAAAAAACCCCGAACTCTGCATAAACTATGCAAAGCACGGAGCCTTTTTTAGTTTCATAACTGCCTATTTCGAGATTACAAATTTGCCTGATCCCAAATGATCACTGTTCATGCCTATCAACTGATAGAAATACATGCCATTGTTAAGGTCAGCCGTATTGATCTGCGTAAGCATCTGGTTAATCGCTATTTCCTTCACCTGTCGGCCTGCAAAGTCAAATACATACAACATCGCCCTGTCTGCGCCGTCGATCTCGAAGTTGATAAAACCGGCGGCAGGATTAGGATATACATTCACAGATACTACCTGGACTACCTGCGTAGGTACACCAATGATCAGCCCAGCAGAAACCGTATATGTAGCAGTTGCAATACACCCCATTGCATCTAGCAAGACTACCGTGTAATCTCCAGGAGCAAGGCTGGAAATTGTACTAGTGGTATCTCCAGTATCCCAGGTCACGGATATTGGAGCAGTTCCCCCGCTGACGGTAACTGATGCTGAACCATCATTAGCACCGGCTTGTGATTCTCCAGTACCAGTTACACTAGCACTCAAATTACAGCCAAGTCCTCCAGGATTCACGGCTGCCGACGCATTATACGTACATCCGTTGGCATCAGACACAGCTACATCATATAATCCAGGAGCCAATCCAGAAATACTCGAGGTTGTTGCAAAGTTGCTCCACGCATACGCATAGGGTGCAGTTCCTCCCGAAACTGTAACGGTGGCAGTTCCATCCATAGCACCGAGAGAAGTTTCATCTGTACTGGCCATTGTACCCGTTAATGTACACTGGAATGCCTGCACAACTCCTGTTCCACCTGTTGTACATATATCAGCATCAACAACCGAACATGTATAAACGCCTGGAGCGAGTCCGCTTATAGCTGAAGTGGTGGCTCCTGTTGACCAGAGGTAGATATAGGGCTGCGTTCCATTTGTTACAACAGCCACTGCGGAGCCATCGTTTCCACCAGGCGACGTCTCGTCTGTCGTCGTAATGCTTATTTGGATCTGACAAATAACTGACCCTGCAGCAATGGTAACCGTTGCAGTGGCTACACATGAATCCGCATCGATAACTGTAACTGCATAGGTACCCGGTGCTAACCCTGTAGCGATTGCTGTCGTTTGGCCATCACTCCAAAGATAATTGTATGGTGCTGTACCATTGCTGGCAAAGGCAGTAGCCGTACCGTCATTCATCCCTGCCGAAGATTCATCAGTGGAAGTAGCGGTAACAGCAAGGTTACATCCGCCACCTGAAGTTACCGTAACATTCTGACAATATTGGTTTGTACCGCAACTGTCAACTACCGTCAAACAAACATTATAGGTGCCTGCTACAGAGTATGTGTAGGAAGGATTCTGTAGAAGTGATGTTCCGAAACTATCACCAAAGTTCCAGAGATAGGTAGTTGTACCGGTAGTGGTAGATGCATCTGTAAATACAACCGACAACCCCCCACTGGTATCAGCTCCGAAAGAAGCCGTAGGTGTTGGACAACCTCCACCTGAAGTTACCGTGATGGTCTGGCAAAGCTGATCAGTACCACAGCTATCAACAACGGCGAGGCATACATTATAGGTACCTGCTGCGGAGTATGTGTAGGTAGGATTCTGTAGAAGTGATGTTCCGAAGCTATCTCCGAAGTCCCAAAAATAGTTAGTTGTACCGGTAGTTGTTGAGCCATCAGTAAATGTAGCAACCAAGCTCGTTGAAGAAGATGTGAAAGACGCAATTGGGGTATTGCAAGGTGTTCCTCCTGTATTGAGTACAATAGCGTCTAGCTCTAACGTGCTTCCTGGTATTGCCGCAGGTGCAGCGAAAAACAGTTCCTGGCTGGAAATACCGACCATTATCATGGTGTCTGGTGTGTCAGTGGTGATATACGTAAACGGTAAGTTAAGCGGTGTCCAGGTAGTTACCGCTGCACCTGCAAAGGTGCTAATCGCAAATGCATCCAACACACTCAGCGTACCATCCCAATGTGACAATTGGATGAGAAAGAACCCGGTATCACCAGGCATTATACTCGATTTGTAAACTAAATCCACCGACGTTGGCGTTTGTGTATAGGCAATTCCTCCTACAAGGTCCCCCAACAAGTCGCCTCCTAAAGAGACCATACCTCCCACGGTGTCTATACCCAACAAAGCAGCGTAACCGCTGGTAGTTACCAATCGGGCAGAAGAAAGGCCTTCACCTGGTTGAGACGTCTCTTGATAAGTTGAGACAGGACCGGCAAAAGCATCTGTATTAAAAGTCCCCCATCCAATTGGGTCGTTGTTACCGGCTCCAGCGACACCCCATGTTTCAAAATCCAAATTTGATTGTGCAAAAACGCCACCAATAATGCAAAGACACATTGCAGCCGTTAAAAGTATTCCTGATTTCATTTTCTTTATATTATTAATTAGTAGTTGATTATTGGTGAATGTATTCTGTTATTTTAAGACACTAAACTTTCCGTGTGCCAATGCCGCTCCTGAGGTATTGCTTACTCGATAGACATAAAGCCCCGTTGAAAGGTCTGCAAGTGAGACAATACTTTTCCCACTTTCTATTTTTTGTACCAATACTTGTTTCCCCGTAACATCGTATGCCATGAAGGTGAGATCGCCACTGAGGTTTACCTCTATGTTTAATTCAGTATACGCAGGGTTAGGGTACAACTTAACTGCAAGATTGTGTACGATGTCTTCAATTCCAATACTTAGACCTACATTCACGGTATCCGTTGACATGCATCCATTAGCATCTGTTGTTTCTACTACATAGTCGCCAGTGGTCAGGCCTGTTGCGATTGCGGTGGTCTGCATCGGTGAGCTATTCCAGGAATAGGTATACGGACTCGTTCCGCCAGAGGCAACGGCCGTGGCCGTACCATCTGCATTTCCGACTCCTGTTTCCATAGTAGCGCTGGTACTTACCGAAAGTACGGCAGGTTCAGTGATGGTATAGGTATTCCCTACAACCTCACACATAGTTGAATCACGCACAGCTGAAATAACCGTGATCGCTCCCAAGCCCGTGAAGGAGCCAGATGTGTTGGTATAACTTGTGCCACCATCAATGGAATATTCCAGGGCACCTGTACCTCCACTGGCATAAATTACGACAGAAGCGTCAGTTAAACCATTACAGGAGATATTCATCACTATCACCGAATCAATAACAATAGCCGGTGGATCTGTAATTGTAAGAACGGATCCACTATCTACGCATCCTGCTGAATCCATCACCACAACGTTATAGGTACCTCCTCCCTGGCCAGTGAATGTTCCGGACCCGGCAAAGGTTGTTCCACCATCAATAGAATAAGTCAATGGCCCCGTTCCACCGCTTGCGACAATTGTGATGACATCATCACCAGCACCGTTACAGGATGGATTCGTAGACGTTTCACTATCTATAACAATTGCAGCGGGTTCAGCGATGGTAACGGAAGCAGTGTTTGTACACCCATTACTATCAGTAACAGATACTAAGTACGTGCCTGCTGTTAAACCTGTGGCGTTGGGTGTGGTTTGGGCTGTTGCATCATCCCATGAATAAGTATACGGAGTGCTGCCACCTACAATGGTTGTATTTGCACTACCTGTCGCTTCCCCATTGCACGTGACATCTGTGGATGTAATCGACACAGAAGGTGCACTCAAATCACCCACGGTTACACTTCCATTAACCGTACATCCGCTGGAATCGGTAACCGTTACATTATAAGTTCCAGCTGCTAAGACAGAAGCTGTATCTGTAGACTGTGCTCCTGAGTCATCCCATAAGTAAGAGTATGGTGCTGTACCATTAGTGATTGATACCGATGCTGCACCGTCAGAAGCTCCACAAGTTGATGGCGCTGAAGCGAAAGACAGTGTCATGCCAATTGGATCTACCACTCCTATTACAGTAGAACTTACACATCCGTTACCGTCTGTTATTGTGAGGCCATAATTACCTGCACACATGCCACCAATAGATCCACCAAGAGCGAGGGTATCCCCAATTGAATCCGTCCAGAGATAGGTATATGGAGATGTTCCACCAGCTGCAAGAGCAGTTGCTGCTCCATCACAAAATCCTATGCAAGTAGGTCCGGTTGATGAAACGGTAGCAGTCAGGGCTACCAAATCAAAAATGGTTACCGTTGCCACGTCCTGGCATCCGTTGGTATCTGTGACAGTTACTGTGTATGTACCAACACAAAGGGTAACCGCCATCGAATCTGTTTGACTTAGTGTATCGTTCCAGATATAAACATAAGGGGCTGTACCGCCAGTGACGGTAACTGTAGCGTCTCCGTCACATAAACCAGAACAAGTGACATCATTGGAGGTCGTTGACAAAGAAAGTGCGGCAGGCTCCAATACCACTGCAATATCACTTGCAATACACCCGGCGCCATCCGTAACAGTGGCAACGTAAGTGCCACCAGCCAATCCTACAGCGGTATCGGTAGTTTGCGTGCCAGGGTCATCCCATGAATACGTGTATGGCAATGTTCCACCAGAGGCCAGAACAACGGCTGAGCCGTCATTGGCACCATTACATGTTACGTTGGAAATTGACGTGATACTGACTGTTCCAGCTCCTACATTATTAACACTTACTACCCCAACTTCTGAACAGCCAGATGCATCAGTAACGGTTACATTGTATCCACCTGCATTTAAGGCAGTTGCCGTGTCAGTAGTTTGAGCACCCGGGTCATTCCAGAGATAGGAATAAGTCCCGGTACCTCCACTTGCACTCACCT
>DTRK01000053.1:0-9286 GCA_012965955.1 Flavobacteriales bacterium
TGGTATGATGCAAGCCGAAAGTATGTCCCAATTCGTGGGCCAGCGTATGTGTTCCAACTGAAGAGTTGTTTCTTCCCATCACTACGCCGCCTCTGTAATTGGTGCCACCATAGCCCGAGTAGGGGAAGTAAGCATATCCGCCCGCGCTTGGGTTTGAGATGGTATTTACTACATATATGTTAATTACATTGGTGAAGTTGGCACCATAGGTAGATTTCATTCCGTCCTCTTCATTACCACCGTTGAAAGTGTAATACGTGGCATCACTAACGAAGATGGCCGTGTCCAGGCAGAACTGCAGTTTCCATGGCAGGAAATCCGCATTCAATTCAGTCATGAGATCATTTACCCTTGTCATATCAATATTACTGGTAGGGCTACCTCCTCCGTCGAGGATGACGGTCCACCTCAGCTGCATGAATTTGATAGGGTCTCCACCTCCCGGAATGCTCGCATCCCTGTTTACAGGATTGTCGCATGCTACATCGAAAGGACATGTACCGTTTTTGGCATTATTCGGAATATTAACGTACGGGTAGGCGGTACCACAAGCCGTAGATCCTAAGGGGTTGTTTGGTTTAATGAAAGTGATCTTCCAACCATCTACAGATAGTACATCCCCATCTTTGTCATAATTAACTGCCGTGTTAAGGCTCTGCGTACCACTTCCCAGCGTGGAAGCAATCGAAGCGGAACCAGATACTACTCCGCTTTGCGGCATTGTCACCGATTGAGACCTCACCTGGCTAGCAGCAACTTTGGTGTTAAATACGGTTTTGCCAGACGGGGCAGAATTTGTCGCCCCTTTGTATTGCTTAGGTGCATTTTGCGCGTTGGTTGTACTGCAGAATGCTAAGAACATGAATATTAGGGTGAGGGACAAAAATGACTTCATCATAATCGAATTTATTTGTGAATAGAAAATGTGACTTTATAATGAGTGCAACGTTAATCTTGTAGATACTTAATGGGAATATAGATCAAAGTGCTCCAAATTATTGCATATAAAGAATGGGTTTGGATTTGAATATTTCTCCTCCATTTGCCCAAAGTTACTTTAAAATTGAAATTTTATTTACAAACATCTCTTCCTCCGTCAGCAGATGTACATAGTAAATGCCACCGGCATATTCAGAACAATTAATGAGATATCTATGATCAGAGATATGAATGAGTTTATCAAAGGATATCAACTCGCCGATTGCGTTGAATACGCGTATTTCTACATCTGCATCATTTTCAAGCTGCAGTTCAACGAATACATCGCCTGAAGAAGGATTTGGATAGATGTTGTAGTAGAGACTATTTTCAATTTCTCCAATTCCGATTGCATTTGAGACCGTAATCGTTTCAGTTATAGAACATCCATTGGCATCCACTATTACAACATCGAAATTACCCGCACATAGACCAGTTGCAGTTGGAGTACTTTGTGCACCTGGATCTCCCCATAGATATGTATAAGGGCTTGTACCCCCGATCACATTTGCAGTGGCTGTTCCCACACAATTTCCCGTAGTCGTTGTAGTTGATGAAGTCACCGCTAGCAGTGCAGACGGTTCTGCCACGGTAACTGATGTGACCCCTTTACATCCCACCGCATCCGTTACGGTAACTGCGTATGTTCCGCCATCCAAGGAAGTTGCGGCTGCAGTGCTTTGGAAAGTTGGATCATTCCACTGATAAGCATAAGGAGTTGCACCCCCACTGGCAGAAACCAATGCAGAACCATCTCCATCTCCATTGCATGTCACGTCATTTGACGTCGTGCTCAAGGTTGGTGCCCCAATGTCGCTTAACGCAACAGACTCGCTTGATGAACATCCACTCGCATCTGTTACCTGAACGGTATAAAATCCAGCGCCCAATCCGGTAGCTGAGGCGTTGGTTTGTGCTCCACCATCATCCCACAGATAAGTATATGGAGTTGTTCCACCTGTAGCAGTAGCGGTAGCCGTACCATCTGTGTTTCCGCAAGTTGAACCGGTGGTAACTGATGCAGTTACAGCAGGTCCACTCGAACCACCCACAGTCACTGAGCTATTAGAGTTGCAGCTCGTAGCGTCTGTAACCGTAACACTGTAAGTTCCAGCTGACAATCCTGTCGCTGTTGCAGTGCTCTGTGTATTTGGATCATCCCAGAGGTAGGTGTATGGAGCGGTTCCACCGGCAGCCGTTGCTGTTGCGGTTCCATCTCCATTGCCGCAGTTTTCATCCACCGATGAAGTTGTAATTGTTGGGCCTCCGGATGTGCCAACCGTGGCAGACCCGTTAACCGTACAGGCGCTTCCATCAGTGACAACCACATTGTAAGTGCCGGCGGCAAGTCCCGCAGCTGTTGCTGTAGTTTGCGCACCTGGATCATCCCATAGGTAAGTGTACGGTGCTGAACCGCCTGATGGGCTGGCTGTGGCAGAGCCATCTGAGCTGCCGCAGCTTGCGTCCACTGATGTGGTAGTTACCGAAGGCCCTCCATCTGTACTAACCGTAGAAGATCCGTTAGCGGTACATCCACTGGCATCCGTTACCAAAACATTATACGTACCTGCAGCAAGACCATTGGCAGTAGCCGTTGTCTGTGCAAGCCCATCATCCCACAGGTAAGTATATGGGACTGTACCCCCTGATGCACTCACCGTGGCAGACCCGTTCGAACTTCCCGTGCAGCTTTCATTTGTTGCAGTGTTGGTCAGGGTGGGAGGGTTGGCGTTGCTAACTGTCGCAGAGTCATTGACGGAACATCCATTATTATCGGTCACCACCACAATATACGTACCCGCTCCTAGCCCGTTGGCTGTTGCCGTTGTCTGTGCACCTGCATCATCCCACAGATAAGTGTACGCTCCCGTTCCTCCGGTAACAGCCACCGTTGTACTCCCGTCGTTTGTGCTACAAGAAGAGTTGGTAGTGGAAGTTGTAGTACTCAAAGCAGCCGGTTCAGAGACTGTCGCGTTGACCGCGGCGCTGCATCCTGTAGCGTCAGTAACTGTCGCTGTATAGGTGCCTCCTGTTAAGCCAGTAGCCGTCGCATTCGTTTGGACGGGGGAGGAGTTCCACGAGTAGGAGTAAGGTGGCGCTCCGCCGGTAGCCGTAACTGAAGCCGTTCCATCGCTATCCCCATTGCAAATTAAGGATGAACCCGTAGCAGTTGCGGTAGGCGCACCAATATCCGTAACCGTTGCTGAACCAGTTTCTGTACATCCGTTAGCGTCCGTTACAGTAACCGAGTACCCACCGGCAAGGAGGTTGGTTGCAACGGCGGTCATTTGAGCACCAGGGTCGTCCCACAGGTACGAGAATGGGGACGTACCGCCACTGGTGATGGTGACCGTGGCAGATCCATCTGCATTGCCACATGTGGCATCTGTTGAAGATGTGCTGAGTACGATTGCACTAGGTTCTGTAATTGCCGCTGTGGTAGCAGTCATGAAGCATCCAAATGCATCGGTAATTGTAACCGTATAGGTACCTGTTAATAATCCAACAGCGGTTTGGGTAGTCTGGTTGCCTGGATCGCTCCACGCATAAGTGTAAGGGCTTATGCCAGTTGTTGCATTGGCAATAGCCATTCCGTCAGCGGCTCCATTACAAGTGATGTTGGTCGCTGTCGCAGTAGCATCAGAAATCGGAGGTGTACTACTAATGACCGCAGCGCTGAATAAGTCGGTACTCACAGCACAGCCATTAGCGTCAGTTACGGTAACATTGTACGTGCCCGAACTCAATCCAACCGCTGTTTGAGTAGTCTGCGTACCACCATCATCCCATATATACGTATAAGGTCCGGTTCCACCAGATGGAGTAGCCGTCGCCGTTCCATTGGCATTACCACAACTTTCATCTACAGCTACTACAGAAATGCTAATGGCTGCAGCATCGGTCACCGTGATACCTGAGGATCGGCTGCACCCATTTGCATCATTAACAAGTACGTTATAGGAGCCGGCACACAATCCAGCCGCAGTTGCTGTATTTTGAGATCCCGGGTCGTTCCAGGTATAGGTGTAGGGCCCAATGCCTCCGCCTACACTCACCGTGGCAGTTCCATCACATGCACCACAAGTCGCATCAACTGAACTCATATTCAGTGCTAAATTACACGAGGCGAACATAGGACGCAGTACAAAGGCCACGTTGAATCCGCCAAGGTTTTCCAAACTGTCCCATGCTCCATAATTGATCTGCCCGAAGGTAGTTCCTGGCGTATATATAAGGTCCGTGGTTGCCAATCCGTTGTTGTCTGTCAGCCAATAGTCTTCCAATCCGACAAAATAGGTGCCCGGGCTCAGTAACATTGGACCTCCGGACAGGGGTAGCACAAGAACAGCTGAAGGCGTATCTGCTGGCGTGAATATGTATTCTGCTGTAGCAGCAATTTCAGTGGCGGGTAAAGTACCACCCATACTCCAAACTACCAGTCTTGTGGTATCGCCAACTTCCTGACCATATGAGAAACTCATGATGGAATTCAGGTAGTCTGCCGTTTGCAGCTCAAAAGTCTGACCTAATATAGCAAAATTTGTATCTCCGATACCCAGGCTTCCAGTCACATTGCCATTGTCTCGGGCGTAAACCGAATCTGATACATATACCCAGCTATACATCGTGTCGTTGGATAAATTTCCATCTGTTTCAAGGATAGAAACAATGTATTCCCGTCTGTACCAGCCGGTGTCCTGAGGCGAAAATCCTCCAGCCACCGTCAGCGTCCCATTGGCACTCACGGCCAGTGACACGATAGCGTTACTCGTACCAGTGAATACAGGGTTTAGGTTTAAGTCCGTAACGTTAACGGTCATTTGTGTGTTTGTACAGGTATTCTTGCCCTGATTTTCAACTGTGGCCTCCAATATAATTGGATTCGTCTGCTTGAGCGGAATCTGCGTGTATTCAGAGACTACATCCGTTATCACCGCATCATACGGAGGCGGTTCATAGATCAATACATCATCAACCGCCAGGCCGGTGCCCCATGAGCCACCGTCATCATAGTGGAATCGGATTTGGATGTTAGATTGATTGTCAGTACCCGAGAGTTGAAAATTCGCGAGTTCCCAGGGATCAAGTGGTGATTGGTCAAGGGTATTAAGGACATTCCACCCACCACCGTTGATGTTCAGTTGTACAGTTGCAGGATTACCTCCGTAAGTTCGGTCATCAACATATTCAAACTGCATTCGAATTGAACTCAACCCTGTAAAATCCAATGCAGGCAGGGTTAAGTAGTCACCTGTCTTCACGCAATTACACACATCATCATTGGTCATCGCAAATTGAGTGTGGGAACCTACAGGCCAGTAGTTGCCAGCATTTGCATCAGCATCGTCACCCGTGTAAAATCCACCATCAGTACCGGTGGTGGAAGTCGCCCATCCCACCGGTAAAGCTGGCGCTGTCACTCCTTCAAAATCCTCACAGAAGATGCCCCCTGAAATTCCACATGTGGGAAGCGCAACGACGTCGATGTAATTGGTCTTTGTCATCACATCTGAGCCGAAACCATTGGATGCGGTGAGCGATACATCATAGGTGCCAATAGTATTGTATTGGATCACTGGATTTTTGGTTGTTGAACTACTTGGGGTACCTCCTGAGAACGACCATGACCACGTGTCAGGAATTCCAGTAGTTAAGTCCGTGAACTGCACGCTGGATCCTACAGTTACCGTTGTAATCGCCGCCGAAAAGTCAGCCGTAGGCGGGCCTACCGCATCGCAGCCGGTGGAGCTCAACAGACTGGACCTGGTACCTGATAGGATTCCATTCATGTAGGCGGCCTGGTCAACAGAATACATGTTCTGACACCACGCATAGCTCATGAAATTCTCTATTTGGTCTCCGTTTGGAGTCCCACACGTATTTGTACTGAAGTTGCAACCGTAATTCTCAGATCCCGCATTTGGTGTGTCTGCATGTCCGTCGTCGTTGCTGCAACTGGGTGGGTTATTACCCCAGGTATGTTTCAACCCAAAGTAATGCCCGATTTCGTGCGTGGCAGTACGGCTTCCTCCTCCGATTCCGATATCAAAGTCAATGACCAATCCATCTCTCCAGCTACCGTGCATTCCAAACGTGGGTAAATAGGCATACCCTGAAGTACCGAAGCCCGCATAATTGGAGATATTGCAAATCCATATATTCAGGTAATTAAATGGATCCCAGGCATCTTCTCCACCGGTAGAGTTCTGCTTCATTTTATCGGTTTCCGTATTGTTGTTATAGTAAACTTCAGATGTGACCGTTCGAGTAATTCCTGTTGTAGAAGCCCCGCCTGGATCTTTAGATGCGAGGCAAAACTCAATTTCAGCATCAGCAGCAACAGGGAGAAATGCAGCTCTTGTCTGAGAAGCGTCTGAATTCAGGCGGCGGAAATCCTCATTGAGGGTGTTGACCATTGCCAAAATCGTAGCATCTGATACATTCTCACTTGGGTTGTTTGAGTTGGATGGATTGTGCACTACATGGACCACAACCGGAATCGTCCTGACCACCTGCTTATTGTGGTTGTTCTTGTAGTTCTGTACCCATTGCTGGATGGAAGCATTGTGCTTACTGACCTTTTGCAGATAAGATGGATCTTTCTTAATCTGCTCCTGGATGAATGCATCCGTAACTTCATCGGCCATGCACGGTGCCTGCCCGTTATTGTAGGTGGAAGTACTTGTTTTCTTGTTTGCTAAGCTGTTTTGCCTAACATTGGCATTCGATGAACTTGGATTCACCGTTGTGTTTACGATTGATTGGGCTATGCTAAAACAGGAAATACAAATTCCGATACTTGCGATACCTAATCTTGTGCTTAGAGGCATTTTCATATTGCGTGTGGTTGCTTATTCTTAGATTTCTTTTATACTAACAAATTTACAAATCAAAGTTCAAAAAAGGAAGATATTGTAAAGTAAATACCGGAAGCAAAACTAAATAACTTTCTGTGATGGATTTCAAAATATTATTTGGTATTTGATCGTTTGCGCATGTGATTCTATATTTGTATATTAATCCTAGATTCTAGCGATACATGGGACAGAGAATACTGTTGGTGGAAGATGAAGCTCACCTACGTGATGTCATTCGCTTAAATCTTGATTTAGAAGGATATGATGTCACCTCTGTAAATAATGGAAAGTCTGCGTTGGAGGAGGTTGAGGGCAAGCGATTTGATTTGGTGCTGCTGGACATCATGTTGCCTGAAATTGATGGATTTAAAGTTTGCGAAAGCATCAGGTTAAGGAATATGAAAGTTCCAATTCTGATTGTATCAGCGAAAGGGGGGAGCCAGGATAAAATACAGGGATTGAAACTCGGGGCAGATGATTATTTGGCCAAACCTTTTAACCTGGAGGAATTATTGCTCAGGGTTAAGAATTTACTAAAAAGAGCTGATCCGATTGGTGCATCATCACAGGTAGAGCAATATCAATTTGGAAATAATGTTGTGGACTTTTCAAGCTATCAGATTATGACCTCAAAGGGTTTGAAAAAGCTGCTTTCGAAAAAAGAGATTATGTTGCTTCGCCTGCTGATCGATCGGAGAAATTCAGTTGTGTCCAGGGAGCAAATACTGGAAAGTGTTTGGGGATATGACGTGTATCCCTCAACCCGCACTATCGATAACTATATTCTGGCCTTTCGAAAATACTTCGAAGAGAATCCAAAATCACCCAAATATTTTATTTCCATCCGGGGAATTGGTTATAAATTTAGTAATGGGAGCGGAGATTAAGAACATATCAATAATAGGGTCTGGTAATGTTGCGCACAATCTTGGCCGCATGGTTTATGAGGCCGGTGTTGGTATAAATTCTATATACAGTCGGGATATTTCAAATGCTGCCAAACTTGCAGAGCAGCTTGATGCACAGTCGGTTGATAACCTTGGCGCCGTAAGTTCAGCGTCAGAAATGCTGCTGTTCGCTGTTAAAGATGATGTTTTAGCTGAGGTTGGCAGCTCTTTAAGTGGGTCCTCTCAAATACTTGCTCACACTTCAGGCAGCATGGAAATGAATGTTTTTGGCGGCGCGCCAAGGTCAGCTGTTTTTTACCCTCTCCAAACTTTTTCTAAGAACAAGCAATATGAAGGGGTGAGCTTCCCAATTTGTATTGAAGCTGCTGATGCAGAGGATATGGCCAGATTAAAGGCTCTGGGTTCCGCTCTCGTAGGAGCTGAGAACGTGTATGAAATTGATTCTTCGCAGAGAAAAACCTTGCACGTCGCTGCAGTTTTTGCGTGTAATTTCACGAATTACTTTTTTACGATTGCTGAGGACATTCTAAAGGAGCGGAATTTGTCATTTGATCTCTTGAAGCCGCTCATTTCTGAAACCATCGAAAAGATCGATGAGCGGGGTCCTTCCCTGAACCAAACCGGTCCTGCGGTGCGTGGCGACCATAAGATAATTAGCAACCACCTGGATTATCTCGACACTAATAAGGATTACAGGCATCTTTACAACCTGGTTACAGAGCAAATCATCAAAAATTCTTAGGTGTTAGACTACCTTACATTAATACGTGCAAAAAATCTGATCATCATTGGCCTCACCCAATATTTGATCAGGTACCTGGTAGTTCTTCCTTTATTGGCAACTAAGGGTCTGCATCCTCATCTTACCGATATTGACTTTTTTATTTTGGTGCTGTCGCTGGTTCTCGTGGGAAGCGGGGGGTACATAATCAACGATTATTTCGATACAAAAGTTGACCGCAAAAATGAGAGGTATAGGAATGTGGTAGGCAAAACGATCAAACGCCGCGTAGCAATGATTCTACACGTTTCAGTTAACAGCTTAGGTATATTGCTTGGTGCATTTGTTGCGTACAGGAGTGGGGTGTATTGGTTGGTATTGGTGAATGTCATCTACGCTACCGTGCTCTGGTTTTACTCCACTGATTTCAAGCATCAACCCGTAATTGGTAATGTCTTAGTTAGTATTCTAACAGCGTGTGTGCCTTTGGTTGTCATCGCATTTGAACTGCCACCCATCATAGAGCGGAACTATGACCATGCAATAGCGAATTGGCCGTTGATAGCTAAGGTGATCATTTATACCACGGGATTCTCTGCTTTTGCATTCCTGACCAATTTGATCCGGGAGATTGTGAAGGATATGGAGGACATTAAGGGAGATCTCTATGTTGGCAGCCGAACTCTTCCCATCACATTTGGGATCAGGAACACGAAGACTGCTCTAGTCGTGCTTATATTGATCACAATGATCCTGCTCGCTTATGTTCAGAGTATTTTTCATTTTAACCTTATGGTGTTTTTCATAGTGTTCTTCTACTC
>DTRK01000053.1:9366-9737 GCA_012965955.1 Flavobacteriales bacterium
GATCATGAAATTCATCATGGTGGTTGGTATTTTTTTCACCATTGTACTCAACTACCAGTTGACGCTTGTTTAAATCTCATGTATTAATTCTAGTCAGGTGACAGTTTTAGAGCAGATAAATTCAGGATCTACGAGGGTTATTTTAGGATCTAAATCTCCAAGAAGATCTGAGCTTCTGTATCAGGTTATCCCCGATTTTGAGGTACGCAGTGTCGAATACGCGGAGTTATATTCAGAGGACTTGCAAGGAGGTGATATCGCTATATACCTCAGCCAACTTAAATCAGCAGCATTTGCAGAAGCGGAAAGCAACGCAATGCTTATTACGGCGGACACGATTGTCTGGATGAATGACCGCATCTATGAAAAAC
>DTRK01000053.1:9761-15972 GCA_012965955.1 Flavobacteriales bacterium
AAGGGGAATCAACATCACGTATTTACCGGAGTCACGTTGCGGATGGGAAGCATTTCACAGTCTTTTGTGTCTGATACTTTGGTGCAATTTGAAAAATTCACTGCACAATCAATTGCGGAATATGTAGCCGCATACAACCCGCTGGACAAAGCAGGAGCTTACGGGATCCAGGATTGTTTGGACGAGGGTGGAAAACAGACAGGGCCCTTGTCAATGTCTATTGAAAGTGGATCCTATGCCAATGTGATAGGACTTCCGATCGAAGATCTTAAAAGAGAATTGGCCGCGTTCTAAGAGCACTCTTCCTAATGGACCACAATATTTCTGGATATCATTTGATTGCCAGAGATCAGCTTCAAGTTGTATACGCCAGCTCCAATTTCATGCAGGTCAACCTTACCCTGATTTGAGAAGAGAAGCTGTCTAACCAAGATCTGTCCAAGGGAATTGTAAATAAGAAGAATGTCTTCGCCGTAGCTTATATTACTGTACTCAATTGAGAAATGGCCATTGTTTGGATTTGGGTAAACGGATACGGATAGTTCATTATGATCAGCGATGCTTGTCCCACCCGTGCTGCCAATTACAACTGTAGCGGTGATGGTGTCTCCAAGATCATCCACAACAATTACCATATAATTGCCTGGACAAAGGTTGGAGGCCGTTTGAGTGGCCTGAGCCAGAGAGTCATCCCAAAGATATACGTAAGGTGGAACACCGCCTGATACATTGGCAACGGCCATTCCATTGCAGTTACCCTGCGTTGCATCTGTACCAGTGATAGATAAACTCATTGGCGTTTTACCATCTACTGACGACGTATTGGATTTAGAGGAATTATAACTCTTTGCTTTATCAGCTAAGCACCCTCCTGCAGGATGTACCAATGAGATGGCATAGAACAGATCCAGGGTATCAAAATCTATGGTATCAGTATACATAAAGATGGTGCTGGGAACTGCATCAACTGAATCCATGGTAGCTGCAGAATTCCCCTTGTAGATAATGTACGTGCCGAAATTCAGCCCTTCATAATCTTCCCAAATCAGGTTGACGACATCGTTGTTAATACCCAGGTTGGCGTTCAGGTGCATGGTCTTGTGAATTCCGCTGGTGTCAGATTCAAATCCACATGAGTCAACAGATGAAATTCGGTACCTGTTGGATACCACATCAGGATTAGAAGCCTGGTCGATGTAGATACTAAGGCTGTCTAAAGGAACGTTGGCCTCCAAATTATACTGACCGGCGACAATGGTCTCTTTGTACACGTTGTAAGAACTTGCCGGGTAAACCCAATCTTCCCAAACAACAACATTCTTATTCGTTGCAGAGTCTACCGTAACGATACAAATATCGGGCGTGTTGGCATTGGTCCGCATTTTCACCGTCCAAAGATCATTCTGTCCATTATTTGTAGTGACATCGCCATCTGAGGAAAAAGAATATCCGGTGGCAATGATAAATCCATCGTCAGTTTCTGTAACACCGAACAATGCATCAGGCTGTGTACCTCCATGGGATACCTCCCAATTAATGGCGCCCATGGCATCGATCTTTACCGTCCAACCATCTAAAGAATCGGCACTTCCATGGTGACCGCTTACATCCCCGTCATCAGATTTTGATTGACCAACAATGATGTATCCGTCATCACAGGTTCTCTGCAAACTCTCCAGGTAATCATCACCTGATCCACCATGAGATTGTGTCCACATCGTATCACCGATCGCGCTTAGTTTAACGATCCAGAAATCAGCATTTCCATGGTTACCTGATACATCACCATCTGATGATGATGATGAACCACCCACAATATAATTTCCGTCAGCCGAAAGTTCAACCGAAAACCCCATGTCTCCACTGGATCCTCCTAAAGCGTTCTGCCATTCCAGGTTACCAGAGCTGTCAACCTTTATCACCCAAAGGTCGTTCCCTCCATGAGCACCAACAACATCTCCATCGTTGGACTGTGACCACCCGACCGCAATACAACCTCCATCGGCAGTGGCCTTGATGGCTTCACAATAATCAGCAGAGGTGCCTCCGAAGGAACGGGTCCAGGTGGTATCTCCCATGCTGTTCGTTTTGATGATCCAAAAATCCCAATCTCCGTTATTACCGGATACATCTCCATCAGTAGATTTGGAAGTTCCACCGATCATATATCCTCCGCTATTGTCAATGTCTATAGCGTGGGCGTATTCATCATCTGTACCTCCATATGATTTGGTCCAGAGCGTATCGCCATTGGCGTCGAGTTTGACTAGCCAAACATCATAGTACCATACCTGACCATGGTGGTCCCACACATCCCCATCTAAAGATTTTGCCTGGCCAGCAACAATAAACCCCAAGTCTGAAGTTTCCAGGATCATATTCGCATATTCCGCTCTTGTTCCGCCGAGGGACCTGGTCCATATTGTATCTCCGTTTGCATCTAATTTTAATACCCAACCGTCTGGCTCACTTACGCTGCCGTGATGGCCTGCCACATCACCATCTGTTGACCAATTGAATCCGGCTACAACGATCCCTCCATCAGAGGTCTGGGTAATTGAATTCCCAGTTTCACCTTGACTTCCTCCATAGGCCTTCTCCCAGGTGAGGCCAGGTTGTGAATAACCAGACAATACCAGAAATGTTAATAGGAGTGCAGATATAGTCCTAAGCATTTTCTTGCTATTTCAGTTCGATCAATTGTAGTGCGCGCTATGCATAACAAATACTCCCCCTCAGTCATTTAGACAAAGAGGGTGATATCATATCAATACCTATTTGAGCTCTATGATCCGCTTCGTATGCAGCTTGCTATTGGCAATTAGTTTCACGAAATAAACACCATTTGGATTCTGGTACCCTTCGGAACCGAATACGTAATCGTAAGAACCTGACTGCTGTTGTTCATCAGCCAGTACCGCAACCCGCTTGCCCAGAACGTCATAGACTTCCAGTGACACATGGGCGTCTCGGACCAATCTGTATGAGATGGTTGTTTGGCCAGTATATGGGTTAGGGAATGCAGAGATCCACTCATCACCGTTGAGTTCCAGAACGCTTGGCAGTGTACCTATCACCACATTGCCTGTAATGGTGTCGCCTAAGGCATCCGTAATAATTACCATATAGTTGCCGGGACATAAGTCTATTGCAGTAGCCGTTGTTTGGGCCAATGGGTCATCCCACAGGTAGGTGAAAGGTGCCTGCCCCCCAGATATGACTGACGCTATCGCTTCACCATCACAATTGCCAAATGACACATCCTGGCCGGTAACACTAATAGTCATCGCATCTGATGGACTAATTGACGAAGTGTTCGACTTAGACGAATTAAAGTTCTTCACCTTATCTGCCTCACAGCCCTGGGGATGGACGGCCGAAACCTCATAGAACAGTGTATTGCTATTTGGTGGATTTACATCTGTATACGAATTAACCGTGCTGGGCACCGCATCAAGTGAATCCATCTGCGCCATTGTGATTCCTCTGTAGATAACATACGTGCTCACAAAGAATCCATCGTATTTATCCCAGATCAAATTGACCTCTCCGTTGAGCCCCTGGTTAATGGTGAGGTGCATGGTTTTGTGCAATGGACTCAGTTCAGACTCAACACCTGAAATACAGGTATCTCCTGCTGTGATCTTATACCTCCATGATCTTTGTTGAGGGTTTGCCTGCAGATCCACGAACACGCTCAGGCTGTCGAATGGCACAACACCTAACAAGAAATATACACCTGCTTGCGTGTGTTCCTTGTAAACATAATAGTTCTCGATACTTGACGGCCCGGTCGGTTTCTCCCAAACAGTCAGGTTCTTGCCGGTGGCACTGTCAACAGTTATTATACAAATCTTAATATTTTGAGGTGGCAGATAGACGATGTCAAAATTATCAGCCGCCGAACAACCGTTAACATCAGTTACTACCACACTATAACTTGTATCAATCAAATTGGAGAGGTCTTCAGTTGTGTCACCAGTAGACCATGCATAATTATAGGGTGCTGTACCTCCCGTTACTGAAAGGTCAATCAAGCCACCACTTGGGTAATCACAATTCACATGATTGATTGAATCTAAATTAATTCCAGGCCCTCCCAAACTGTTGATCGAGATCTGAGTAAATAGGAAACACCCATTGGCATCAATCACATTGACTGTATAGGATCCCGCAGCTAAACCAGATTGAGAAGTACTGGTTCCAAAGGTTGACCACTGATACGTATATGGCGGAGTACCTCCGGTTGCAAAGACCTCTGCATACCCATCAGCTGCATTGCAACTTGCCTCGGTAGTGAATGTTTGTACCACCAGTGAAGTTGGTTCGCTTACTGTTGCGGATGCAGATGCAACACATCCCAGTGAATCGGTTACAGTCAGTTCATAGAAAGTTCCCTGTAATCCAGATACATCTTCAGTAGTAGCACCATGCGTCCATAGGTAAGAATATGGTGGGTTGCCACCCGTTACTGTTACGTCAATTGACCCGTCATCGGCTCCTGCACAGGTTACGTCAGATACATTATCTACCGTAACAGAAGGTCCGGTTGCTGCATTCACATTGATTGTTCCGTAAGCGATACACTCGTTTGCATCGGTTAAGGTGAGGTAATGCGTTCCAGCTCCCAGATTAGATGCTGTACTGGTTGTATCTCCATTTGACCAAACGTAGCCATACGGGGAAACACCACCTGTAACTGATACAGAAGCAGCGCCATCCGTTGCACCGCAGCCTGAAGCATCCTGCACGGTAAACGTGAGAACCATTGCCGATGGCTCATTGATCACTACTGAATCAGAAGCGGCGCACCCGTTGGCATCCGTGATATCCACATAATAAGTGCCAGCTGCCAGTCCACCTATGTCCTCCAGCATATCACCATTGGACCAGAGGTAATTAAATGGAGAGACACCGCCAGTGGTTGTCAAATCTGCATAACCATCGGTACCTAAATTACAGGTCGCATCCGTCCCTGTCACAATAGTGGTAAATGCAGCCGGTTCCGTTAAGGTTACCGCATCACTCGCCGTACATCCATTTGCATCGATGATCGTCACAGAATGCGTACCAGCTGGAAGGCCTGAGATACTACTTGTGGAATCTCCATTTGACCAAATGTATTGATAAGGAGCAACACCGCCAGCCACTGCAGCTATAGCAGATCCATCACCAGCACCACATGAAGAGAGATCGGTTCCTACGATCACTGCCGTTAATGAAGGTGGCTCAGTGATGAGTATATTGGTAGATCCACCTGCACAACCCATACTGTCTATAACGGAAACAGTATATAGCCCGGCACTCAATCCTGATATCGAGTCTGTTGTCTCGCCTGTTGACCAAAGTACTGAAATGGGCGTGGCACCTCCAGTGATTACAATAGCCGCAGTCCCATCGGATAACCCGCATGACGTGACGTTCGTACCTGATATAGAAACAGAAATGGCAGTTATTTGGCCAATTGTTACAGCATCCGTTGCTGTACAACCATTGGCATCAGAAACGTCAACGGTGTGCGTACCAGCTGTGAGCCCGGTAACATTCTGCGTGGTTCCACCACTTGACCAACTAAAGGTATAAGGGGAGGTTCCTCCAGAGACAGCCGCCGAGGCTGTACCATCACTATTGGAACATGCCGTTACCGTTGTCCCGGTTGCTGCTACTGTTAATACGGCTGGTTCTGTTATTGTCACAGCAACCCCAGCGATACAACCCGAAGCGTCTGTAACCAACACGGAGTAAGTGCCCCCTGCAAGATTTGTAGCATTGGAAGCTGTTTGCGCTGCGGGGTCATCCCAAGAGTAAGTATACGGAGTAGTACCTCCTGTTGCCGTGACAGTGGCGCTGCCATCCGCAGCTCCATTACAGGACACGTCAGTACTTGTAGCCGTCGCTGCAGGTGCACCGGTATCGTTTACAATGGCAACCTCTGAGTTCGAGCAATTTGACGCATCCGTCACTACAACTGTATAACTTCCAGCCAATAAGGCATTAGCAGTAGCGATTGTTTGTGTGGCTGGATCATCCCACAAATAGGTGTAAGCGCCAGTGCCACCAGCGGCGTTTACTGTCGCAGTACCGTCAGCATTACCGCAGGACGCGTCTGTTGAAGTAGTTGTAAGCACAATTGCCGTAGGCTCACCGACGGTAACATTGTCAGCGATAGAACACCCAGCAGCATCTGCTATGGATACGGTATAAGTACCTA
>DTRK01000054.1:0-13266 GCA_012965955.1 Flavobacteriales bacterium
GGCGGGAATGGAGGCGGTAGGCGATAAAGCGAAAGGAGTGTACATGTCAGCAGAAACGGTGGCGAAAATTGCAGTTAACGGGATGATGAGAGGAAAGGTAGAGATCGTTCCAGGTGTGATCAACAACATCGCAACGGTGGGAATATGGGCTGCACCGAGGATACTCGTGGAAACGATTGCGGCATGGATCTACAGGAAGCGGACGCCCAATTAGCTTCAAGCACTATCGACTACCTAGTAACTCCACTTGGTCCTGATAAAGACAGCATTCCCCAGCCCGGTAAAGTTGCCACTGTAATCGGCCCCTACGATTTGCCCTAGCAGCATCATATCCCAGGCGTCATTGATAGCATAAGTCAAAGAAGGCATGAGAAAAAGCAGGTCCATTCCCGCACCGTAAATCCCGGCAAGATTGGCGGAAAGCAGGGGATTGAGTGTGCTGCTCAGCTGAAGGAAATAGGAAAATTTTGTAGGCATCAAATTTTTCGCTGTAAGGTCAGAGCTAAGCGTATAAACTTGAAAAAAGTTCACGTCATCTGGGGTGCCTGCACTGTTGTACAGCATTGAGCCGGTGACGTAGATGGGCTCTTTGAAGGAGTAATCAACTGTAATGGACGTAACCAGCACCCCACTTGTATCTATTCCGTGATAACGGGGATGAAAGTACGTGGCTTCTCCTTTTAATCCGGCGGTCTTCAAATTACCTGCCCAGCCCAAACCAAGTGTCAGATCTTCATAGTACACTCCCGACAGGACCTGTATGTCGTATCCCCATTTGTTGAACTTATACAGCCCAGCTACCACCGTGGAATCTGGATTATTACTGAATTTGCCACCAACTTCAATGGACGACAGGCCCTTTAAATATCGGGTTATCCTTACACCGTCGCTTCCGGGACGCTCCTCATAATCGAAATCCGCGAAGTTGTATGTATTGAAAAGGTCGTTGGGATTCCACACCAGATTGACACCCCAATTGATCCGTTGTCTTCCGATGCGCACATCCCATTTATCGCTGGCCCAATTCAGCCAAACCCGATCGAGAATCACGTGAAATACCACCGCATCCTTATTCACAATCGATGTGGAAAGATCCCAATAGCCATGGTCGACATCCAAGGCATCGCCAAATCCAGGTTGAAGCTTTATGGATTCCCCATAGAATAAGCGGTTACGCATTTCTATAGCCAGTGTTAACGGTTTGCTTAAATAGGTGCGCGTATTATAGCGCCAGTGCAGGAGGTTCTGTGTAACGAGATCGTCGAGGCCTGAAAACGAAGCTGATTGAAGGCTCTTGACGTACCCTCTGGTCTGAACAACATCTGAAAAATTCTTTGTAGACGAAGTGTCACTTTGCGCATTGGCCACGAACACGGTAGCCACGCAAACTATCAGGATTGGAAGTACTGTGCAGTAGAATTGCTTAATTCTGCAGTACATCGCTTACTATTTTGCCATCTTCCAGGGTTACAACTCTACGAGCCCGGTCGATCACTTTTTGATCGTGGGTCGAGAAAATGAAGATGGTCCCCTCTTCTTTGTTCAGAGTGGCCATAATATCAAGCAGATTGATCGCGGTTTTGGAGTCGAGGTTAGCAGTAGGTTCATCTGCCAGTACGAATTTCGGCTTCGAAGCCAGAGCCCTGGCCACCGCAACACGTTGTTGCTGCCCTCCTGACATTTCCCGTGGCCGCTTATGCATTTGGTCCTCCAGCCCTACGGCCTTAAGCAAACTTTCAGCGCGCTCATCCATCTCGGCTTTGGGCCTTTTTTGCATCAGCATGATAAACTCCACATTCTCTCGTGCAGTAAGTACCGGAATTAGATTATAGGCCTGAAAAACGAATCCAATATTGTTCAATCTGAAATCTATCAACTGGTTGTCGTTGAGATCGGTAATATCAACATCGCCAATGCTCACCTGGCCGCCTGATGGCTTATCCAGTCCTCCAATAATGTTTAGCAAGGTTGTCTTACCTGATCCTGAGGGCCCTACAATAGCCGTGAACTCACCTTCTGCAATATCCATTGTTACGCCGTTCAGGGCTCGGACTTCTACCGTATGCTCTTTGTAGATTTTGGTAAGTCCCTGTGTTTTAATAATTGACATAAATCTTTTTTTGCTTCATTAATCTTTATCAAACTGCACGTACTGCTTCTGCCGGATTTAGCTTTAATGCCTTGATGGCCGGATATATAGCGGACAAGATCCCTATGGCTACTACCATCAGGCCTATCCTTAGGAGATCTCCTTCCAGCAGCTTTGGGTAAATGGTACTCCCAATTCCAAAGGTCTTTAGCCCTTCCCCGACAGAAGATAGGTCAATACCCGTTTCCTGCAAATAGCCGATCATCAGGCTTGACAGCACCATACCAATTGGGCCTCCTATAGCTGAAAGCATAACTGTTTCGAAGAGGACAAGTAAAAATATTTTCATCTTGTTCATGCCAACTGACATGAGCATGCCAAGCTCCCTGGTTCGCTCGAGAATAACCATCAACATGGTATTCACAATACCAAAGGAGAGGGCCAGCAGAATGATACCCATGATGATAAAGATCATTTTGTCCATCATCACATCCATCAATTTCAACTCCGGGGCCAGGTCAGTCCACGATTCCACAGCTGAGCTTTCCGCTTCAATCGCTTCTGTAATGTTGCTCACGGTTTCCAGGGAGTTGGCGATAATCGCTATCTCATGTGCTTCACCTGACATTCCGGTTTGTGATTCAAAATCCTCCAAGCGCATGAAAGCGATTGACCCTTCCATCCCCAGTGCGGAGCTTCGGTAAATTCCCGCTACCTTGAACCTATTGGCGACCTCTTCATCATTGCTTCTATAGAGAACTGTGACCTTTTTGTCTACCCCAACCTGTAGTCGGTTTGCGAGATGCTCACCAATAAGAATAGGCGGGTAACGCTTTTTTTCAAGGAAACTGCCCTGTATGATCAAGTCTTTTAGATTGGATACCAGGCTGTCTGTTCCGGTATTGATGGCTTTAATAATGATTCCCTGCCCACTCCGGGGGGAGTTGATCAATCCATTGACTACGTAGCGCTTGCTGTAGGCCTTTACCTCTGGAATTGCCTTGAGCTGCTGCTCTACACTTTGAAGATCATCAATGGTGTATTTGGATTCCATGCGCTGACGAAATTCCTTGTGGTGAATTTGTACATGTGACAGATAGCTGTTGATGGAAGCCTCCATTCGTTTGTTGTTAATACCATATGCGAGGCCGAGAAAGAGGATACCTGCTGCAATGCCCACTACCATGGAGAGGATTACGAGGCTACTCCTCAAAGTGTTCCGCCAGATATTGCGCCACGCTATCTTTACCAGGGTTAACATATCATTTTCGCATTGCCTCAACCGGGCGCAGCGTCATTATTTTAACTAATGGATACAGGTTTACGACCATTGCAATGCAGAATATGATTAGCATGTGCTCGAAGCATAACACGAGATCAATCACAGAATAATAGGCCGGTTCAATTCCAAAACTTTGAAATGCCTCCATCTCCTCTTCTCCAAATGGGATAGGATCATGGTGGAGCTTGTAGATGAGCGGAAAAGCTACCAGGAACCCCATCAGCACGCCAATAAATGCAATAAGAATCGATTCACGAAGTGTGATCATGAAAAGTTTGAAACGGTGCATGCCGATGGAGATAAGCACACCATACTCATATTTGCGCTCTGCCGTCATCATCATTATAGTGCCGAAGATGCCAAAGGAGATTATTACGTATAAGATTCCAATGAATATTTTGCCTCCAATTCTATCTGCCTGGATGGCTTCCAGAACTTCTGGAATCATTTCCTCATAATCTAAAACGCTAACAGCCTCGGCATACTGTAACCCCTGGAGCTTTGGCTTCACCTCAGTGTGAGCCACAATGTCATCAAGTTCGATGAGTATACTTGAAACGCGATCCTCAGTTGAGCAAAACTCTTGCGCCAGTTTGAGTGGCATGACCACTAACTTGTCTGAAAATTCAGGATTGCCAAAGTGCAGGATGCCGCCCACAGGGTAGATAGCCGCTGCTGTTTGTGCGTGGTATCCCTGGCCCAGCAATACCAGCGTGTCGCCAATGGTTATCCCGAAATACTCTGCCATGCCTTCGCCGATCATAATGGATTTATCGTCCATTCCGACAACTTCTCCATCGACCAGCTTATCGTCAAGTGCCATTACATCTACCCTGGGATCCAGCCCGATGAGGATTGCACCCCTCCCAAGATTATCTGCGGTAATCCACGCGAATGATTCTATTCTTGGACATGCACGGTTGACATTGGCAATCGAGTTCATTTCTTTCAGAACATCCTGGTCCAGCGTCATGATGTTGTCGATGGATCGGTCTTCCCAGTACCCCTCTTTGTGAACCTGGAGATGGCCTGTTGAAATACTGACCATGTTGTCGATCATCATCTCATACATGCCCTCCTGAAAAGAACGCATGATAAGGGCAAAAAATACAGCGAAAAGAATGGAGCCAATCGTGATAAAGCTGCGCCGCTTATTCCTCCAGATGTTTCTCCAAGCGAGTTTAAAGTACATGTTTGTTCACTATGCTCACGTTATTCCATTGTGACACAACCGAATTACCACTGCATTACGGCGTGCAGAGCCAAATAACAAGCCAACATTCAAATTATCTTATTCGTTTCATATTTTGTGTGGTAAAGAAACTGTCTTCTATGGGCTTGTCAAACTCCATGGATTTATAGGTCATAATGGTCTTCTTCCCTTCCTCTTCTTCAGGTACCATTTCCATTCTCGCTGGGATCAACTTACCCCCAAGCATTTTCACTTCTGAAGCACTCATGGTGCTGATCAGGTATCCATCTTCATCATAAAATTCGGTGCGCATTTGCATATACTCTTCCTTGTCGACCCAGGTATGTATTTTACCCCAAACTACCGCGGCATCTGGTTTAGGGGTCATTTCTACCTTCCAGCACAATCTGCCTTTTATGGTTTCTTCCCCTGCAACTTCATGTGTGTAGTCATTCACAATAGATGATTCTTTCACGAGGTCGTCATTGGAAAAGTCAGTCCCCATCCACGACTGTCCCATCATTGATGGAGGCAGCTTCACGTTTCGCTCAATATTGGGAATCCAATTCCATATCTCTTTACCTCTTTTTAGAAATACTATTCCCTTTTCCTTGACAGGACTCGTAACTAATATCATGGCGAGCGTATTTCCTTTCGACCAACTTTTCATCGTCATCTCACGCGACCAGGAGGGACGTACTATTTTAATACTCATCTCCGTTACAGCGGTAGTGCCGCGAAGTTTGGCATCTGCTTTTCTTAGAATTTCCTTGCCATCCTGCGCTATGCAATTACCAGTTAGCAATATGGTAGTTAATACATAGGTACTTAGGATTTTATGCATTTTAGATAATGATTTAGGTATAATAGGAATAAGCCGGATTGTCAAAAGCCCAAAACTTTGTTTAGTAGGCCCTGATGTTTTTTCCTTCAACATAATTGATGTATGCCTGGTTTACAACTCTGTTTCCACCTGGGGTTGGGTAATCACCGGAGAAATACCAGTCTCCAAGGTGGTTGGGACATGCTTCATGTAACCCTTGCAATGACTGGTAAATGATCTCAACTTCTGCTCTCATCCCTTTTGGCGTGAGTATTTCGGCAATCTTGGCTGAAATCTGCTCAGGGGTAAAAGGCCGGTAAATGTCCTTTACATGGTTTACTATCTGTTCCTTGGGAAGTCCTTGCTGTGCTATGGACTTATTGTAAACGTCTTCTATTATATTTTCTTGGAGTGTGTCTTTCAGTAACTCAATAGCCGCCCTAAAGGCGATAAAATCACCGAGCTTGGCCATGTCGATTCCGTAACAATCGGGATATCGTATCTGCGGTGCTGAAGAAACAACAATAATCTTTTTAGGTCCCAATCGGTCCAGAATACGCAATATGCTTTGCTCCAAAGTAGTGCCTCGAACTATGGAATCGTCGATCACTACCAGATTGTCTTCACCTTTATTGAGCGCCCCATATGTTACATCGTAAATGTGATTGACCAAATCATCCCGGGCATCATCATTTGTAATAAAGGTCCTGAGCTTTGCATCTTTAATTGCAATTTTCTCCAGTCTTGGCTTCATCAACAGGATATTCTTTAGCCCCTCCTGGTCCTTCGCATCCTTCAGTTCAGCAATCTTTCGTTCCTTAACCTCGTTCAGATAATCGTTGATGCCTTCCACCATACCGTAATACGCTGTCTCGGCGGTGTTCGGGATAAAAGAGAATACCGTGTTTACGATATCATGATCGATGGATTTTAACACAGCGGGGCAGATGGATTTACCCAGGTTTTTGCGCTCCTGGTAGATGTCGATATCCGTTCCACGGGAAAAGTATATCCGCTCAAATGAGCAGGATTTTCTTTCCAGTGGTTCTGTGATCAAGGGCTCGGAAACCTTTCCGTTTTTCTTGATCACCAGTGCATGTCCGGGTTGAATTTCTTTTATTTCATTCCTGTCAACGTCAAAGGCGGTTTGAATCGCTGGCCTTTCGGAAGTAACTACTGCTACTTCATCATCATGATAGTAGTACACAGGCCTTATTCCAGAGGGGTCTCTCATTACAAAGGCATCGCCATGGCCCAGCATACCCGTTACCACATACCCTCCATCCCATTTTTTGCAGGACTCTTGCAAGATCTTGGAGATATTGATGTTCTCAGCGATGAGCTCTGATATTTGGTGGTTGTCACGGCCTTCAGCCCTGTACTCTTTGAACAGCTTAGAATTTTCTTCATCGAGAAAGTGTCCGATCTTTTCTAACATGGTTACCGTGTCCGACTTCTCCTTTGGATGCTGGCCGAGCTCTACCAGCTGTTCAAAAAGCTCATCAACATTGGTGAGGTTGAAGTTGCCGGCGAGTACGAGGTTTCGGGATTTCCAGTTGTTCTGCCTGAGGAATGGATGGCAATATTCTAAGTTGTTCTTGCCATATGTGCCGTACCTGAGGTGCCCAACCCAAAGCTCGCCGGTGAAAGCGAGATTTTCCTTCAGCCATTGCGCATCTTTTAACTTGTCGGGAGTATCCTGGGCTACTTCCGCAAATTTACTGTTGATGCGGTCAAAAATATCCTGAATGGGATTGGCAGCAATTGACCTGTATCTACTGATGTATCGCTTTCCCGCTGGCACATCGAGCTTGATGTTGGCTACTCCCGCGCCGTCCTGACCGCGGTTGTGCTGCTTCTCCATCAGGAGATACAATTTATTGAGCCCGTAACACGGCGTCCCGTATTTTTTTTGATAAAAATCGAGAGGTTTGAGTAAACGGATTAATGCAATCCCGCACTCGTGTTTGATCTGGTCACTCATTCTCTTTTAGTCTTCTATTAGACTAATGCCGCATGTGAACAGCAAAGTTACACATTATAGGGATAGGAGTTAGAAGGTAAATTGGAAGGAGATCTTAAGGCCGAACGGGTGAATCACACGAGGATACACACTTCGATACTGGTCGTTTGTATAGGTGATTCTCCAAACTGCATCCAGGCGAATAAAATTTAGAATGTTTTCTAATCCAACACCAGTTTCAATATACGGCCGGGATTCCAATGTGCTGAATGATTCAGAAATAACGTCCCCATTTTCATCAGTAACCTGCAAAGGGTTCCCATATTGATCTATTTGCACATTATTTCGTTCATCCAACTGCCCGTAAACCATGTTGCCCATCAATAATGTCCGAACTTTGAGTTTTTTTAGCAATGGGACCCTGTTTGTGAACAGCCCCTCAAAATGGTGCTCGTAAAATACAGATACCCAGGTGTCGCTTACAAATTCAAAGAAATTCATCAAATAAAAGGCATCGGGATCACTGACCACTGTTTCATTGCCCTTATGAACCTGGAGTAATGGATATGGCAACACATTGAATATCTTTCCTCCGGCTACTGCGTATCTCGAAGTGCCTAGAGCGCCCATGGGCAAATTTTGCACAACACTAAATTCGAGTTTCTGGTAGGCAAAATCGCTCTTTAGCAGTCCCTTGATTCCAAGTGTATATTTCAAAGTGTACACTGGAGGCGGCCTTTGCCCAGACGGTATGCGGATGCGATCCAGATGGGTATATACAATCCGTTCCCGGGCAGAGTATCGTGACTCGAGCGACACGGTACTGGTGGTAAACTCTGATTCTACCTCGCTATGATCTTTTGGATCAGGATAGTAACCAAAATCAAAGAAGGGTTTGAATTCCCGGTAGTGGAACATCACAATTTGATTGAAGCCATTAAAGAGCATACGTTCTCCCCAGATACGGTACTCATACGAGTTGTTGAGCCGGTTATATGGATTAAATCCGGCAGTGAATTTGAAGAGATTGTTCTTTGCGAAGAAGTCGTCGGTTACTGAGATCTGGTCAATGTCATCCCGATGTTGGATTCCTGCACGCGTCCAGGGTTTCCGTGTAAAGATGTATTCGACTTCAGTATTGTATTTATAACGAAAGTCCCTGGTGCCATATGCCAGATAACCTTTGAGGATCAAGTTGTGGCTGAAATTCTCATTGGTAGTAAAGCCAAGTCTGAAGCGATGCCCCTCTACTTCATTGAATTTATATAGGAAGATATAGGGCCCAACGTCAATTTTGCCCACTTCCTGGTATCCATAAACCACCAGCTCCACAATATCCACAAGTGATCGAATAGTGGGAATATTCTTTACTGAATCGATCATCATATAGACGTTTTTTTCTGCTGGAGTGAGCGTATCATGACGGTTTTCATCCCAGAATGCATCGTCTTTAATATAAGCGTCTTCCATCACGGTGATTCCTTCCTTATAGAATTCAGGATCCTTGGGGTCATTGACCACCATCTTCTTACAAGAGGAATAGAACTTTGAGATGAACCCTGGTTGCGATCCGACCTCAACGAGATCCACTAATGCCCTGGTTTTGGTGGCCATCCACGGCCCTGCACTGGTAGGTTCAAATTCTTGCTGGACCTTCACTTTTTCGATCCAGTTGAGATTGGCCTGCTTCCCAATTTCGACATCCAATTGAACTAGCGCAAAAGTAGAATCTTCAATCCACATCTTTCCCCTAAAAGCCAGGTCCAACGGCCGTTTGGGTTCAATCACCATTTCGTAACACGTCCTTCCCCTAATCTCTACGCTGTCCATTAAGTAGTATCTGTAGTATGCTTTGCCGTTTTTAGCGATAGGGGATATGAAGTTCTTCCCCAATATTGGAATCCATGCGTCGTAAAAGTTGAACACCTGAAACGAACTGCCCATCAGCTGGTTGATCCACGTGTGGTCATCAACCCCTACACCCGTTATTTTGGAAGCGATGATGTCTTCTTTTTGATCTTCAGGGTGGCGTCTGTAGTAGTAATTTGAAAAAGTTTCAGAAACGAAAACTGGGAGTACCGCCTTCCCGTCTTCTCCCGCCATGGCCTGTAGACTGTCAAACATATTGGAAATGGGTTTGAACATTTTCCGCTGTTTAAATTTTTCTGAGAGGTTGTCGATACTTACCTGAATCCTTGTGAAATTTTCAAACTGATAAGCAACGAGGCTTTCAGGAGTGTTAACAGCACGGTATTGATTGACCTTTCGCAATATTCTAAAAGCTGGATTCTCTCCCGGCAAAATCACGATCTCCTGAAGTTGCTGAACTGAACTGGTAAGTTGAAAATTGACCAACTGTTCAACCCCTTTTTTAACGGGTTTCGTTCTGGGATTGTACCCCATGCATGAAACGGAAATGGAATCCATATTTTGTGTCGTTCTCAACTCATAATACCCATCGAAGTCAGAAGTCACTCCGATCGTTGTGCCCTTAAAAAAGATATTGACGAAAGGCAATGCGTCGTTGGACTCCGCATCAGTGATTTTGCCCTTTATAACAGTTACCTGGGCAAATGTTGTTATGGAAAAGAGCACCAAAAGTGCTGCTACCATCATCAAACCTACTCTGCTGATGCCCATTCGATCGTTCTATTGCCCTTGTGCATTTGTTTAATGCACTCAAAACTTCATTGAACAAAGTTCAATAATTATAACAACGCATACAAACCCTATAATGTTCCTGATCTGTTATTATAATATCCTTGCATATATTTTATCTTTGGCGCGGTGTTTTGGAAATTACCCGATGGCGTTAAAAAGCAAAGCTGCAGCATTTAAAGAGTGTTTCGATAAACTAGCGAAAAAGCGTGTTGATTATCGAAAGCGCAGGACCTACTATTGGACCGATATCGCCAAGTACATCGATTATTTTATCCATAACGATCAATCCGTATTGGAAATAGGGGCAGGGGCAGGAGAACTCCTTAATCAGGTTAAAGGGCGTCGAAAACTGGGTATCGACTTCAGCGAGGGTATGGTCACCGCTGCCCGCGAGCAATTTCCAGATATCCAGTTTGAAGTAATGGACGCCGAAGCTTTGGAGATTGAAGAGAAGTTCGATGTCATCATTTTATCCAATCTTATCGGTTACATTACCGATATCCAGAGCCTGTTTGATCAGTTGCGCAAGATTTCTCACCCCAAAACAAAGATCATGGTTACCTATTATAACTATCTATGGGAGCCCCTGATCAAGATGGCAGAGTTAATGGGGCTGAAATTTAAAACGCCTGCCCAAAATTGGCTATCTCAGGTAGATATCAATAACCTGCTCTATTTGGGTGGATTTGATGTGTACAGGACTACAAAGCGAATGCTTATTCCCATCAATGTCCCGATTGTCTCACACTTAATGAACAGGTATGTAGCAAAGTTCCCGTTTTTCCGATTGTTCGCGTTGAATACTTTCAGCTTCGCCATGCCACTTCCTGTATCCGGGGATAAAGAAGTAGATGAAAAATACTCGGTGTCAATTGTGGTTCCGGCGATGAATGAAAGCGGCAATATAGAGGATGCTATTTTGCGAACTCCACAATTTGGGAGATGGGTAGAATTGATTTTTATCGAGGGTGGCTCTAAAGACGGCACCTGGGAGAAGATTCAGGAAATTGCTGAAAAGTACAAAGACAGCCATCGGATCAAGATCGGACAACAATCAGGCAAGGGTAAAGGCGATGCAGTGAGAATGGGTTTTGATATGGCTGAAGGAGATATATTGATGATTTTGGATGCGGACTTAACCGTTCCACCAGAAGATCTTCCAAAGTTCTATTATGCGTTATCATCTGGCAAAGGTGAGTTTATCAATGGCTCCCGATTGGTGTATACGATGGAGAAACTAGCCATGCGCTTTCTCAATGTATTAGGCAATAAGTTTTTTAGTAGCCTGTTCACCTGGTTGCTGGACCAACCATTTAAGGATACTCTTTGCGGCACAAAAGTGCTGCTTAGAACAGATTATGAGATCATCAAAAGAAATAGAGTTTACTTCGGGGATTTTGATCCTTTCGGGGATTATGACCTTATCTTTGGCGCTCATAAATTGAATCTTAAGATAACGGAATTACCCATTCGCTATCAGGAAAGGACCTATGGAACTACCAATATATCCAGGTTTAAGCACGGTTTTCTCCTGTTGAAGATGTGCCTTTTTGCTGCGCGCAAGATCAAGTTCAGATAAGCCAGGTTTTTTGTGTGTGCACATTTTCCCAGTTTGCACAATATATTTGAGTTAAAAGACTGAAGCCTAGTTGACTTCTTTATGGTCCTGGTCTAAGTACTCAGCCAGCATTTGCTTTGCTAAAGGAAGTAATGTCTCGTTAACCGGAATTGGCATGTCTGTTTTCACCGCATAGGTTGCGGGATTGGGCAGTTCAGCGTTGCGTCTAACTAAGCTCCTTTTTATCAAGACATCCGTACTAGAGATACTGGATTTATAGGAGCCAACAAACACTGTATTTACATTTTTAAAATGGGCGTCGGGATTGTCAAAGATTGTGACATTGTACCTATAAGCCATCGTGCAATTATCTCCAACATTCAAGAGCAGCAAATAGCCCTCGTCATTGTAGAGTGGGGCGATTCCAATTGATTCAATGTATAGTTGTTCTTTATAAAAGTCATTTATAGTCTTACCATCTTCCAGGCAAGTGAACATTAGCGGAATTGCGTATGCGATTATTTCCTGAATGGCACCCATGGTAGGAGTGTCTTCAACCAAATCAGAATATTTGGCTTCCATCTTCTGCCAGTCCAGACCGCTCATTGCTTTTGGAAATTGAGCTTGAATTCCCTGTTTCACTTCTTCAAGCTCTTTCAAAAGGCGGTAATGGACTGCGAGGTCGGCGAGGTGTGGATACAACAAGGATTGATCGAATTTTTGGTTCACCTTTTTCAAATATCCCAACAGCACGTAGCGTTTGTACTCGTGGTCGAGATTGGTTTCTGTTATCCAATTCTTGCTCAGCATACTTACAATGGAATAATCCTTGTTATAAATCAAACGATTTATTGAGCAATTTGTTTCTAATTTGATCTTATTTATTAACAGTTCACTGTGTACTTATATATTGAATAGTATATTTCGCTTCAATTTTAATCCATTAATTTAGCACCATGGTAAAATCGTCATTGATATCTGGTATAGCGGCTATTTTGTTGAGTTCGCTCATTTTCTCATGTGTTTCGCCTCGCATTTTGGACGATTTAAAGAAGAAAAATGAAAGGTGTGAGACAGAAAATGCCAAGTTGAAGAAGCAAAACGAGGAGCTTGCCAGTAAGAATAACGAGATGATTGTAGAGCTTGAAGATCTTCGCGCCAAAATGAAAGGCCTGGTGCGCGATACGACTATTCTGGGCTCTTCCCTTTCCAAATTGATCAAGAACTACAATCAAGTGAATGATCTATATGAACTATTGCTTCAGAAGAACAAGGAGCTGCTGGCCGGCAATGTGACCCAAACAGGCAATTTAATGACGAAATTACAGATGACAGAAGAAGACCTTCAGAAAAAAGAGGATGAATTGCGATTACTTGAGCGGCAGTTAAATAAAAAGAGAAGTGATTTGGATCAAACGCTGGCTCAGCTTCAGGAAAGAGAAGCAAAAGTCAATGAATTAGAGCAAATAATCGCAGACCAAGACAAGGCAGTTACAGATCTTAAGAACCGCGTAGCTGCCGCGTTAAAAGGTTTTGAAGGGAAAGGGCTTTCCATCGAGGAGAAAAACGGGAAAGTCTATGTGTCAATGGAGGCGAAGTTGCTTTTCGCTTCGGGAAGCATCAAGGTTGATTCAAAAGGAAAATCTGCATTGGTCAAATTGGCCAAAGTTCTGGAGCAAAGCACTGATGTGAATGTGT
>DTRK01000054.1:13301-15956 GCA_012965955.1 Flavobacteriales bacterium
CTGGGCGGAGGTGACATAAAGGACAATTGGGATTTGAGTGTGTTGAGGGCAACGGCGGTGGTGAAAATCATGAAGGAAAGCAGTAAGATTGACCCGGTGCGGCTTACAGCAGCGGGCAGAGGCCCTTATTTCCCGGTAGATACTGGAACTTCGAAAGCTGCAAAGGCGAAAAACAGACGGATAGAAGTCATTCTTACGCCTGATCTTGACGCGCTTTACAAACTCCTTGAGTCACACTAAACTATCCTGAGTTTGAGTAATAGCCCCGTTCCCTGATTATCTGAGCAACTTTATCTGGTAGCCAAAGATCAAATTCCTCTTTCCTTATTTGATCTCTTAGCATCGATGCCGAAATCTCCAGCAATTGAGAATCGATCAAACTTACTGAAGGATGCGCTGCAAACTGGCCGGAACTAGCACCGCTTCTTGGATATACGTATATCTTATACTGATCCAGGATTTCTGTGTAGTCTTTCCAAAGGTGGAACTTTTCCAAATTGTCACTACCCATGATGATGATGAACTCATCATCGGGATTGGTGTTGCGCAGGTTCCTCAGGGTGTCTATGGTAAATGAAGGTATGGGCAATCCCAATTCAACTTCGCAGCACTTGATCAACTCATTCTCACCTATGGCCGCATGAACCAATTCCAATCGCTTTTTTACATCCAATAACTCTTCATCCTCCTTCAAAGGGTTTTTTGGTGATACAACTAGCCAAATTTCCTGCAAATCACTGTTGTCAAGAAAATACGAGGCAATTTTTAGGTGTCCTCTGTGAATGGGGTTGAATGAACCGAAAAAGAGTCCGATCTTCATGTTACGCGTCTTCGCTCAAGAAATCAGCAACAAGTTTTTCCGCTTTAATGAAAGCATTCTGCAGGTCGTCGTTTACCAGCACCGTGTCAAATTGATCCGCTACAGTAAGTTCCTTTTCAGCTTTTACCAATCGGTCTCGCATGGCCTTCTGAGTTTCGGTAGACCTGTGCTCCAATCGCTGCCTCAGGTGATCCAGCGAGGGGGGCATCACAAACACTGAAAGAGCCTGGTCGCCATAGTGTTTCTTGATGTTCAGTCCTCCAACTACGTCCACATCAAAGATTACATTCATCCCCTGTGCAAGCAGCTCGTTCAATTCACTCTTTAACGTTCCATAGAATTGATCGGGATATACCTCTTCCCATTCTATGAATTCATCATTCTGAATCTTCTCCTTGAATTTGGCGATCCCTAGAAAATGATAATCAGCTCCATCTACTTCGTTTCCTCTTCTATCCCTGCTACAGGCTGAAGTTGAAAACCCCAGATTGAAGTCCTGCTCTAATAGATGGTGTACGATAGTTGTTTTACCGGCACCTGAAGGGGCTGAAAATATGACAAGCTTACCGGGCATTTGTTTCAATACTTAATGCTGACACCTATAGAACATTAAAGAGTTGTTCCTTGATCTTTTCGAGCTCATCCTTTGCCCCCACAATCAGCCTTTGGATGTCTGCATCGTTGGCTTTTGAGCCTATTGTGTTGATCTCCCGCCCAATTTCCTGAGCAATGAACCCTAGCTTTTTACCTGCTCCATGTTGTGACCGAACAGTTTTTTTAAAATAAGCGCAATGGGCCATCAATCTCACCTTCTCCTCTGTGAGGTCCAGTTTTTCTATATAATAAATGAACTCTTGCTCAAACCGGTTCCTGTCCAAAGTGCCTTCCTTGCTCACCAATTTGAACTGTTTGGTGAATTTCGACCTGATCTTTAACAGGCGTTTTCTGTCATATGGTTCGATCATCTTTACAGTCCTTTGAATTGCTCCGATTCTCTTCATGACGTCTTTTTCTATAACAGCTCCCTCTTGTTTTCTGAACTTGAGCAGAGCTGCCAGGGCCTTTTTCAGTGCCATGTTGACTTTCATTTCGTCCTTTGCGCTGAGCTTCACAGGCCCCTCTTTGACGAAGATATCAGGAAGTCTTAGCAGCTGGCCTATTTCAATCTCGCCCTCTATGCCCAAACCTTTAGCCAATTTATTCAGATCCTTGTGGTATTTCTTGATCAGTGGATAGTTGAGTTCATGGCCATTCGATGATGGTTCATTTTCGAAAGAAAGCCTGCAATCAACTTTCCCTCTCCCCAATGATCTTGTAATTGCTTTTCTAAGTGTTGGTTCCATTCCCCGTAGATAGTTGGGTATCTGGAAACTCAAATCTATACTCTTGCTATTCACTGAACGAAGTTCGAGATGTAACGTTCCTCTTTTCAGTGACGTTTCCGCCTCTCCATATCCTGTCATTGAGTAGATCATGTCACCAAATTTAGACTACAAAAGTAGGCATAAAGCATCTTATTGTGAATCGGCCCTGGGTTTCGTCTTTTGAGTGCTCACTAAATACACACCTGTAAAGATAAGTACCGCAGCACCTGTTTTTACCCAGGTAAGATGGTCCTTTTCGAAATACAATGCGATCATAGCCGCCAGAAACGGCTGTAAATAGATGTAATAGCTGACTATGGCAGGGCTTAACTGCTTTAGCGCAGATACATTTAGCAGATATGCGAAAAAGGTCGTGAAAACCACTACAAATGACACCGCTGCCCAGATAGAAGGAGTAAAGGCACTCCATTCCACTTCCATGAGCTCTTCCAGGCCAAATGGAATCACAAA
>DTRK01000055.1:0-4346 GCA_012965955.1 Flavobacteriales bacterium
ACGGCAGTATCGCTCTTGATACTCTCCATAGAGAACGACATTGACAAGTTGGTAGATCTTGGGCAGGGATAGGCCAACACCATTGTCAGTTGAAAGGTCGAGGCGCAATGCTTCGGCCTTTTTTATTTCAATTATTCAGCAAGCTCTCTTTGCCCTTCCCAAACAAAAAAACCCCGCCGAGGCAGGATTTGATTATTGTTGGCGGTCCGAACCTGCCTGACACCAAATTCCTCAATTATCACAGTGGATAAATAAAAAGATAAGGCCGATAGGTTAAAGAGCAATCAAATTATCTAATTTTGCCGGACAATTAAATATGGAGAGATGCCTGAGTGGCCGAAAGGACCAGTTTGCTAAACTGGCGTACGGGAAACTGTACCGCGGGTTCGAATCCCGCTCTCTCCGCCAATAAATCAAAACAATAACGCGGGGTTGGAATCAGAGTTGATCCACAGAAATCCAAAGGTGCATTTATTGATTATTGATTTATATTTGCACGTTCTTAAAATAATGGTCCGGTAGTTCAGTTGGTTAGAATGCCTGCCTGTCACGCAGGAGGTCGCGAGTTCGAGTCTCGTCCGGACCGCTGAAAGAAGGTCGAAAAGCTTCAATGTTTTTCGGCCTTTTTTTGTGCAATTTACTATCGCGTATATCTGCTATTGTGTAAATTGCGGCAATATTAATCCACATGGCAGAAGCATATATCATTGACGGCGTCAGGACGCCAATAGGAAATTTTACCGGCGCGCTCTCCAGCGTGCGCACCGACGACCTCGCTGCACATGTGATAAAAGGATTGATGGAGAAATATCCCAATATTGATCCAGCTCAAATTGACGATGTAATCCTGGGATGTGCCAACCAGGCCGGTGAGGACAACCGAAATATAGCGCGCATGGCACTGCTGCTGGCAGGACTTCCATCTACCGTGCCTGGAGAAACGGTAAATCGCTTGTGTGCCTCCGGGATGTCCGCCGTTATTCATGCGGCGAGAGCCATTAAGGCAGGTGAGGGCGCCTTGTTCATTGCCGGTGGGGTGGAAAATATGACGCGAGGCCCCTGGGTCATTTCAAAAACCTCATCCGCGTACGGGCGGGATGCAAAGATGTACGACTCCAGCTTCGGATGGAGGTTCATCAACCCAAAAATGGAAGAGCTCTACGGTACCGATGGCATGGGCCAAACGGCAGAGAACCTGGCAGAAAATTTTGACATTAGCAGGGAAGACCAGGATGCATTTGCCTGTCGCTCGCATATGAAAGCTGCAGAGGCACAGGCCAGGGGCAGATTTGAAAAGGAAATTCTCCCGGTTGAAATTCCACAAAGGAAAAAGGACCCGGTAATATTTGACTCAGACGAATTCATCAAGCCCAACTCTACCGAAGAGATACTTGCTAAACTTAAACCAGCTTTTAAAAAAGACGGAACCGTAACAGCGGGCAATTCATCCGGACTCAATGATGGCGCAGCAGCATTGCTTATCGCATCTAACAAGAGCGTGAGCGCCAACAGCCTGACTCCTTTGGCGCGCATAGTATCGTCCGGTGTTGTTGGTGTTGAGCCAAGGATCATGGGAATTGGGCCCGTAAAAGCGAGTCAATTGGCCCTGGATAGAGCAGGGATCTCTCTGGATGACATAGATATAATTGAACTTAACGAGGCATTTGCCGCTCAGACCCTGGCCTGCACGCGTGAGCTGGGGCTGGCGGATGATGACGAAAGGATCAATCCAAATGGCGGTGCCATAGCACTCGGGCATCCCCTGGGCATGTCCGGCGCAAGGCTCCTTCAAACAGCAGCTTTGGAATTGCATGTTCAGGATAAGAAGTACGCTTTAGCCACCATGTGTATTGGCGTGGGGCAAGGGTATGCTGCTGTACTCGAAAAAGCTTAATACGCGCTTCACCCGTTGCGTCCGAAACATTAACGCTTAGCATTGATAATCTCCCCAACTGGTGTATCCGGGCCATTGCTCAGCAGATGAATGTATCTGTTCTTATCAACGGAGCGGTGATAACTGCCGCCCCTGCCTTGCGGAATCCGGGGACAATTACCGCTCCGGATTGAAGGCCAGTTTTCCCTGAACAGGCCAATGATAGATGAATGGAGTTTCTCATGGTACGTCGCCAGAGTATCTTCCGTATCTGGCATCACCTCCAACTGTACAATCATATCACCTGTGTCCAGGGCATCATCCATGTAATGGATCGTAACTCCTTTAGGGGTGTCGTCAACCAGGCTCCAAAAATCGGGGTCCGCCCCCCTGTTCCATGGCAAATACGAAATGTGGAGATTGATGATATTGCCCCTGACATGGTCTATTACCTCTGGCGCGACAATATGCGGAAACCCATAGCTGACAACAAATTCAGGTTCATGTTCGTTCATGAATTTTAAATCCAGATCCTGGGAAGTAACAATAACATCACTCCCATCAGACTCAATGATCTCAATGATTGGAGAACCAATATTGCCAAGAAAAAGAACGGCCATCTGTCAGAAATTATTTCTAAATTTAGGACATGAAGTATAAAAGTATCACATTAACGCTCATTCTATTTATTGGGTTCATGATTGCAGAGGAAAACACAATGGGAAAAGAAATGGATGATAATAGCAGTGCATCCGGTGCATTGGATACGGCTACGTTTGGTGCGGGATGTTTTTGGTGTGTCGAAGCCATATTTCAGGAATTGGAGGGAGTAGAATCCGTGGTTTCAGGGTATTCGGGAGGGACCCTGGACAATCCAACATATGATGACATCACCACCGGCACCAGTGGACATGCGGAGGTTGCGCAACTTACATTTGACCCCGACAAAATAGGCTATCTGGATCTATTGATGGTGTTTTTTCAAACACATGACCCAACTTCCCTCAACAAGCAGGGCAATGATTTCGGTCCTCAGTACAGGTCAGCCATTTTTTACCACAATGATGAACAGAAGATGATGGCGGAGATGACCAGGAACCAGCTTGATGCCACAGATACCTGGGAAAAGCCTATCGTGACAGAAATATCAGCCTTCAAGAAGTTCTATAAAGCTGAAAAATACCACCAGGACTATTTCACAAAGAACGCAAACATCCCTTATTGCCAACTCATAATCCAGCCGAAGGTGGATTCATTCAGAGAAGTATTCAAAGGCAAGCTGAAAAAATAACAATCAGGTTGATCCTAAAGAACGGATCGCATTACACCTGGGTTGGCACAGATGATCGAACCACTTTATTCGCAGCCTATAGAGTTTCATGGTTCAGAATCCCATTGACAACGCTATCTTCGTGGTATGGCCAATATTTTTGAATTCAACGGTTACAAACCGGTTGTTCACGAATCTGCATTTATACATCCCAACGCCACAGTGACGGGCAACGTGATCATCGGCAAGGATGTATACATTGGCCCCTCCGCCGCAATTAGGGGAGATTGGGGTGAAATCGTGTTGGAGGACGGCTGCAATGTGCAGGAGAATTGTACCCTCCACATGTTTCCAGGTGTGTCGATCACCTTACACAAAGGTGCGCATGTTGGTCATGGTGCCATTGTACATGGGGCCAATGTTGGGCCAAATTCTTTGATTGGAATGAATGCGGTATTGATGGACAATGTGGAAATTGGTGCAGATTGTATTATCGGGGCACTGGCTTTTGTCGCGGATGGGATGATAGTACCGGACAGAAAAATTGTGATCGGCAACCCCGCAAAAATTGTGAAGGATGTCACCGATGAAATGATCGCCTGGAAATCAGAGGGCACAGCACTGTATCAGACCCTGCCGAAAGAGCTCTATGAAACCCTCAAACCTTGCGAACCGCTCAGAGAAGTACCCGAGGATAGAAAACCCCAACCTGGCGATTATAAACCCTGGAACGAAACCAAAAAGTGATGATGGCCTTAATGGAGACTCAGAATTGTTGCTTTGGGGGTTCAACCTTCTCTTAATTTCAATTATCGAAACTTTAAAGTAAATCTTAATTTAGTGGCTATGAAAGCGAAAATCCTATCTGCATCGTTGATTGCTCTTTGTCTCCTTGGCTGGATCAATTCAACTTTTTCTCAAACTGACTCAATAATGCACAATTCGGTATATCGAAATTATATCGTTCACCTCCCGCCGTCTTACACGCCTACTGGTTCCTATCCACTGGTGGTCAATATGCATGGATACGGTTCCAATGCAACAGGAGAACAATTTTATGCTGAGATGGACCCAGTGGCGGATACAGCTAATTTCATAGTGGTCTATCCCAATGGCGTTGCTAACTCATGGAATTCCGGGCAACTCTGGTCTTATGTGCCGGGGATAGACGATGTGACCTTCATTTCAGCATTGATAGACACG
>DTRK01000055.1:4440-4693 GCA_012965955.1 Flavobacteriales bacterium
CTGTAACGGGGGTGATGTCAGACAGTGTATATAACTCCTGCCAAACTGATCGGCCTGTTCCAATATTGCACATGCATGGCACCGCCGATCCTACCGTTGCTTATAACGGCACTGTTGGCAATACAGCTGTAGAAACAGGAATTGACTGGTGGGTGCAAAACAACAATTGCCCTACTCCTGGAGACACTACTGCAATTCCAGACATCAGCACGACAGATGGCTCTACCGTTGAGAAGATTTATTACGGGCCATG
>DTRK01000056.1:0-4289 GCA_012965955.1 Flavobacteriales bacterium
CGATGGTGATTATGTCAGGAACGGTGACACACTCATGGAGGTCAGCGGCAATACACTGTCCATTCTGAAAGCGGAAAGGCTGGTATTAAACTGCATGCAGCGCATGAGCGGAATAGCGACGCTAACTCATAAGATGGTTAAACTCCTTGATGGACTGGACACAAAAATATTAGATACCCGGAAGACCACTCCCGGATTCAGGTACATAGAGAAGTGGGCCGTTAGAATAGGCGGAGGCGTAAATCACCGGTTTGGACTGTATGACATGATCATGATCAAGGACAACCATATAGACTTTTCAGGCGGCATAGCAAATGCCATCCAAAATACCCAGGCCTACCTGAAGCAACACAACAAGGAGCTGCACATTTGCATTGAGGCCCGGACCTTATCCGATGTTGCAGAAATTCTGGAACGTGGCAGTGTGGACCGCATCATGCTCGACAATTTTTCCGTTGAACAGTTGAAAGAAGCTGTTGAACAGATCCAGGGAAAGTACGAGACCGAAGCCACTGGGGGCATCAACTTCGACACCATCAGGTCCTATGCGGAAACGGGTGTTGATTACGTGTCAGTAGGTGCCCTTACACACAGTGCCGGTTCCCTGGATATAAGCCTCATCGCTGTTGACTGATTACTTCTTAAAAGATTAATAGTCAAGCAAATAAGAGAGGTAACATATACGACCTTATCCCGTACGAGTTATTGGCTTTTCCTATCTTTGGTGAGCATGCTTCAATTTATCCAGAGAAACCACCTGATGCGCACAACCTCTGCCGGCGTACTGTTGACCACATTCTTGTTGACCGTGAGTCCAGCGATTGAACTTGCGGCCCAACATCCCCGGGATGTTCCCGCTGTACCCGGACAACTTTTTGTAAAAGTCAATGCTCCATCCGGATCAATATTTGACTTTGATACAAGCGATAACGTCAATTTTATTGGCGATCCGGCTTTGGAAACCATAATTAAGAAGTTCGGAATCCATAAGATATCCAGGCCGTTTCACCTGAACGACGAGAAGCTTAAGAGCACTTATCTCGTTGAATTTTCACCAAATATGGATCACCAGTATCTGATTGCAACGTTGAGCGCATTGGATTACGTAGATTATGCCGAACAAGTGCCGGCTTACAACCTTGTCCTCACGCCAAATGATCTCAATTCCAATCAGTGGCACCTACCACAAATTATGGCAGAGCAGGCCTGGGACCTAACCACTGGAAGCAGCAATGTGGTAGTGGCAATCGTGGATGATGCTGTTCTAACTTCCCATGAGGACCTTGCACCGGTCATTTGGACAAACACGGGAGAGATTCCTGGAAATGGCATTGATGATGAAGCCAATGGATATATTGATGATGTGAACGGATGGGACGCAGCCAACGGAGACAATGACCCCAATCCAGACGGGCCTACGAATTCCTACTTTACACATGGAACCCATTGCGCGGGAATTACGGGTGCTGCAACCAATAACTCGATCGGTATTGCATCAATTGGTTACAATATCCAGATAATGCCGGTGAAAACGGCTTCAACCGGAAATGGAACACTGGTAGCGCCATACCTGGGCGTCCAATACGCGATCGCCAACGACGCAGACATTATCAGTATGTCGTGGGGAGGTAGTGGATATTCCAATACTTATCAAAACCTATTCAATTTCGCTCACAACCAGGGCATTGTACTGATCGCTGCGGCGGGAAACTCAAATTCATCTGTTCTGTTTTATCCTGCTTCTTACAACCACATGATTAGCGTGGGCGCTACTAATTCAAGTGATCAAAAAGCGTGGTTTTCCAACTATGGAGACTCTATCGACGTAATGGCTCCGGGAAAGGATATATGGAGCTGCCTGGCAGGCTCCAATACCTCCTATGGATACATGAGCGGCACCTCTATGGCTTGTCCGCTAGTGTCGGGGCTTGCTGCATTGATGTTATCCCGGGATCCAAGTCTGAGCCCGGATGAATTGGAAGCATGTTTAGAAAGTTCCTGTGACAATATCGATGGCTTAAATCCCTCATACGTGGGACAAATGGGCGCTGGGCGGATCAATGCCTACGAAGCATTGGCCTGTTTAAAACCGATTTCGGCGGATTTCTCAGCGGATTTTACAACGGTTTGTCCAGGCGATACGGTGCAGTTCACGGATCTGACCACCAACAATCCCATAGCGTGGCAATGGTCATTCCCCGGTGGCTTCCCCAGCAGCTCAACCGCCCAGAACCCTGCGGTCATTTACAACGCATCAGGAATTTATCCGGTAATGCTGATAGCCACTAACGCGGATAGCGTAGATACAATTATCAAATCTAATTATATCACCGTTGGGACCCCATCTGCCACTATTTCTGGTTCAACAAATATAGCACTGGGTTACTCGGCCAATCTTAGAATAGACTTAACTGGCGCTCCAAACTGGAGCATAACTTATTCCGATGGAACTGTTAACACCACCATTAACAACATTACTAACAGTCCATTCTTCATTAACGTTTCGCCAACTGTAAATACCACCTACACGCTTGTATCGGTATCAGATAATGGATGCATAGGTACAGTGGCTGATTCTGCCACAATCACTGTTATAAGCTCTCTTGATACTACTTGTTTTAAATTGCAGCCTGGAGCTGCTCTTGGAAACGATGTCTTGTTGAATGGCCGCCCCAGTCAGGTGAATAATAACTTCGGAACGCACCCAGATATTCTTGCAGCTGCCTGGACATATGGGGGTATTCCAGGCAATTTAAGATGCTTACTAGATTTTGATCTCTCATCAATTCCAGGTGGATCTGCAATTATCTCCGCAGATCTATCCCTTTTTTACAATCCAACATCTGGCAATGCCGGTCATTCATCACTAAGTGGTTCAAATGTATCTCTGTTGAGTAGGGTTACTTCTACATGGGATGAGATGACGGTAACCTGGAACACTCAACCTTCTGTTACTGCGCTTAACGAGGTGATCCTTCCCCAAAGTATAACCACTACACAGGATTACCCAAACATTGACGTAACAGCAATGGTTCAAGACATGGTGGACAATCCCGCCACCAGTTTTGGCTTTAGATTCAAGCTTATAACAGAATCATATTATCGGTCCATGCTCTTTGCTTCCAGCGATAATGCTGACTCAACGAACTGGCCAATGCTTGAAATTTGCTATGTGTCTCCTTCAAATTCAAATAGTCCTTGCCCAACACTATCCGGCTTTCAAAAAATATCGGATACTCAGGGAAACTTTACGGGTGGCCTAAACCTCGATGATGTATTTGGCTATGCAGCATGTGATATAGGGGACCTTGATCAAGATGGGGTTCCAGACATTGCCGTCGGAGCACACCAAGATGGTGATGGGGGTTTTCAGCGCGGGGCAGTTTGGATAATCTTTCTCAATCCAGATGGTACCAGTAAAGCATACCAAAAAATATCTAGCACCCAGGGAGGATTTGTAGGCCCGCTGTCCAATTCAGATAAGTTTGCTTCATCCGTTTGCAATATGGGCGATATAGCCGTAAGCGCGCATCTTGATGATGACGGAAGCACGGATCGAGGAGCGGTTTATATACTCTTTCTGAATTCTAATGGCACAGTTAAGTCAGAGCAAAAAATCTCTTCTACACAAGGAGGCTTTGGTGGTTCGCTAATTTCTGGAGATCGCTTTGGCCTGTTTCTCTCCGCAATTGGTGACCTGGATGGAGATGGTGTTAATGATTTATCTGTTGGAGAATACGGTGATAATGATGGCGGTACCAATCGAGGGGCAGTGTGGATTCTATTTATGAACTCCAATGGAACGGTTAAGAGCGAACAGAAAATAAGTGATCTACAGGGAAATTTCACGGGTGTCCTAGACAATGTCGATCGATTTGCTGGAGTAGCAGGTATTGGTGACCTAAATAAGGATGGCATATTTGATCTGGCGGTAGGAGCAGAATACGATGACGATGGAGGGACTAACACAGGTGCCGTTTGGATCCTATTCCTCGACACTAACGGAACTGTATTAAGCCATCAAAAGATTTCAAGCACACAAGGCAATTTCCCCGGTGGTTTAGATGCTGGCGACCAACTTGGTAGAGGTGTTTATGGTATTGGTGACTGGGATGGGGATGGAGTGCGTGATATTATGGTTGGTGCGCCGAGTGATGATGATGGTGGCGCCGACAAAGGAGCTGCATGGATTATGTACCTAAATACGGATGGCACTGTTAAGGACACCCTTAAGATTTCTGATATCACGTTCAATTTTAACGGTCAGCTAGGTAATACAGACAGGTTCG
>DTRK01000056.1:4318-4679 GCA_012965955.1 Flavobacteriales bacterium
ATGGTTGGGGCCTTTCATGATGATGATGGAGGCACAGACAAGGGAGCAGTTTACATATTATTTAATGAGGATACCTGTCAAAACCTCACCATTGACACCCCTATTTGTTCCCTATATCCCGATTTCACTACAGATACGGTCTGCGCAGGTGACTCCACTCAATTTACCGACCGATCTATTGATAGCCTGGGCAATATCATAACATGGAAATGGTATTTCGGTGATGGGGATTCAACAGAAGCTGTACAAAATCCTCGGCACCGTTACAGCACCACAGGGAGCAGTTTACATATTATTTAATGAGGATACCTGTCAAAACCTCACCATTGACACCCCTATTTGTTCCCTATATCCCGATTTC
>DTRK01000057.1 GCA_012965955.1 Flavobacteriales bacterium
AGATATTTCATTATATAAATATTCAGGTATAAAGGGGAAGGTGGAGGCCAGCCCGATTCACCCCAAAATATTATATTATCTGAATAAGCCTCTATATTTTTATATTTAGCCGTATTTTTATTTGCCTTTTTAATCATTTTTTTTGAGTAGTCGCATAGATATATTTTTTTAACTCTCGGAGACAACATCATACTTATATAACCCGCACCCCCGCCCGCATCTAATATCGTATCTTTTTTGTTAACCCCTCCCAGAGAACTAATTGTATTACTTAAATAAAGATGTAAATCCGAAATTGACGAACCTGAACGTCCTGTACTTATAAGAGGACCACATTCTGATTTGCTATCCCAATAACTTTTCCAGTTAAAATAATATTTCATAAATTTTTTAATTTGAGAATTCTCTTGAAACAAGTTCAAGACCACTTCCATTAGTTATTTTAAGAGCTTTTTTAGACATTGTTCTGTTGTCATGTTTATAAAAAAACTTGTTTAGTGCTTTGGTTATTTTTTCTCTAGATACTGATTCCGCGCTACCTAAATATTGTATAACGCCTTTTTTGAACAAATATTTATTTTGTCTAACTTGATTGTCGCCAGTAGATATTACTAAACTGGGTAAACCTAAACAACATCTTTCCCAAGTAGAAGTCCCTCCAGAACCTAGATAAAGATCTGCCTTTTTCATTAAATTGCACAAAGATGGAATTTGTATATGTAAGTTAGTATTAATCATTTTCTTCACAATCTTTTTGCAGGTATTAAACAAATCAATAATTTCGTCCAATTGTTTTATTGCCGAAGTGGCGGAATTGGTAGACGCGCACGACTCAAAATCGTGTTCTTTCGGGAGTGAGGGTTCGATTCCCTCCTTCGGCACGGAGTAGAAGGCACTTCGTGTGCGAATTGCTTCAGCATTTGGGTATACAGGAAGCTAGAGATCCCGCGGATACACAAATCAGATGATGGGAATTTGATTTTTGCTGAAGCAACCTTAGCGTTTTGTCGGAGTCTTAATATCAAGTTATGAGCCCTTTTGTTGTAAAGTAGTTTATCAGTAATCAGATTGAAATAATGGTAGGGGAAACACCAAGTTTTGACGATATTTACATGGAGCTGGCAACGAATTTAGCCAAACGCTCGCACTGTGTTAAGATGAAGGTAGGTGCGGTGATTGCCAAGGAAACGCGCATCGTTTCGCTGGGATATAATGGCCCACCTGCAGGTACCCACAATTGTGACCAGGAGTGGCCCGAAGAGGGCTGCCCCCTAAGTAGTAAGGGAAGTTGTTCACTGGCCGTGCACGCTGAAGAAAATGCCATCCTGTATGCCGCAAAGAACAAAGTCGGCCTGGAAGGTTCCACATTGTACACAACTCTTTCGCCCTGCCTGCCCTGCGCGCGCATGATTTACACCACCGGAATAAAAAAGATATACTACCTCAATTCTTATGCAGAGTATAAAGGATTGGATTCAGATGAAGGTGTGGCTTTCCTGGAGAAATTTGGCGTTGACATTGCTAGATTTCCAACAACTGTCGACTTTCATAGTAAAAGACCAGCGTGAAAGATAATCGGATATACATTTTTTTGCCTTTGTTGCTGGCGTTTGCCATTGCAACCGGTATTTTCATCGGTTCCAGATACAATGTTTCGTCTGTTAACTCGAAGGTGTTTGGCCTTGGCTTTTCAAAATTTAATAAGCTTAACGACATCTTTAACTACATTTTGGAAGAATACGTGGACTCTGTTGACAGAGAGATATTGATCGACGGGTCCCTTTCGGTAATAATGCAGGAGCTGGATCCGCATTCAGCATACATTCCACCAAAAAATCTGATTGCCATTAACGAGCCGCTGGATGGGAATTTTGAAGGGATAGGGATAGAGTTCAGAATAATAAAGGATACGGTTGTGGTATTGAACGTCATCGAGGGTGGGCCTTCGAAGGTAATAGGGATAGAAGCCGGGGATAGGATAATTGAGATTGACGGGCATCCGGTGGCGGGTGTAGGAATTGAGAATAAAGATGTGGTAAATGTGCTGCGTGGAGGGAAAGGGACTCGTGTAGATGTCAGTATTATGCGTAGAGGAACCACGGCCACCCTGGAGTATGAAATCACAAGAGGTGAAATTCCGATCCGTAGTGTAGTAATCTCGTACATGATCACCGAAAATATTGGGCTTATAAAGATCAACCGTTTCTCCGCTAAAACCTATGAAGAATATCAGAAAGCATTCGATGAACTGTCTTCTAAAAAACTTGAGGGATTGATACTTGACCTGCGAGGGAATCCTGGTGGTTATTTGAGTGCCTCTATCAACCTTGCTGACGAATTTTTGCCAGATCAGAATTTGATAATGTACACAGAAGGTAAGTCCCAGCCAAGAAACTCATATTATGCTACAGAGAAAGGCGAATATGAAGACAGGCCTCTGGTGGTGCTGATCGATCAAAACTCCGCATCAGCAAGTGAGATTGTAGCGGGTGCGCTACAAGACAACGATAGAGGAATAATAATTGGAAGAAGATCCTTCGGAAAAGGAATGGTGCAGCGCCAATACCAATTCCCGGATGGTTCTGCTATCAGATTGACCATTGCCAGGTATTATACGCCTACCGGTAGGTGTATCCAAAGGCCTTATGACCATGGGCTGGCAGAATATTATTACAAACTGTATCAGAGAGGGGAAGAAGAGCCCAATAAGATTGATAGCACCTATTTTGCGGATTCGCTGAAGTACACTACACCGGGAGGCAGGATCGTATATGGAGGTGGGGGAATCTTGCCTGACATACTCGTTGAGTTAGATACTTTAGGAAATTCTCCTTACCTGGATAATATTAGAAGCAATAACTTGATGAGTCGATTTGCCTTTGACTATACAGATCACCACAGGAAACAGCTCCTGGATTTTGAGGATGTTAGGATCCTGGACAGGCATTTAATGACGACTGATGACGTTATGCAGGAGTTCATCGCTTATGCTGATTCCAATGGCGTTGAGTTTGATGAAACTGGGTATGCGATATCAAAGGACCGTATAGCAATGTGGATTAAAGCCTTCGTGGCTGATAACCTGTGGAGCAACAGCGGATTGTATCCAATGCTGCACAAGAGTGATAATGATGTTCAGGAGGCGATCAGGGTTCTGAATGCTGAACGCAATTCTGCCCTCGATAAATAAAGCATAAAAAAAGGGAGCCGGTATAACCGAATCCCTTTTTTTATTGCTTTAGAAAGAAGTAAAATTACCCTTCTTCAGTAGCGTCTGCACCTTCCTCTGCATCATCACCGTGATCATGTCCATCGTCTTCACTATGGCAATCATCACCACATTCATGGCCTTTTTCGCCGTGTAAGTAATGACACGCTTCGTCCGTACAGCGGTCATTCGGACACACGTGGTCAGCTAGTTCTTCAGTAGTTTCTTCTACTGCTTCAACAGCTTCTTCTTCTACTGCTTCAACTGCATCTTCTACTGCTTCAACAGCTTCAGCTTCAGCACCAGCTTGTTCGTCTGCTGATTGATTACAAGCAACTAATCCGAAGATGCTTGCTACCAGTAACATTGTAAGTACTTTTTTCATTTTGATAAGTGTTATTAGGTTATTGTTTAATTAAACTTTTATTAGTGAGATATCTGCGTCCTTAATTACTCAGAGGATGTCAATAGTTCTATTGTTCGGATGCAAATATAAATTAATATTAATAACCTAACAGGCTATCGGCATAATTTTTTACACAGGGAAAACATTGGTCCGGTGAATTATACAGACATATTAGCTTCTGATCGGCCTTTTAACCGCACCTGTGCCAGATTGACCAAATAGTACATTATTGGCACGATTACCAGAGTAAGAAAGGTGGCAAAGGTCAATCCAAAGATGACTGTCCATGCGATAGGCCCCCAGAATATCACGTTGTCACCACCGATAAAAAATTGCGGGTCGAATTCTGAAAATAAAGTGAAAAAATTAATGTTCAAGCCGATTGCCAGTGGGAAAAGTCCCAAAATGGTGGTCATGGCAGTGAGCAAAACGGGCCTTAACCGGGTTTTGCCACCTTCAATGATACAATCCCTGATTTCTTCTAAATTGAGGGTAACCTCATCTGCAGAGCTTTCAGTTTCTTCCGCAATCGCTATGCGCCGCCGCTTCATCAGCAAATTGGTATAATCCAGTAGCACAATTGCATTGTTCACAACTACTCCGGCTAGTGAAATAATGCCAATCATGGTCATGATAATGATAAAGTCCATCTGGAAGATTACAAGCCCCAGCAGCACACCAATTAAACTGAATACCACGGATGCAATGATTATGAATGGTGTCGATGCGGAGTTAAATTGGGATACCATGATCAGGAAGATCAGGAACACAGCAATCATTAATGCCTTGCTCAGGAAAGCCAATTCCTTGGCCTGCTCCTCCTGTTCGCCGGTGAATTTGAACTCATAATCAGGTGGCATATCAAAATCCTGAAGCGTCATTTTGATATTATTGACGGTTTCTGTTGGGTTGTGCCCTACCTCAACATTGGAGTGGATAGTTACCACCCTTCTGAGGTTTTTCCTTTTGACTGCACTATACGTGGTGGTCTTTCTTGCACTGGCGACTGCGGAAACAGGCACCTGGCTTATTTTACCCGTCAGCTGGTCCCTGAAGGTGAC
>DTRK01000058.1 GCA_012965955.1 Flavobacteriales bacterium
GAAGGTGCAGCTTATGAAGATGAATCCTGGTGGTCAAGGCTTACCACCGTCTATAGAATCAGGTCATTTGCAAATCTGTATGAGCAGCGGTACCTGGCACTTACGATTGCCCTTAAGGACAAGAAGAACACGGAAGAAGAAATTTCCAATCTCTCGAGAGAGCAAGACGTGGTTCTCAAGAATATGGATAGTATTCGGGAGACGCTCTCAAGAGTTAAGAGCAAGGAAACTGATGAGAAAGTACTTCAGTTCTGGAACGGCGTTCAGTAATAAATCTCTTAAAATAATTCAGCAGCGCCCGGCTCGTCAGGCTTATACCCTTCGTCTGGAATCAGGTTACCGCCTTCTGCCGCTTCAATAGCCAGCTGATCGCAACGCTCATTCCCTGGCAATCCTGCATGGCCCTTCACCCATTGAAATTTTACAGTGTGCTTGGGGTAGATCTTGAGGAATCGCTTCCACAAATCCGGGTTCTTCTTCTTTTTGAATCCCTTTTTCTCCCATCTGAACACCCATTTTTGTTCAACTGCATCAACCACATACTTGGAGTCTGAATAGATGGTAACTGCTGAACCTGTACCATTCAATGACTCCAGTGCAACAATCACGGCCAACAGTTCCATTCGATTATTGGTAGTCAGTTCAAATCCCTGAGACAACTCTTTGCGGTGCTTTCCAGCTTGCAGAACAATCCCATATCCACCCGGGCCAGGATTGCCCAAGGCTGAGCCATCTGTATACACGGTTATCTTATGCGGTGAGGAGGTCAAAGGGACGATTTAGTGGTCTGGAATAATTCAACAATAATACAAAAGATTAGAGCAATTGAATCGAGCGGCCTTGGATATTGGGCCCCCTTTGTCCCTCACAGAACATCCCGCCTAAACGGCGGGCAGGCTCCCCATGAAGGGGAGAAGATGGGTATCCAGGTGCCAGGATTAATTGCGAAGAGCGTCTGCCCCACTCACAATTTCTATTAACTCATTGGTAATTGATGCCTGCCGCGCTTTGTTGTAGCTTATTCTTAGCTCCTTTAACATGTCAGAAGCATTCTCGGTCGCTTTGTGCATTGCAGTCATTCGCGCTCCGTGCTCAGCAGCGTAGGACTCCAGAATTGCGCGATACAGTTGAATTTTTAAGGACCTTGGTACTAGCTCCTCGACTATTTCTTCCTTACTCGGCTCAAATATATAATCGTGCACCATTCCCGTAGCTTCTCCCGTTTCCTCAGGTGGAAGCACTGGCAGATACTGCTCTGTCACCAAATTTTGAACCGCAGCATTCTTAAACTCATTGTAGATTATTTCCACCTTGTCGAACTGGCCGATCACGTAATTCTCCATTATGCTCTCTGCAACTGGAGTAATGTTATCATAGGAGAGATCATCAAAAAGCCTATGAAGCCTCTTTGGCAGGTCAGTTCCGATGACATGTAATTCTGTTCCCTTAAAAGCATCATCCGCTTTCTTGCCAATGGCAAGCACACTTACCTTGCGGTCCTTATACTTCCCAGAAGCCAAAGCCTTAATTCTCCTGATTACATTAGAATTAAAAGCGCCACATAGACCACGGTTGGATGTAATGGCCACCAACAGAACAATCTGCACATCCCTGGTTCCGGAGTAAACAGCTTGAGAAGAGTCCGTTATAAGTACCAGATGTTGCAGGATCTCATTCAGCTTATTCGCATAAGGACGCAATGAAACTATGGCATCCTGAGCTCGCCTCAACTTCGCTGCAGATACCATCTTCATCGCAGATGTGATCTGTTGGGTTGAGGTTACCGAAGTAATTCGATTTCGGACTTCCTTAAGATTCGCCATCTTCGCTTATTACTTTGATACTATTCAGCTTTTTCCGCTTCCATTTCCGGAGCTTTCTCATATTTGGCAGTAAGTTCGCTGATGACCTCTTCTAAATCCGCCATGATTTCATCAGTTAGTAACCCTTTCCCCAGAGATTCTAAAATATCACGGTGTTTTGTTTCCAATACACTCAACAGATTCTCTTCGAAGTCCCTGACCTCTTGCACCGGAACATTCCCCAGAAGCCCTTTCACCCCGCAATAGATAATTGCCTGCTGTTGTGCAACCGATAGCGGTTGATACTGACCCTGCTTCAAAATCTCCACATTTCTAACCCCTTTGTCAAGTACCGCTTTGGTAGCAGCATCCAGATCTGATCCGAACTTCGAAAACGCTTCTAGTTCCCTGTACTGGGCCTGATCAAGCTTTAATGTTCCAGCAATCTTTTTCATCGACTTGATCTGAGCATTACCTCCTACCCTGGATACGGAAATACCCACGTTAATGGCAGGCCGGACTCCCGCGTTGAACAGGTTCCTTTCCAAGAAAATTTGTCCGTCAGTAATAGAGATCACATTAGTAGGTATGTACGCTGAAACGTCACCATCTTGTGTTTCAATGATCGGTAACGCTGTCAGCGACCCACCACCTTTTACTTTCCCTTTCAGGCAATCAGGCAAATCATTCATCTCCTTCGCCACATTATCGGAGTCGATGATTTTCGCAGCACGTTCGAGCAAACGAGAGTGCAAATAAAATACATCACCCGGATAAGCCTCACGTCCTGGAGGCCTTCTCAATAAGAGCGACACCTCACGATATGCAACAGCTTGCTTTGACAGATCATCAAAGATGATCAATGCTGCTCTACCGGTATCTCTAAAGTACTCTCCAATGGCAGCACCGGCAAATGGTGCGTAGAATTGCATCGGTGTAGGATCAGATGCAGTGGCCATCACAATTACCGTGTAGGCCATCGCTCCCTTCTCTTCTAAAATCTTCTGAATTCCAGCTACTGTTGATCCCTTTTGGCCTATGGCAACGTAAATACAAAATACGGGTTCCCCCTTGTCATAAAATTCCTTTTGATTGATGATCGTGTCAATCGCAATCGCAGTTTTACCTGTTTGACGGTCACCAATGATAAGTTCTCTTTGTCCCCTTCCAATTGGGATCATCGCGTCAATCGCTTTAATACCCGTTTGCAATGGCTCATTTACCGGCTGACGGAAGATCACACCAGGTGCCTTTCTCTCCAAAGGCATCTCAAAAAGCTCACCGTCAATAGGGCCTTTACCGTCGATTGGTTTCCCTAGGGTATCCAACACCCGGCCTATCATCCCTTCACTTACATCAATAGATGCAATTTTACCTGTCCGCTTTACAACGTCGCCCTCTTTGATACCGGTAGAACTTCCAAGTAACACTGCTCCAACATTGTCCTGTTCAAGGTTCAAGACTATTCCCTGCAGACCAGATTCAAACTCAATCAATTCACCTGACTGTACCTCTGAGAGTCCATAGATTCTGGCGATCCCATCACCTACTTGTAGAACGGTTCCCACCTCTTCCAGCTCTGCCTCTGATTTGAAACCCGCCAGTTGTTGTCTAAGAATTGCAGATACTTCTGCTGGTCTAATTCCTGCCATTTTAAGTTGTTTTTATAGTCTCTCCCGAGGCTAGGTTATTCTAATTAGCTATGTGTGTGGTATTCTTAAACTCTTGTTTCAGGTCGTTTAAGCATCGCTGTAAACTGCCATCGTATTGCTTATCTCCAATTCGCAGGATCAATCCGCCAATCAGGTCTTCATCAGTTCGCTCAATTAGCTCAACTTCTGAATTTGCACCTCCTTTAATAAGGTTCAGCACCGCAGATTTCATGTCAGCATCCAGACCTTCAGCTGTAGTAACTGTAGCAGTTACAATAGCGTTCTTGGTCTTGTATTGATCCTGATACTCAAGTGCAATCTCATAAAGGAATCCCTCCCTCTTATTGCTGATTATGATGTTGATGAAGTTCTGAGACAATTCGTTCAGCTTGCCCTTAAAAATATCGCCTAAAATGGCAATCTTCTTATGAGATTTCACAATAGGGCTCTTCAGCAAAAGGTCCAAATCCCTACTCTCCCCGCAAGTTTCTGCAACTAGTTTCATGTCCGTATATGTAGTTCCCTCTACCCCTTTCTCCACCGCCAGGTTGAGTAAGGATTTCGCGTATCTGGATGCTACAATGACGTGCCTCATGATTAATTGAGTTTGATTTCGTCAATTAGGTTGTCGATCAAAGCCTTCTGCTTCTTCTCTTCAGAAAGTTCCGATTTCAAGATCTTCTCTGCGATTTCGATTGACAGCGAGGCCACGTGACTCCTGATCTCCGACATTGCCGCATTCTTTTCGCTTAAGATCTCCTCCCGTGCCTGCTTTATCATCCTATCAGCTTCTTCTTTTGCCCTATTCTTGGCATCTGCCACAATTGCACTTTTCGTGTCTCTGGCTTCTTTTAGAATTGCGTCTCTTTCCTCCTGAACTTCATGAATGAGTTCATTGTTCTTTACTTTCAGAAGAGACACTTCCTCCCTTGCCATTCGCGCTTCACTGAGCGCCGTGGTAATGGAAGTTTCCCGCTCCTTTAAGGCTTGTAAGATTGGCTTCCATGCGAACTTTCTCAGGATAAAAAGTACCGCTGTAAAAGCAATGAACATCCAAAACAGCAATCCTATGCCTGGTGTAATTAAACCCATTATATCTGATTTTACTATTAATACTCACCACTTGCGCGGCAAATCGATACCGAAGAACTATCCCAGCCCAACGATAAACCCAAGTGCTACAGCTCCAAGCGCAACACCTTCAATAAGTGCA
>DTRK01000059.1 GCA_012965955.1 Flavobacteriales bacterium
CAAGGCGAATGTGATAGAGAGCATGAGTGTGATTGGAGAAGTAAAGGGAAAAGATGTAGTGCTGGTTGATGATATTATTGACACGGCAGGAACACTGACCAAAGCCGCTGAGATGATGATGGAACAAGGTGCGAACTCGGTAAGAGCCATCTGTACTCATGCTGTACTCTCAGGTCCAGCGTACGAAAGAATTGAAAAATCAATGCTTACAGAATTGGTAGTAACAGATACTATCCCTCAGAAAAAGCAGTGCGATAAAATCACTGTCTTGTCAACTGCAAAGTTATTTGCTGCGGTGATTAACAAAGTGCACAACTTTGAATCCATTAGCTCGCACTTTATTTTTTAGAATAATCCTGAATTAAACAACAGACAATTAAATACCCATGAAAACAATTGAAATAGCAGGTGAAGCCAGAGAAGAACGCGGCAAGAAATACGCCAAGAGGCTAAGAAGAAGGGGGATGGTTCCCTGCATCCTTTACGGTGGCAAGGAGCAAACACACTTTGCGGCAGATAGCAGGAGTTTTAAGAACCTGATCTTCACTCCTAATTTCCATGGAGTCAAGCTCACTGTTGGAGAGCAAAAGTTCGATGCGGTATTAAGAGAGGTTCAGTACCACCCGGTAACTGACGAAATAATGCATGTTGACTTCATGCAGCTCTTTGATGAAAAGGCAGTGGCCGTGCGAATTCCCGTTAAACTCGTAGGCCAAAGTCCTGGAGTTGGAGAAGGTGGCCAAATGATCCAGAAAATACGAAAGCTATACGTGAAAGCGCTACCGGCGAAGTTCCCGGATTTCATAGAAATTAACCTGGAAGACCTTATGATTGGAGATTCAGTTCAGGTTGGTGATCTAAATATTGATGGGTTGGAAATTCTGGATGGAGACAACGTTGTAATCGTTCGAATTACCGCTCCTAAATCCATGGAGGAGCTTGAAGCGGAGATCGCTGCAGAGCTTGAAGCCACAGGCCGTGGAGAAGCAGCTGTTGAAGGAGAAGAAGGAGAAGAAGGAGAAGAAGGAGAAGAAGGTGAAGAAGGAGAAGAAGGTGCTGAAGGCGAAGAAGGTGCTGAAGGAGAAGGTGGCAAAGCCAAAGAAGAAGGAGGAGACAAGAAAGAAGGAGGAGATAAGAAAGAAGGAGGCGAATAACAAGCCCTTCAATTCATTAATAAGCGAAGCAGCTATTTCGGGAAACCGAAAGCTGCTTTTCTTTTTTATAGTTTTACCCATTCAATAGCTTTAACATTAATGAGCAGTCTAGTCGTTGGTTTAGGGAACATGGGTGCTGACTATGAGCATACACGGCATAATGTAGGTTTTGATATTCTCGATGCTCTCGCCGATAAATTTCAGGATGACAAGACGTTTGAGACGGCCCGGCATGGTGATATCTTTAAGTTTCGGACCAAAGGCCACTCAGTGATCCTGTTAAAACCCTCCACTTTCGTAAATCTCAGCGGCAAGGCTGTTGCCTACTGGATGCAAAAGGAGAAAGTTAAGCTGGAAAATGTGCTCATTGTGACTGATGACATTGCCCTGCCTTTTGGCACCTTGCGATTGCGGGCCAGGGGAAACAACGGTGGACACAACGGCTTGAAGAACATCGATGAAGCGTTGGGAACCAATAACTACGCCCGGCTTAGATTTGGTATCGGAGGGCAGTTTCATCGTGGGCAACAGGTTGATTTTGTGTTGGGGCAATGGACAGAACAAGAACGAGACTCCCTGAAGGAAAGGATGGAAATGGTTGGCCAGATGGTCCTCTCCTTTTGTACGGCAGGTGTGGATAGGACCATGTCTCATTTCAACAACAAGTAAGCAGCCCATTCGCTTACATCGATTATTAAAAGTCCTCAAAAATTATATCTTTGTTAAGGCCATTCAATCAAGGCAAATAACGCCAATACCAATTATAAATCAAGCCCGTTAATATGAAATCAAATATCTACCTTCCATTCGCAGTTTGTCTGTTTCTTCTACTGTCCTTAGTCAGGCCAGTGAGCGCGACTATTGATTCGATTACTATCTCCGGTTTCACTTTTTCACCAGCTAACATAACGATTACGTCTGGTGATACTGTGCAATTCTACGGCATGAGCATTTCCCATCCGGTGGCGCAGGATGCAGGTGCCTGGGCAACTTTCACCGTTGATACTAAAATTTCCTCAGAAATAGCAACGCCAGGCACCTATCCTTATTATTGTACCGTCCATGGAGGACCCGGAGGAGTTGGAATGTCAGGGGTAATTACCGTATTGCCGCTTCCCGATTCTGTGTACATCAATGAAATACACTATGACAATACCGGCGCAGATGCGGGTGAAGGGGTTGAAGTTGCAGGCCCTGCAGGGATTGATTTAGCTTGTTATTCACTTCTTTTCTATAATGGCAACGACAGCCTGGAAGACCCTGCCACGACCTTAAGTGGAATTATCCCTGATATGGGGTGCGGCTATGGGGTGGTCTGGTTTCCAATTTCAGGAATTCAAAATGGGCCAGCAGATGCAATTGGCCTGTACAATACGTGCAACACGGATGTTGTACAATTCCTGAGCTACGAGGGAACAATCACGGCTCTTGATGGAACGGCGGCGGGAATGACTTCAGTCGATATCGGCGTGTCGGAGGTAAGCTCTGCTGTTGGAACGTCCCTGCAGCTGACAGGCACGGGAAATCAATATGTTGATTTTACCTGGGCAGGCCCTATTACAGCAACGCCCGATCTGATAAATGGGGGACAGATATTCTGTCCGGGCGATACGATCGTATCATTTGTAGGCAACAACGCCAGTGTCAATGAAGATACCGGAACATTTACCATCGAATTGTCCATAGTTAATCCCAGCCCGACCACGGCATTTACTGTTGACGTGGTGTACTCCTCTGGCTCGGCAACAATTACTGCCGACTTTACCTTCGCTACACAAACCATCACCTTTCCTGCAAACGACTCCACGAATAAGACGGCTTCTATCACTATTATTGACGATACACTGGCTGAAAACGGGGAGGACATTCTGCTCGTGTTGCAGAATCCGAGTGCGGGAATTACATTGGGGCCTGATTCAATGTACAGGATTACCATCAAAGGCAACGATGTTGTTCTCACCCCCTGTTCAGATCTTTTCTATTCGGAATATGTTGAAGGAACATCAAACAACAAAGCTGTGGAGATCTACAACCCAAGATCAGATACTGTTGATTTGGCCAACTACACATTCCTGAGAAGAAATGGAGGCTCATCCACTGTTAACTCTTACACATATACGGGCATGCTTGCACCGGATGATGTATTCGTCGTCGTGAATTCAGGTGCTGATTCAATCGATTTACTGCCCTTTGGGGATACCACGAGCACCTTAACTTTTTACAATGGTGATGATGCATTGGCCATTGTAAATACGATCAGTGGAGACACGATTGACAAATTTGGCGAATGGGGCTTTGACCCGGGAACGAACTGGCCAGTTGATACAGGGGCCACCAGTGAATTTACCCTGGTTAGGAAAGCGGCCATACAACAAGGAAACCTCTATTGGGTTGACGGAGCCACTGAGTGGGATGTTTACGCGCAAAATACCTTCACAAACCTCGGTACACACACCATGACTTCCTGTGCTGGCGGCGCCGGACTTGTAGCTGCTTTCTCAAGCGACGCCCCTGCTTGTTTGACGGACAGCGTCTGTTTCAGTGACCTTTCAACCACTGGGCAGGGAGCCGTTAATTTCTGGTTTTGGGATTTTGGTGACGGATTGGGGATCTCCGGATCTCAAAATCCATGCTATACCTACTCGAGTTCCGGCTCGTTTACAGTGACCTTAGTTGTAACGGACGACAGTTCAAATGTGGATACAACCACTACCATAGTAACGGTTGAACCACTTGCTACAGTTAACGCGGGACTTGATACATCTGTCTGCCCAGGTACCTCTTGCGTTGCAATGAATGGTTCCGTATCTGGGATTACTTCGACTGGGGTATGGTTCACAAATGGCTCAGGGGCATTTACTCCGAACGATTCAACGCTCTCAGCCTGTTATGTACCTAGTGCTGCGGACACCGCTGCGGGATCTGTCTCGTTAACGCTTTCCTCAACAAATAATGGCATATGCAATTTCGTCGCCGATACTATGGTGATCACCTTCAAGCCATTACCGAAATATAATACAACCTTAATGGTCATTGACTCCAGCTCCTGTGGAAACTCAGATGGAAACATAACTGGAATATCAACAAAAGGAACTGGAACACTTACGTATACTTGGGTTGATGGAAGCTCAAACGTCGTAGGCAACTCACTTGATTTGACGTTAGTTCCATCTGATTGCTACACCTTAACAATTGTTGACACTACTGGCTGTCCTGTTGTTACCGGCCCTCACTGCGTATTTGACGCCGGAGCTCCGGGCGTGCCAACGGCAGGTGCCGGCGGATCCTATTGCGAGGGTGATGCTATTGCTGACCTGACTGCGACAGGATCAGGTGGCACATTGTATTGGTTCTCTGATGCCGCATTAACCGATACCCTGGGAAGCGGCAGTCCATTTGCCTCCGGAGCAACGGCAACGGATACCTTCTATGTTGCTGAAATGGGAGCTTGCCTTAGTTTGGCCGCTCAGGTAATTGTTACCATTGACATCGCTGCAACAGCGGATGC
>DTRK01000060.1:0-14302 GCA_012965955.1 Flavobacteriales bacterium
AGCAGTGGAACGGAATACATACCCACCCTGTTCATATAATATGCATCTTCTGCCTGGGCGGAATGATCAGCCGTTATCACAAACAAAGTATTGTCAAACCACTCCGAATGTGCAGCTGTTTGAAAGAATTTTCCCAACGCGTAATCAGCGTACTGAATACTTTGGTGAATTGGGAGGGGGCCTCCTTCAAAAACTAGATCATAGCGGTTCGGAACAACATACGGGTTGTGAGAAGAAATAGATACGAAACAGGAGGCAAATGGCTCTTGATGTTGATCCAGCCCGGTTTTGAAGTACTGAAAAAACTCTTCGTCATAAATCCCCCATTTCCCATCAAAGTCTTCCTCGTTATTATACTCCGTCCTGCCATAGTACTTCGCATACCCAGATACAATTGCAAAGGCCTCAAAGCCCATTGTTCCATTGGTACCTCCGTGGTAGAATGACGAGGCGTAGCCTTCATCATGCAAGTATCCTGAGATACTTTTTATTTTATTTCCAGCAAATACAGATGTGATATAGGGCTCATTCATAAGTGTAGGCAGTCCCGTTGTAATCGCTGGCACACCCTCAATCGACTTCCTGCCATTCGCAAAACACCTCAAGAACGCCATTCCGTTATCAGCCAAAGAATCCATGTGTGGTGTGTAAGAGTCCGTTCGATTGCCAAAAACTGCAGAATACTCAGATGAAAAACTCTCCATAACAAGCACAACCACATTCAAAGGCTTAACAGTATCAGCCCGTGGCGAGAATCTCTGTAATGGAGAATAGGTAGATTGCAGTGCATCGGTATTATAATAATCTACCTCCTCAATCTCATCCTTGCCCAAAGTTGTAAGCACTGCAAATGGAGTATTGAGCACCAATGGAATGTTCTGTGGCGATGTGTTCAGTCCAGCATTGATGATGCCAATGGGTTTGAGCTGAACCCCTCCTCTACCTGACAAAATGCACAGGACCAGAATACCGAATAACCACGCAATTTGCATTTTAATGCCGCTTTCATCTTCTGTATCCTGAGGAGGATATCCTATTCGATCATACCTATTGCTACTATACCAAACCAAACCAATCCAAACCAGCACCAGGTACCAGAAATCTGTTAAGAACTGAGGCAGTAGCCTGATAAAGTCTCCACCGAGAAACATGAGATCCAAAGCATCCCCTGTTGCACGTTTGAAAGTATATTGGAAATACATGATATCAGCCAGGTTCATAAACAGTATGAGCAATACCCACACATTGAACCACCCTTTAAGGAACTTCTGATAACCACTTACTGATCTCACCCTAAGCGGTATTATGTGCATAATGATGAAAGGAAGGAACAAGTAAGTGGTTGCGGAGAGGTCAAACCTGATACCGTGGACAAAGATGAATGCACCCTCACCTATTGAACCTATGTTAAAATAGGAATGGTTAATAAGCAAAAACAACAGCCTGCAAATGGTGAACAGGATGAGAATTATTCCTAATCGTTTGAATAAAAGAGGAATATGCATTGGGATATGAACAAACGGATGGGTTATTTGGTAAATGTATAAAAATTGAATTTCATACCTTTGAATCGCAAGCTAACCATATAGAATATCGCATGAAAACCATCAGCTTTCTGCTGCTCTTATTGCTTATCAATTCACCCGACACCAAAGAGTATAGCTCTGTAACGGAGGTGTACACCATAACGATTCCAGAAACCTGGAAAGTGGAGGTGGAACACAAGAAAACCGAGATTTACTTTAAGGATGACGATTATGTTGGGCAATTTGAGATTTCGGTACGCCCTTTTCTGGTAAAGACCAATGCTAAGGCTGAGTATTATGGGCTTAAAGATGTTTACGAGGATGCAAGTTTATCTCGGATCAATGGCGTACAAGTTATTACTTGCACCCTTATTGATGCCGGAAACAAAGAATACAACTGGGTATTCTACCACGATAAATATGAAATATGGTGCCAGTACAGTGCAGTTGCCAATTCAGATCATGAAGACGAAGTAAAGGAGGTGGAGGCGGCAATTAACGCTATGAAGTTTTTTGAGATCGACTAAATCTAGTTTAATTTCTTTTCCACGTTGAAGATGAAACTTCGTTACCTAACTTATATCGAAAACTATAGTGCCGGGGCACCAGCAATGAAATTGGTATTCAATACCCTGGTGGCAGGGGCCATTTTTCCGATGCATTCCTTTTTTTAAAATCGCTTGAAGGGCAGATTGATCAATTAATCCAAAATACTTGTACAATATACAAGTTGGCAGCCAGCGAAAAAAGATGACAGAAAGGAAAATCCATAAACTGTTAACATACTGCATTGCGACAGTTTGGATAGCAAACGGACTTTTCTGTAAAGTATTAAACCTTGTCCCCCGACACCAAGAAATCGTAGCAAACATTTTAGGACATGAGCATGCACGATTACTAACACTCTTAATTGGGCTTACAGAAATCGGAATGGCAATCTGGATATTAAGCGGCATTTGGATGAGACTTAGTGCTGCAACACAAATTCTTGTTATTATAACAATGAATACTTTAGAGTTCGTCCTTGTGCCTGATTTATTATTATGGGGGAAAACAAACGCAATTTTCGCTTTTCTATTCATCGTTGTGACCTATTACAACGAATATCACCTGAACAAAAAGCCCGTTCAATAGACAGTATATGCCTTCCTTTTTAAAAAACCATCCCTTTGGCGTTGAAGCCTTCTTTGAAAGCTCGACAGTATTGGCCTTTGCAGTGCCCAAAGAAGAATTAGAGCCTTTGATACCGGAAAGCTTGGCACTTGACCTGTTTGAAGCCAAATGGGCCTTTGTTGCAGTAGCAATGGTAGAGACCTCCGGTCTCAGGCCAAAAGGTTTCCCGAAAATTTTTGGGAGGGATTTTTTCTTAATTGGCTATAGAATATTTGTCAAATACAGAACGTCAGCAGGAAAGAGGTTGAGAGGTCTCTACATTATCAGGTCGGAAACAGATAAGCGATCAATGGGGTTCTTCGGCAATTTGTTTACCCACTATAACTACAATCAAACCGATATAAATATTGAGAAAAAAGAAGGACATAAAATAATCACCTCCGAAAAATCAAATTTTGTTCTTGACATTCAGGAGAACCAAGAAAATATCTCATTGCCAAAAGACTCTCCTTTCCCCTCATGGAAGGAAGCACGAAGATATGCTGGGCCATTACCTTTTACGTTTACCTACAATGAAAGAAAAAGAGAAATGCTCATCATTGAAGGGGTGAGGAGCAATTGGGAGCCCAAACCCTTAAAAGTAAACCGCTATAGAAGTGAATATATAGAATCATTAGCCTTAAAAGACATAGTTTTAGCGAATGCGTTTGTGGTAAACCAAATCCCGTATTACTGGAAAAAAGGAAAAACAGACCCATGGAAAAAAGAAGAAAATTTCAAGGGGTACTAAACATTTTGAGCTTTAACCGCCACTTTTATGTGTTTGGTCTTTTGACTTTAGCGGTAATGTTTGCCAGCCGTTTGCTTATTGAATGGCCGGGTTTCCTTTTTTGCCTGGTCTTAGCAATGGTGCTGTATGGTTTAATAATGCCGCTGGCTGTATCTGCATATGTTTATGACTTTTCCGGCTATTATAAGTTCCATTGGCTGGAAAATGTCATTAGGAATGATGAAGAAATAGAACAAATCGTGAGCGTTAACGCAGGCTTCGATGAAATGAGTTTCATTATTAAAAACAAGTTCCCCAAAGCCAATTTAAGGGTATTTGATTTTTATGATGCTAAGCGGCATACTGAGCCTGCCATCAAACGGGCCCGCAAAGTAAGCCTGACATATCCCAATACGGAACAAATAGCAACTGATGAAATCCCTTTAAAAGACAATACTGCAGATATTGTTTTTCTTCTGTCAGCAATACACGAAATAAGGTCGCATGAAGAGAAAATACAATTTCTAAGGGAATGCCACAGGGTGTGTAAACCAGATGGAAAAGTAATTATTGTGGAACACCTGCGAGACTTTGCAAATTTTCTGGCTTTTTCGGTGGGATTTACCCACTTTTTCTCTCGCTCTACCTGGAAAGATGTCTTTACGCAGGCTGGATTTTCTTCTTTGTGTGAAACCAAATTCACGCCATTTATGTCTATCTTTAACTGTAGTCCTTAATTCTTCTTATATAATGGAACTGCATTTTAAAATAATAGGGGTATTACTTGTTGGATTAGCTTTAATTCATGTCGTTTTCCCGAAATATTTTAGTTGGAAGCAAGAGTTAGGTCCATTGAGTATAATGAATCGACAAATGATGTACGTTCATTCATTCTTTATTGCGTTTGTGGTTCTCCTCATGGGACTTTTATGCCTAACATCTTCAAACGACCTTATTGAAACTCCCTTTGGAAGGAGAGTTTCATTGGGGCTTGGAATTTTCTGGGCTGTCAGACTGTTCGTTCAATTCTTTGGATATTCTCCAAAGATTTGGAAAGGGAAGACTTTTGAAACGGCAGTGCACATATTATTTTCGATTTTTTGGATCTATTTCAGCACGGTGTTTTTCTTGACTTATTTTTCACACGGACATTAAAGCAAAAAAATCGCCAGCCGCCAACATAAGCTATAGGCAATAGCGTTTGACTCGGTAATATGAACATTCAACACATAACCAGCTTTGGGCTTCAATAGATAGTGACGAAGTTTAAACCGCCACTGCCCATAGCCAGACCATTGGGTAAAAAGAGTAATGTTCTTGTTGTGTACACCTGCATTTGGTCTGGGATAAAAACACGATAAATTATGGACAAAGAAGCAATTTTCGCAAAGGTCAGGACACTGGTTGAGAAGTATAATAAGGATATGGATGTCAGGTCTGATACTCCTACCAACTACGGCCTCTACGGTAAAAAAACAGTCGAAGCCTTCAACAAAGAAGTGGATGGAATGTACTTTGCCTCAGCTGTGATCAATAAAAACTTTATAGGTTTCTATTTCTTTCCCATCTATACGCACCCTCAGGAATTTACGCAACTTCCAGCAGAACTGAGTAAATGCTTAAAAGGCAAATCATGTTTTCATATCAAAGTCGGGGATGAACTGCTCATGTCACAAATAGATGCCATCCTTGATCAGGGCTATAAGCTTTATAAAAAGCATGAGTGGATCTAATTGACTTGCTGCCTTTACTTTCTTTCTCATATGCAGAATATTATTATCACAACATTTTGATGTGGTTCAAAGCGAGGCAGATTTCGAAATCCAGGCCGATAATTTAACCAACGTATTTAATAAGCTGCTAATTAAAGGAGGAGAAAGAATGTAGCGCAAGAACATAATCGTTTTGCATTGATTTTGGTCAATGGTTAGCGCTATATTTTTTACTTTTATGTCCGTTTTCTTTCCAACCTCATAAATCCGTGAAAATGAAGAAATTTCTTACTGCTGTACCCCTGGTTTTAGCGAGCTTAGTGTCGATGGGCCTTAACCCTTCAAGAGAATATGAGATGACGCCAAAAGATGTTGACTTAACCTATGAAGATGTGACTATTCCAACTGAAGATGGCGCACAGCTTAAAGGGTGGTACTATCCAGCCGTAACTTCAAGAGCTTCGTCAAAGATTATCATTATTTCAGATGATGGAGATGGGAATATGGCTGACCAAATTGAAATTGCAAGTAAGTTTTTGACACTTGGATTTCATGTATTGAGCTATGACTATCGGGGCTATGGTGAGAGCAGTGATTTTGATGTTAAGAAGAAGTTTTTCATCCATACGCAATTTGAAAAAGATCTGAAGGCTGCGCTAAAATTTGTGCGGACAACGTACACTACTGTACCAAAGATCAGTTTCTATGGACAGGGAATTGGTGCTGGCCTTTCAATTTGTGTCGGAGCCAATGACCAAAAAATTCGCCATATCATTGCCGATGGCCTATGACAAGATTGCCATGGAGCCTAAGTATTGCCTGGAATCACAAACTGACATGGACAAGTGCAAGGCCAAACTACTCTATATCTATGGTAGCAAAGACCCTGTATTTAATGGAAAATTGATGAAGACTTTGGAGAAAATGAGGCCGGCAAGAACGACCATACATACCGTCAAAACCGCCACAAGAGCTAACACATTCTCATCAGATAAAGAGGCCTATTACGAAGCTTTAAAGAGTTTTGTCGAGTAAGGCATTCATCTGCTCATCTATCTATGTAACTACCATCATGCATAATATTAAACATCTACTCTCTGTCATGATGCTTTTTCTTGTTGGAAGCGCAACATCACAAACCTGGCTAAATGATCAGGGCAGAACAGACCTGGACCCCGTTCTTAAACCTTTTTACCACGGAGTGGCATCTGGAGATCCGCTTGCAACACAAGTCATTATCTGGACCCGGGTAACGCCGGACTCAGCTGTTACTACTGTGAATGTTGACTGGAGAGTAGCCATGGATACCAACATGACCAACATTGTCACGTCAGGCTCAACCACTACTTCAGATACAGTGGATTTTACGGTGAAGGTTGATGTCACAGGTCTTTCTGCTGATACCTGGTACTATTACGAGTTCAGCGCGCTGGGAAGCAACTCTTTAATTGGCAGGATGAAGACGTCTCCTACCGGAGATAATTCACATGTTCGTTTTGCTGTGGTATCATGTTCCAGCTACGAGCATGGTTATTTCAATGCCTATGCTAGAATATCAGCTCGAAATGATGTGGAGGCCGTATTGCACTTAGGAGACTATATATATGAATATCAGGCTGGAGAATATTCAGGAAATATTACCGGGAGGGATTACGAGCCTACTAATGAGATCGTTTCTCTAGCTGATTACCGAATGCGCATGTCTCATTATCACCTTGATCACGATATGCGTTTAATTCACCAGAGATATCCCTTTATCAATGTTTGGGACGACCATGAAACAGCAAACAACTCCTGGACAGGAGGAGCCGAAAATCACTCTCCCGGAACTGAAGGAACGTGGGCTGACAGAAAATCGGCAGCCATTCAGGCATATTTCGAATGGTTACCAATACGTGTTCCTGATTATAGTGATCTCGAGCGCATTTATCGAAAATTCAGCTATGGCAACCTCATAGACCTATATATGATAGATACAAGAATCCATGGACGGGATGAACAGGTTGGGTTAACGTCTCCATCCTTGCAGGATAGCAGCCGCTCAATATTGGGCCAACCTCAATATGACTGGCTGGTTGGCAAGTTGGATAGTTCTACAGCACAATGGCAGATTCTAGGACAGCAAGTAGTGATGACACCCCTGGAGCTATTCGGTAATCCGATTAATGCTGATCAATGGGATGGTTATCCGATAGAACGCCAGGTATTTTGGAACGATCTGAAAAGCAAAAACGTTGATAACGTGGTGGTTCTGACTGGTGACATTCATTCTTCATGGGCCAACGACCTACCCTTTGATTCCGCAACTCCTTATGATCCAGGCACCGGTGATGGATCTGTAGGTGTGGAATTTGTTACAACAAGCATTACCACGCCTGGAATTTCAATACCTGGAGGTGCCGCATTAATTATGGCATCCAATCAACATGTGAAATACGTTGACCTTGACCAAAAAGGGTATTACGTGTTGGACATCACCAAAACCAAAACGCAGGCAGACTGGTATTATGTTTCTACTATCACCAGTGTTGACACTAACGAGGCTTATGGAGAATCATGGTACACAAACGACCTTGATGGATTTTTAACGGGAACTTCAACCCCAACAGCAGCGACTGGGTCTTCTGCAACTCTACCTCCTTTAACGCCACATGAGCTGCTAATTTCGGTAGATGAGTTACAACAGAGTGCGGTCCTGTTCGGTGCATACCCAAATCCAGTTGATAATTTACTGCTCGCTAAGTTCTATTTGTATGAAGCTAGTCCTGTCACAATAAAAGTGATTGATATACTTGGCAAAGAAGTAGCTACTGAAGTTTTGGGCAACCTTACAGCGGGACTGTTCTACGCAGACATTGATCTATCGGCTCTAGCTGCCGGCTCCTATATTATGGTTCTTGAAACGGATAGAGAATCGTTCAAGCGGAAGATCGTTAAGAACTGACTCCAACCCGGTAGCTCACGCGAATATTTCCACCCTTCGACTTGATCTTCGGTACCCTCAATTGGCCCAATTGAGATAGGTCGGCTACGTGGGTACCTCCACAAGGGCACCCTACCCCTCCAACCTTAACCACACGAATTGGTTTGTCTTTTGGAACAAATTCCGGAACAGTTGGGCAATAGTCCTTCAATTGATCATATTCATCAACAATAAAGGATTCCACTGGCTGGCCTGAAGCAATCAAATGATTGGCTTCCACCTCCAATTCCCTGCAGATGCGTTCCCTATCCTCCAGCTCAATCATGCCTTCGTACTCCACGTATGGACTATCCGGGAAGTGATAGCCTTTGATGGGATTAAAATCGTATCCACAATTGATCATTGCGGTGTCAATTAAATGTCCCCCCGTATGAATCTTGCTATTCAACGCCCGCCTTTCGCCATCTACGTGAAGGTTCACGGTGTCTCCTATGGAGAGTACTTCAGGATTTCCTTCCGTAAAGTGATATACTATGCCAGCATCAAATCTCACTGAAATTACACCTACCTTCTGGTCATTCACCTGAAGAAAACCATGGTCACACGGCTGCCCACCTCCCTGTGGATAAAATAAGGTTTGATCTAAAATAACGGCAAGGCCAAAATCCGTTTCTTCAATTGCAAAGATCTCAGCACTTCCTTCCAGTGAAGGATCACTTAGGTAATGCAATACGGTGTGTGGAAATTTACCCATGAAGCGGGGTACTGGCTATTTCACATCAGCTGCTAACGTCAGATGCATGTGCGAAGGTTCAGTATTGGATCCAACATGTATCGTCTTGCTGATTTGTCCCGTACCAACATCAGCGGAAAGCTGCACCGTGATGGCACCTTTGCCACCTGGGGCAATTGGAGCAGTCGGACGAGAAACAATTGTAACCCCTGCATCCGCAGTAATCTGATCAAATGTCAAAGGCAGCGGCCCGGAATTGGTCACATTATAGGTGTAAGTCTTATTGTCCGCCAATGATACGGTACCAAGTTGCAGATCCGTTTGATCGAAAGTCATGGTTGTTACTTCCCTGGGAGTAGGTGCTGCTGGTTGAGGTGTTATTTGAGGCACTGCCTGGGCACCTGGATTGACAATTGGATTGATCCCTGGATTAACAGTGATCCCACCCATATCGTTAATCGTAGCCGATGATGCACCTATACGGTTGGGTGGGTCTGGTTCTTCATACGCAGGCCCACTTTGCATCTGGACTGTCTGTACAATTAACAGCACGGCGATAACACCCAATAGAACAATCTTGATTTGCTCACTCTTTTCCTTATCCATTCAATAAAAGTTTATGGACCCGCCTAAATCACTTTTGCTACTGGTTCAGTGAGAAAGACCGGCCGGCAGGTTTATATTTTCATACCCTTAACATCTCTCCTTGTCTTCTGAAGCTTGTGTACCTTTTTCATCCTGATCATGAGATAAGCATCACCACTTCGCTTAGAAGTATAATAAGTCTCTCCCTTATATGTGATTTTTCCTCTGGAACCCTCCCACTCCGGAGACATCAAAGAGTATCGTTCATTAACAGCTCGGTTCGCGATCCCAAACATCAGTCCTTCCGCATCATCCGGCTCAAAAACAACTCTCAACTTGCTATCACTGGGAACGGATTTCACAATACCTTTTTCCCCAATCTCAAATCCTACCTGTTCTAACTCTCTTCCTGTTTCAATGGTCAGCACACCATCAATATTTCCTTGCTTACTGTCAGCACTCTCTGCTCTATTCAAGACAATTTCATGTGATATATAAAACTGAAGAGTTTTAAGTGCAGCGTCATCGAGTTTATATTCTTCTCGAATTGTTTGCGTAAAAGGAGTGAGTTTAGGCGCGCAAGAGGAGATCATCATTGATGCTGCTAGCAATGCGAAAAAGGTACCGGCTGGTTTCATGTTATTTCATTTTTAAGATTCGATCTGCCAGAAACAATAATCATTCCAAATAAATTGGTTCATTTATTGTTATTAGCGATATCGAAGCCCAAAGATAAGTAAATAGACACTTATGCTGTTAATCTAAGTTTAGTAAATTTGAAACTGTACCTATGAACACAAAAGCCAAATTATCCCTGCTCGGACTTTTCGCGCTTGTCTTCATCCTCTGTAGTTCCTATACCAGAGAGAACTTTGCGGAATCGGAGATAGAAAACATCGAATTTGAAATCGATGAAAACGAGCCTTCCAGGAAAAAGGTGTTGATGGATATGTTGACAGATGGCTTGCAAAGAAGCCATTATGCACCCGCAACGTTGAATGATGCTTATTCGGAAAAGGTTTATAACCTCTACCTAAAGAGGATAGATAACAACAAACGGTTCTTGCTCCAAAGTGACATCGGCCAGTTGCAAAAATTCAAGCACGCTATCGATGATCAAATCAAAGAGGTGAATCTGGAATTTTTTGAAGTAAGTGATGCGATGTTAAGTAAAGGCATTGAAAGGGGAAGGTCGTTTTATACAAAAATACTGGCTGCTCCTTTTGACTTCTCCATTGATGAACAGTATGATCTGGACATGGAAGACAGGGACTGGGCAGCAGATTCCGATGCACAGCAGGAGCTGTGGAGAAAATCACTGAAACATTCTACCCTGAGCCGCCTGGTTGACAAGTTGGAAGAGCAAGAAAAAGCTGTTGAAGAGAACGATACCTCTGTGACTATCAAAACCTTCGAGGAGCTGGAACTGGAGACTCGAAACAAAGTAAAAACGAGCTATGATAACTACTATAACAGGCTTGACAAGTTGGAGTCTGAAGATCGCTTTGCAGACTTTTTGAATGTTTTGGTCAATGTATATGATCCACATACTGGGTATTACCCTCCCAAGGAAAAAGAGAATTTTGACATCTATATGTCGGGGCAACTTGAAGGAATTGGAGCACAACTACAGGAAAGGGATGGGAAGATCAGGGTTTCAAGGATTGTACCTGGCTCAGCCTCCTGGAAGCAGGGCCAGCTAAAAGAAGGTGATATCATCTACGCGGTTGCACAGGCCAATGAAGATATGGTAGATATTACGGATATGAGGCTGGACAACGCAGTACAGCTTATTAGAGGAAAGAAGGGAACAGAGGTACGGCTGAAGGTGAAGAAAATGGATGGCTCTTTTGTAGTGATACCTATTATAAGAGATGTGGTAATTCTTGAAGAGACGTATGCCAAGTCTGTCCTGATCCATAACAATATGAGAGCAGGATACATCAAACTCCCCAAGTTCTATATGGACATGAACAACGGTGGAGGACGCTCTTGTGCGGACGACGTTAAAATTGAGCTGGACAAGTTAAAGGCACAAGGTGTTGACGGTATCGTTCTCGATCTACGGAACAATGGGGGTGGGTCTCTTCAAGATGCGGTCAAGATGGCTGGCTTCTTTATCGAGGAAGGGCCTATCGTTCAAGTTAAGGGGAGAGAAGGTGCACCATATATATTGCGTGACGTGGACCCAGCAGTTTACTACGATGGGCCGCTTGTTATCATGGTCAACCCTTTTTCTGTCTCAGCATCAGAAATTGTTGCAGCTGCATTGCAAGATTATAACAGGGCCATTATCATAGGTTCTGAATTCACCTATGGGAAAGGTACTGTACAACGGTTTCTGAATCTGGACAATTTCATTTCTGGAGGAGCCATAGACCTAAGGCCCTTGGGGTCGCTGAAACTCTCAACGCAAAAGTTCTATCGAATAAATGGCGGAGCAACGCAGTTGAAAGGAGTAGCTTCAGACTTAGTACTGCCCGATGCATATAGCTATATAGATATTGGAGAGAAAGAGTTGGACTACCATCTACCCTGGGATGAGATTGAACCAGCTGGATATTTCCGTACATCATCAATAACCAATTTGGATAATATTAAAAAGAAGAGCATGGCAAGAGTTGAAAAGCTGGAGTCCTTTGGACTTATGGAGGAAAAAGCAAGAAGGCTTGAGCAACAGCAAGACCAAACGGTCATCTCACTTTCCTTGAAGAAATTCAGGGAGGAACTGGCTGTATTGGACGAGGAATCCAAGAAATATAAGGATATTCAGAAGGATTCCACTGGACTGACCATTACGCAAATTCCAATTGACCTTGAGGCGATGGAAGGCGACAGCGCCAAGATTGCACTGGCAGATGCATGGCACGAAAAGCTAAGCCGCGATATTTACCTCTTTGAAGCTACAGAAGTACTGAAAGACATGTACTTTAGCAATACAGGGGTCCTCCCTGAGAACAAGTAAATAAGATATGTAAGAAGGCAGCACTGACCTGGTTATATTGCCGCTATTATTTCCTATTCCCCGTTTTTTAATTGCCTGAATGCCACTAAGTGTGCAAACAATACAAGGGGCACAATAACAGTAGGCAACAGGCTAAACGGAAAATACATTATCGCAATATTTGGTTGATCCATGGATATTGTCTGAAATGGTGACGGCATAGCAAAAACTGATGTAATTACAACATTAAGTAACAATAACAGGCAAACCACATTCCATCCCAAAAGCAGTTTCTTGTTCACCGTTCCTGAGCGATAGGCCACGTAAGCTACCAGAGGCGCTGTTAAACCAGAGAACATGTCAAAGTTTGTTCCTTCAAATGTCATATATACAGATACAAGGCCCTGATGAAAAAGCAATGCTAAACCAATTTCCACAGGTATCCTGATCGCATGGAAATAAGTCAGGGTCTTAAGGTTGATATTGTCAATGAATGCTCTGCCCTTTACAGTCAGGAACATGACCAGGATGGTAAGCAGAGGGGGAAATCCCCCAAAGAGCATGATTCGTGGAGGTACAGCCCCTGCATCCGCATAAATTCCGCTGACGCTAAGCAGTGCTTGCAGGATGGTCCAGGATATGATGAGAATTAGAAATGTTACTGATCTGGTCGAAGCATAGAACCATAATACGGAGACAATTGCTGTTAGACCGAATAAGACATTAAGGTAGGTTGGCTCTGCGTCGATCATTCCTGCTTATGAGTTATTTATCGAGTGACACCAATCTGGTCCAGCATAAAGGTAAACTCCATTGCTGTTTCTCTATGCACCCTGAATCTTCCTGACTGACCACCATGCCCTGCATCCATGTTTGTATGGAGCAGTAAAATATTATCGTCAGTTTTCATATCGCGCAACTTAGCGACCCATTTGGCAGGTTCAAAGTACTGCACCTGGGAATCGTGTAAACCTGTAGTGATTAACATAGCGGGGTACTCTTTTTCTTCAACGTTGTCAAGGATATAGTCATAGTACTGCTTGTCATTGGGATCTCCCCATTCGTCATATTCGCCTGTTGTCAAAGGAATGGTCTCATCCAACATTGTGGTGACAACATCTACAAAGGGAACGGAAGCGACAATCCCCTTAAACATATCTGGCCGAAGATTGACAATCGCGCCCATCAACAAGCCACCTGCACTGCCGCCCATGGCAAAGAGTTTATCCTTATTGGTGTAGTTCTCTGCAATGAGATGCTCTCCACAGCTTATAAAGTCTGTAAACGTATTCTTCTTGTTTAGCATCTTGCCATTCTCATACCACTGGCGCCCAAGGTCCTCCCCTCCCCTGATGTGCGCAATCGCCCAAATAAAGCCTCTGTCCAGCAAACTCAATCGCACTGAACTAAAATATGGGTCCATTGATGCACCGTAAGAGCCATAACCATAGAGAACAGCTGGGTTATTTCCGTTCCTGTCCAGGCCTTTGAGATACACTAGTGATATTGGAACCATGGTACCGTCATCTGCCTTTGCGTATAGCCTCTCTGAGGTGTAATCATCTTTGTTGAAATCGCCTACGACTTCCTGCTGTTTCAACACCTTACTCTCCTTTGTTTTGAGATTATAGAGCATTGTGCTATTTGGCGTTGTAAGAGAGGTATACCAATATCTCATAAATTGCGTGTCATAATCCGGGTTATGCCCCACATAAGAGCTGTAGGTCTCTTCCGGGAAATCCAGATAGTACTCCTCCTTTGTATCCCATCGAATTACACGAATATTCAGAAGTCCTTTGTTACGTTCCTCAACAACGAGGTAGTCCTTAAAAATCTCCATTCCCTCAAGCAGTACATCATCACGGTGTCCGATGATCTCGGTCCAGTTTTCCTTTCCAGTGGATTCAATATCCGTAACCATGAGTCGAAAATTCAGCGCTTCATCGTTGGTTTTGACATAGAATTTATCCTGGTAGTGGTCGATGGAGTACTCCAAC
>DTRK01000060.1:14328-15693 GCA_012965955.1 Flavobacteriales bacterium
TTATCTGCCTCAAGAATCCTGTATTCCGACGACAATGTTGCATATGAACCTATAACGAGATACTTCTTGGACTTGGTCTTATAGATAAACGTGCTGTAGATTTCATCTGATTCATGGTAAACTTCAACATCATCCCCGGTTTTGGTACCCAAAACATGTTTGAAAATTTTGAACGAGCGCAGCGTTTCATCCTTTACCGTATAAAAAACGGTCATATTATCACTTGCCCAGGTGACTCCTCCAGTAGTACGAGGTATTGACTCTTTATATAGCTCACCCGTTACCAAATCCTTAAAGTAAATAGTATATTCTCTCCTACTAACGGTATCTACACCATAGGCAAGAATTTTATCATCAGGACTAGTCTCAAGCCCCACAACATCATAATAATCATGGCCATCAGCCATGCTGTTTACATCAAGCAGCACTTCTTCGTTTGGCCTGGTACTCCCCTTATCCACATCCTTCAAAATTTCTAATACCATGTCTCTTCCTTCCTCAGCAAGCTCCCTTGAATGTATGGGGTACTCCTTATCCTCAACAAACCTGGAGTAGTAGTAATAGGCTCCTTCCTTGTAGGGAACACTCATGTCCGTGTGTTTAATTCTACCTACTATCTCATCAAATATGTTTGTCTGCAATTCCTCTGTATGCTTGAGTTGCCGGGAAGTGTATTCATTTTCTGCATTGAGATAATCAAGGACTTTCTGGTCTTCTCTCTGGTTTAGCCAATAATAGTTGTCAATCCGAGTATGACCGTGAATGGTCAATTCCTTCTTTATTTTTTCTGCTACCGGTGCCATATTTTCAGTATTATCGTTCACATTTTCAGAACATCCCCAAAGTAAAAGCGCACCTACAGTGATGGAGCATAAGGTGGCATATCCAATTTTGGTTTTACCGTACATTATTACTTTATTTGATGGATATTGCAATCGGGAAGACGAATATAAGAAATATGGGTGGGTAGGGTAATACCATCATTCTCAAAACAACTAACTTATGCAAGCCAGCATCCTGACCTCAGTACTGTTACCACTGGCCTTATTCATTATCATGCTTGGAATGGGTTTATCCCTTGTACTAGGGGACTTTAAACGCGTGTTTCAACATCCTAAGGCTGCTGCGATTGGATTGACCAACCAGCTGATCATGTTACCGCTAATTGGATATTTTTTCGCAACCTATGCAGGGCTTCCTCCGGAGTTAGCTGTTGGGTTAATGATTTTAGCAGCTTGTCCGGGAGGTGTAACGTCTAACTTGATTAGTCACCTCTCCAAAGGTGATACAGCGCTCTCTATATCTTTGACCGCTATTAGCAGTATTGTGAGCATTGTAACAATTCCCCTGATCATCAATTTTGCC
>DTRK01000061.1 GCA_012965955.1 Flavobacteriales bacterium
ATCCTTTAGAATGATATCATCCAGGTCATATTCATACATCTCAATGGATTTGCCCTTTTCTGCTTTCTTTTTTGCCTTTTTAGCTTTATTCTCCCTGAGGTTCTGAGTCACGAAATCAATCCCAAATTCATTGATACTTTTCGATTTAATTTCATTTGATTTCCCATCTATTGAGAGATAGTAGCTACCCTTGATACTGAAAGTGCCTTCATCCGAATAAAAACCTCCACAAACAATATCTCCATTATCTGAAATGGCGAATTGCATGTCGGTGATGAATTTTCCCGGAAGCTCAATTGGGTAACTCTGCATCTCGTCACCATTGTTTTTAAAAGAGATCATGATGTATTTGAAGTTGGGTTCGCCCTTTCTTCTGAGTTTTCTTTTGTCCTTAAAGATTAACCCCAGGATATATACATTGCCTTCGTCGTCTACCCTATATCTCTCAACGTCAAATAGTTCATCTGTATATGGAAGGGTCACGGTCTTTTCCCACAGTTGAGTCATGTCCTTATCAAACACGGTGAATGCAAACTTTTCCTTCTCACCTTTCGCATATGGAAGACTGTAATACAGCAGTATCCGTTCCTCATTCCGTGACCTCCTCAGAAAGAAAGCCCCGGAGTTATAATTCGATTTTCCAGCATAGTCGATTTGTCCAAGTCGATTTAGCTTCTTGCTGGGCTGAAGTGTTTTCTTATTTAGTTCTTGATAATAAAACGTGTTCTTTTTTGTCTTTTTGTCCAAATAGGAGGAGTATAGAAACAATTTATTATTGCTATGGAAGGTGTATTCATAGCCTTTCTTCTTCTCATCCACGTCAAGGTCTAACTCTGACGAAACAGTTTTGATAAGTTTTTGATCCAAATGTTCGAATATCAGATCAGATTTAATTCCATACATACCTCTTCTTTTGGTTTTAATGATGTATGTGCCAGATTCATCATATCCAACTATATCTCCCAATGAGATTTTTTTAGATTCTTTGGTTTCTGTTCCCCAAAGGATATTCACCTTTTTCGTACTTGTTTGAGCAAGCATTGGAAAGGCGAGTAGACAACACAAAAGTGTAGTGTTCATTTTTAAAAGCATAGTCAAGATTCTAGTGAGAAGTTCTCCAATTATTTGAAAAGGTATGTTTAATGTTTCAATCGTACAGTGTTTCAGGTTTGAGGCCTTGCTTTTCAGTATATCTGTATTCAACAAAATAAACAAGTGGAGAAGAATGCCAATCTTTGCATACCATGTAAAGATAGTGGAAGAATGAGTATGTCTTTAATTATTATGGCCCTTTTGTATATCCTGGCAGGGATCAATCATTTTGTGATGCCCAGGTTCTATATGCGCATTATGCCCCGCTACATACCCATTCACCGGTTTATGGTGATTGCAAGCGGCATTGCCGAGATAGTCCTGGGAGCCTTATTATTGATGCCAGAATACAGATCTTTGGCCGCATGGGGAGTAATCGCACTCTTAGTCGCGATCTTCCCAGCCAATATTCACCACCTTACTTCCAGAAAACCGGGAGTAGGTCCCCCGGCATGGCTCCTGTGGCTTAGACTTCCGATGCAAGGGGTATTGATATGGTGGGCATACTCTTATGTCTAGTTATTAATTTGGAGGAATACTCAGTTTTCCACTCTCAACTGTCGGCACAATAATGCCGGTTGCTTAATCTGAAACATCAGAACTTAAAAAATCGTTATAACTTTGATCTTCCAGAAGTTATGAGGTATATGCGAACAGCGATAGTGTTATTGATGGTGATGGTAAGCTTACCGGGAGCCAGCATTAAGCGTGAAAACAAGGAAAATATTTTTCATGACTTCACCATTTCCTTCTATCAGCGCATAGGTGATGCAAATCTGGATTACGATGCTTTTCGCATTGGACTGCGGGGCTACATGCGTTTAAGAAATGAAGGGAGGCTCAAGAAGGCTGCTTTGCTTACAATAATTGATTACAGCAAATCTTCCAACTCTGAACGGTTTTTCCTTTTTGATGTGGACAAACAGGTGATGTTACACAAGAGCCTCGTGGCACACGGTAAGAATAGCGGACAGGAATATGCCAGGTACTTTTCAAATATTCCTGAGACCAAGAAGAGCAGCATGGGTTTTCACATAACGGCGGAAAGCTACTATGGAATGCATGGCCTGAGCATGAGAATGGATGGAGTTGAGCCTCGGTTCAATGGCAATGTAAGGAAACGGGACATCGTAATGCACAGCGCGGATTATGTGAGCCATAAGTTTATTGCGGAACACAACAGGCTTGGTAGAAGCTGGGGATGCCCGGCATTGCCGGTGGAGCATTATGTCCCTATCATTCTGAAAATTAAAGATGGATCCTGCCTGTTCGTCTATTACCCTGATGAAAAGTACCTGTCATCTTCAAAGTACGCCACAGAACGGACTCCCCTTAAGTCGTTTCCCATGATGGGGGTGATCAGTTCTTAAATAGCCTTTTGCGAATCACTTCATCGAGTTTATAAACATCCCTGAAGTAATATACCATCACTATCAGCAGCTTGGTGGATACGGTGATACTTAATGGCGTGGTTATAACTGATTAAAGGTTGCAATCAGTTTAAAGATTACTCATCCATATCTACAGCTATAAAGTCAAAGGAAAGACCCGATACGCCACTCAATTCAACACCAACTTCTAAGCAGTCCTCATCGTCTTTATCGTATGACCATATTACCTTGGTCGTCACTCCGGAATCCTCTAGAACACGTACGTTTCTCAGAATTTGATTTATCGCTATAAGAGAGTTTGAGCTAATATGTTCCAATCTAATCTCCAGTTGAAATTCCTTGCCGCTGTCCAATTTCAGGTCCTCAAACCAGTCCCAGACCGGCTTGTAAAAATTTCGAGTATCGTGTGGATAGGAAAATCCCCTTATGGAATACTTGCCAGATTCGGTATCCAGATTTATCTCTGGGGTAGAATTTGTTCCCTCAATATATAGCTTTGTCATACCACAATATTAAGTTAAGAAAGATCAATTTCCAAACGCACACTAAATTTCAATTCCAAGTAAGAGGATGTCATCAATTTGGGCCTTTCCATCCATCCATGCCATTATTGTATCATGCAAAATCGATTGTTGTTTCTCCATATCCTCCTTTTGGATAGTTACTAAAAGTTTTTGGAGACGCTTAGCCGTGAATTTCTTGAGCCTCCTCCCTGCTTTCTCAGAACCAAATTGATCTATATAACCATCAGAGAATAGATATATCCTATCCCCTTTGTTAACGAAAAGTTCGTGGTTGGTGAATTTAGTCGTCTGCCCGAATGCAAATCCAACTGAACGAAAGTCACCCTTGTATACTTCAACTTCTGTTGGGCTTTCTTTTCTAATCAGATACATAGGATTGTGAGCTCCAGAGAACTGTAGTTTACACCCTCCATTGTTATTAGAAGGACCATAGTCAATAGAGCAGATTGCAGCGTCCATCCCATCCTTTGCAATACTTTCTCCCGTTTGATTTAGGGAGGATATAAGTGCTGTACTGGCACTATCCAAAATTTGTGCAGGTTCAGTTATTCCCTTACTATAAACGGTTTCACGTAGCACTGAACTCGCTAACATACTCACCAGTGCTCCTGGTACTCCATGACCAGTACAATCACAGACAGTCACAATACGAGTTGCATTCATATTCATTCCGTTTCCCTCCTTTTCAAGATTGCCTGAAGCTTTGGCTTCTGATATCCAATAAAAATCTCCACTAACAATTTCCTTAGGTTCAAACAACACAAAATAATCGCTAAACAGCTTGTCAATCAGACTCTTAGAAGGCAAGATAGCCTCTTGAATCTTTAGTGCGTAGTTAATGCTGTAGGTGATATCCAGATTCTTTTGCTCAATGATCTCATTTTGCAACAGCAAGGTTTCATTTTTCTTATTAATCTTATCCTCGGCATCCGCAAGTTCGTCCACCATGATATTGAATGCGGCTCCCAACTCCCCTATTTCGTCATTAGAGCTAATACTTACCTGTTGACTGAGGTCTCCAGCACCAACCTTTTTTGCTGCATTTCGCAATGCTATTACGGGACGGGATATTTTTCTAGCAAGAACCAACCCAATCACAAGACCAACCAGAAAAACGGCAAAGCTTGCGATAATGGATGTCTTTTTGATTCTTGCAATCGTCTTGGCAATTTCTTCAGTACTAAACCCCACTAGAACCTGACCGCTCATCATTTCAGATGTAAACGGTGATGCCTTTACAATAATGCTATCAGTAGAAGCTATCTCTGTACTAACCTCAAATCCTGCAGGATACGTATGGATAATCTCTTTCTCAAGTTCATAACTGATGCTATCTTCCTCCCAAATTGTATCAACCTGCATCATAGAGGCAAAAATCAGACGGCTATCAGATTTGGCATAGTCCATTGCCATTTGCACACCTTCAAAATTTTGCTCCGTTAAGGCAATTCTAACCCCCAAGGAAACTGTATTGGCCAGATTCTGGACCTCCTGATTAAAGTACTTAATTAGTGAGTTTTCATGTTGGGCGGGAAAGAAGAATAACATGAAGGTTGCAAATATTAGCACAATGCTCACAATTGCCAACCAGATTTTCGTCTGTACGCTAGTTCTCATAATAAGGAATAAGAAACTTCTTAAAAGGACTTATTTCCATCGATGAGGATCGACTTGCCATCTCCTAAAGATGTGAGACCTATGACGCCAATAGCTCCAGGTGTTGCCCTAACATAATCTTTTAAGTCGCTCTCTGAAGCGAAAAACTTAGGTGCCTTGGCCTTGCCTTGAAACACCAATCCTAACCAGAATCTGTTCAATTCCTGGCTACTCATCCCATACAGCTTTTGGGCCGTAGTGCTTCCGCTGGTCGTGGTGGTTTTCATAAGAGCAATAACCACTTTGGTTCCATCACTCCACCTTTGGCGTTCACCTTTGAATACCGTCTTTATTTCAGACATTGACATCTCTGCCGGTGCTCCCTTGCTGTTTGAAATAATAGCTAATGCGCCATCATCAGCATGGCCATAAGGACCTGCTAACACTGCCAACAGTACAAAACACACAACAAAACTCCTTCTTACTACCAGGAGCATGAGTTTGTAGCTATTATCTTTTCCCAAAACCTTCACTGTTCTATGATCATATTAAAAGCCTACAGCTAATTGAAAATTAACAACATTTGACGGACCTGTCGTTTCTTTTTCCGAATACAAGAACTCTAGTTTAACCACTGCCTGATACGAAATCTCATATCGCACCCCAAGAGCTGTGACGAAAACATAACGATCTGCATTTTTATAGTACATCTCCTCTTTTGCAATATCGAGGTAATCATACCGTATGTACGGCACTAGCTTATCCATTTTGTACCCTAGATAAATGTAGGAAGCCATCGTGCTTGCCGAGGCTGAATCATCTTTATTGTTGGCCATTGATGTTTCTGCCAGAAACTCAATAGAGGAAGAAAAATAGGCCACATGCGCAGATATTACTCGCTGGTCAATGGACCTTACTGCAGTTCCTTGCTGAGTAATCGCCCCGCCTGCAATTTTATCTATGTACATTGAGGCACCTATCCGGAACCCGTCAGTAGGTTTGACATGTATAGCAGTTGATAAAGATTTAGTCTTGTCATTATCCACCATCTCACTGGGTGAACCAATTCCATTACCAATCATTACATCATATCCAAATTTTATCTTTCCAAGATTGTGACCCTGTAGACTTACCCCGTTTGTATGGATAGGAATAATATGATACGTAAATGTAGTAGGTCTGCCTGTGGTAGGAAAAAACAATCTACCGTGATGATAAGTGTCGTTCCAATAGTTTAGCGGGGTATGGTGGCGCCCAAACAAGATATTGTGATTGCCTCTGAAATTATACTTAACTACAATCCTTTCAACACCCATTTTAAATCCACCACTATATTTCCAAACTGCTTCACCTAAAAATGACATCTTATCAGATATGTCTGCCGTCATTAGCAAATCCTGTTCGCCGAAACCAAAAGACAGGTTATCGGTCCTCATATCGTAATTATTTTCAATAGCAACAAAACCCTTAAAAGACATAGGTTCCTGGCCGTATCCCAAATCAGGTGTGAAAGCTAATGACAACAAAAACAGAAAGCTTGTGATGTTAATTACCTTTCCCCTATATATTTCAACCATAACTCTTTCATTTTCCCTAATTTATTTCAAATAACTCTTTGAGAAGTAATGTGGTAAAGCTAATAAAAAATATGATTTTCATAATTTAACCATGTCATTGAGACTCTTTCACTAAGCATGAACTCCAATAACGAGTATGTCATCCATCTGCTCTGATTCTCCACCTGGTTGCTCTGGATCCGCTCTGCAGTTTTCAATTAGGTTGTTGAGCATTATCCCTTGTTCTTCCATTGTTAGTTTTTGAGCATCAACCAAGGCTTCCCTAAATCGCTTACCCATAAACTTCTTCCCCTTATGTCCTCCAAACTGATCAACGAAACCATCTGAATATATGTACACTGAGTCGCCTTCTTCCAGCTGGACATCATGCGTGGTGAATGTCTTACCATGCATTTTGACCTTTTTAGTCTTCTTTAATTTAAAGAACTTGATAAGCGCTTCGACCGCAGAATTATTGTAAATAAAGGACTGGTTTTCAATGGAATAACGAAGCACGGGGAACGGACTCCCCTTAAGTCGTTTCCCATGATGGGGGTGATCAGTTCTTAAATAGTCTTTTGCGAATCACTTCATCGAGTTTATAAACATCCCTGAAGTAATAGATATTACCATCACTATCAGCTTCGCAGGTATAGTAGCGAACATAGATAGGTAGTGGTTTCTTAAAACGCATTTTTCTGCTGTTCTTGTTATCGATATGAGTTTGCACGCTGTCTACCGTATACGAATTGCTGTCAACTTTTAGGAGGTAGTCTGCAAAGTCCATGGGTTTGTGTAGTCTCAGGCAACCATGGCTGAATGCTCTGAGGTCTGTGTTGAAGTAATTTTTGGAAGGGGTGTCGTGTAAATACACAAAGTGCTCATTGGGGAAAATGAACTTTACCAATCCGACGGCATTCCATGTACCTCCCTTTTGTCTGATTCTATACGGAAAATTCGAGCGGGTCATTTTACTCCAGTCCACTGTTTTGGGATCCACAGGGGTCCATCCCTTGCCCATCAGCTCGTAGTGATGAGCTTCAAGGTAAGTTGAGTCCTTCTTAATGTGGGGAAGAATTTCCTTGGCGGCAATCCCCCTCGGGACATGCCAAAAAGGGAAAGTAACCAGGTACTCCACCTGGCTGTTGATTTCCTGGGGTGTCCGTGCTTTGGTATTGCCCACTACAATTTTATGTGTTTTGACAGTCTCATCATTCTGTATCAAGTGCAAGATGTACTTAGGGATATTCACGAACAGGCGATTTTTCTCCCATGGCTTCTCCCACCGCAATTTCTCAAGGCTTACTGTAATTTGATGATACCTTTCCAAGGTGCTTTTCTCAAATGCTGCCAATGTATTCTTGCCAATGGCCCCATCTATTTGAAGGCCGTGTTCTTTCTGAAATTTCTTGATTGCCGCTTTGACCTTCTTCTTGATTTTTGAGGTGGTGTCGTTCAAATACTGCAAATCGATCAAGATATTAATAGCCTCAGTTCGGCAAGAGTCTTCAAATTCCTTAGGATCAGGCAGGACATGTTTTTTGTCGCTGAGCTTATGTGTGGTCAAGAACTGTTCAAGAGACCGCTGCAATAATACATAGTTGCTGTTTTTTGGCTGTAAGTCCAGAAGGCTTTTCTTAATGTGGGAATTGTCCAATGCCTCCGCCAGGTATTTTGGCAAGTCGAGATCCAGTCTGTTTCTCTCAAGTCCATAGGCTGATACCGAATCCGTAACACCTTGATTGAGGTGTGTGGCAAAATGCAGGTATGCGTTGGTCATGAGTAGGTCCACATTGGCCAATGCTTTAAAATCATATTTCCCGGAATCCAATGCCATTATAGCAGCGAGCAGCTTATCTATCTGATTTATATCATACCAGGTTGAATCCAAACCGTAGTAGTGTGCATGGTGGATCATATCTAATAACTCATCTATACAAGGTTCACATTTGGAATCGGCAACAGCCAGATTTGTAGAATTCCACCAGGCTAGCTGATAGGCCCGGCTCGCATAGAATGGTTTGAGTAGCGCTGACTTTTCCAGCTCATAGGAACCGATTATCATCAGAGTTGAGTCGGTCCAGTCAGTAAAGTGCTTTTCAATAGTGAGCGAAACAACCCTTGCCTCTTTTTCAACAATAACCTTTGGGTAGGTCTTGGTTTCTGGCTGTACAACGATTTCTTCTTTCTTTGGTTCCTCCGGCGTACAGGCGAAGAGGAAAGACATCAGCAAAAGAAGAGAGACTAACTGCTTCAAGAGGTCAGGAGTGTATTCATATTTTGATACATGTGCAAGAACTACTCCAGGATCGTCACCGCATTCGTATATGGAACCGGCGCATAGACGATACTCTAATGGTCCTTATACTCAATTCAATGAGTATCTTAACTAGATTAAGATCTGCGCTTTTTTCTTGATGCTTGAGGTTTTATTCTTCATCCAAAAATTCATCTGCCACTAAGAGCTCAACCGTTTCTCGAGTAACAGCATCCATTTCCTGTGCCGCAATCTTGAATTTTTCTAGTACCTCCATGTTAAAAGCGGCATCGGGATTCTCATAATCAAAAATATTAACAAGTCCCAGGATGGTTGCTATCGGCCTCCGCAACTGATGAGAAGTTACAAAGGCATACTTTTCCAGTTTCATGAACTGCCAGGTCATCTTATCCTCCAGCTCCTTGCGTTCCGTAATGTCGTTGGCATACACGTTCACATAATTTAATTCTGGAATAGGTACAATGATGCAGGTATATATCTTACCCTTGACGGATAATTCATCTGTGATGGTGGTCTTGTTCTTGAATGCGCTGTTAATGAGCTCCTCCCAATGCATTTTGACTGTTTTATTCTTCTTTAATTTAAAGAATTTGATAAGCGCTTCGCCCGCAGAATTATTGTAAATAAAAGACTGGTCTTCAATGGAATAACGAAGCACAGGGAACGGATTCTCCCCAGGGAAACGGGATAGACTCTCCAGCCGCTTCTCATCCTTCTTGCGTTGCATAATGTTCCTCGTAATGCCGACCGAGCCGATAATGGTCCCATGCTCATCCAGCACAGGAGCAGCACTGGTAGATACCCAAATAATTTCGCCGTTTTTCCTCCTGAGCTTTGTTTCATACGTTTCAACAATACCTCGTGTCCGTTTGGTGGCCTTTTTCTTCATTGCCTTACTGGCCTTCTCATCTACGCTTAGGAGCCTATTTGCATTCTGGTTGATAAGTTCCTCCTTCGTATATCCCACCAACGTACAAAATTGCTGGTTTACGTATTGAATATTCTCATCATTGTCCACTTGGATTACCCCGTCGTTCATAGTGTCCAGAAGAGTGTTGTAATCCTTCTCCGTTTTCTTTTGTTCGGTAATATCTATGAATGACATTGTTATTCCGATATTCTCGCCCTTTTCACTCTTTACTGATGAACCACCTACCTGCGCGATGAAAGAGGTACCATCCTTCCTTGCACATTTCAACCCATTGATATCAAAATACCGCCCCTCCTTTCTTATAGTCCGCAAAATATCAAAAACCCTCGGGTGGGTGTCCAAAGGGTGATAGTCAAGTATATGGGTCTTATATGTCATCATTGTCAGAGCGTCCTGGTATCCCCACATTTCGACCGCAGCTGGGTTGGCATACACTAAATTGCCCTCTAAATCAGACGTTAATACGCCATTCATTGAATGTTCAATGGTGCGCTCGGCTTTTTTCACTTCCGCGTGTACTTTCTGTCGGTCCAGCACGGAAACGATTTGCGTGGCAACAAACTCCATCAATTCAATATCTTCATGCACAAGCGCATTTTCATTTTTAATGGACGCTATGGTGATTACACCCACCGCCGCCGTTTCACTGAGTAAAGGCACCAGAAGTAACACCTTGAGATCGCGATCTTCGTCATGTATAGTTGCATCATATCCGGTCTTCTGCGTAAACTCCTCTGATTCACTGTTGCGCAACAGAAGTGGTTTCGCCATAGCTATCGTACACTCCTGTAGCCCGTTCCCAAATGGTCTTTGGTAGTTCAATACTTCCAATTTTACAGAATCCCGGACACATACTGTATTCAACACTCCCTTGCTCCGGTCATACAAGGTCAGATGACAGATCTCTGCACCCATGTAACTATTCAGTTTCTTGTGCACATACATGGAAAATTGATCGAAATCCTCAGAAGAGGTCATGGCTGCCTGTGCGATATTGTAGGACAGTTCTTTTCTTGCTTCTGCTCTTTTCCGGGTTGTGATGTCCTGTGCAACAATGTTTACGAATTCCTTGCCTTCCTGCGATATTAAAGACCCCATTACCATGACATTTATTATCTCTCCATTCTTATTTTTCCATTCTCGTTCACCAAGATCAATAGTTCTCTTGTCCAAGATATGGTCGACATAATCATCAATTGATGATCGGTCGTGGTTAATAAAATCGTACATTTTTAGATTCTTCAAGTCGCTTTCCTCATAATCCAGGTATTTCTTAAAACTTTCATTTGCCTGTAATACCAGTTTTGTTTTAGGATCAAAATCATAAACCGCTTGATAGGACTGCTCGAAAATAGACCTGTATTTATGTTCGCTGTCCCGCATGGCCATTTCCGCCTTTTTCTTTTCAGTGATGTCAGAAGTAATACACATCACACCCACAAAGTCACCGTTCGGAGCGTAGTGTGGAGATGCACTAATTTGTACAAGGATTCTTTTCCTTGATTTGGTTATGAACTCCAACTCATATCGTTCTGACTGACCTGCCTCCCTTTGTGCAGATTTTTTTCTTAACCGTGGTATTTCATGTTTATCGTGAAACAATTGATGGCCGTTTGCCCCTATCAAATTGTCCTTGGAGTATCCCACCATTTTACAAAAACTCGGGTTGACCATTGTTATCAAGCCTTCGGGATTGGAGAACAACAATCCCTCATTCATCTTCTCAAACAGCCTGCGGTATCTCATTTCGCTTTGTGTTAGCGCTTCTTCTGCTAAAATCCGATCGGTCACATTCCTTTGCATTCCCCACAACCTGAACAAATATCCGTCTTGTATCTCAGCCGAAGTGCTGTTTGAAATGTAAATAACATTGCCATTCTTGTCCTTCTCCTTGGAAATGCTTTCATTCGCCTTGAAATCATTTTTGATAAATGTCTTTGCCCGTTCAATTGCCGTGATCTTCTCCTCTTTTTTTTCGGGTGAAAACAAATCAATCAATCTTTTTCCGTAGAGTTCCTCCCCTTTTTTGTACCCGTACATTTTTGCCATTACATCATTACACTCCATGATGGCCCCTTCATACAGTAGTTGTTTGGCCAGTTTTCCGGGTGAAATCCCAATCTTTAGCGGTGGATCGTATTCCAGCCTCCATATCCCTTCACGGCTGTTGGATATGAAGTTCCGGTAGCGCCCTTCACTTTCTTGCAATGCATTAAAAACCTCTTTCGGTGAAGTGATATCCGTATTAATACCAATTGAGCCGATAACCTTGCCACGTGCATCAAGCACCGGGGCACCGCTGACAGATAACCAAATCAGTTCTCCGGTTTTCTTTCTTATCCGTATTTCATACCTGTCGCTAACCCCTTTTCGCCGCTCATTAACCTTTTTTTCCATTTTCTTGCCTTCTTCCTCACTTATCGACAGGAGCGCAACTGCATTCTGGCCGATGAGTTCCTCCCTCGTATATCCCACCAACTCACAAAACTGATCGTTCACGTATTCAATGGTCTCATTATTATCCACCTGTAGCAATCCCTCATTCATGTTCTCCAGCAAGGTGCGGTAGCTTGTTTCACTTTGGCGAAGGTCGTGATTCAGTACCTTGATTTCTTCCAACTGCTTCCTGGAATTTCGCAGCAGCACTCCCAACTCTTCTTGCGCCTTGGTGTTGGTGCGATAACTAAACAGGAAATCATTGAATGAGTCGTAGACCGGAAAGTCTTTGAGTGTAATCTTATTCTTGTAATGTCTGAGTAAATGATCAGGCTGGATGTTGCCAATGAAGATTAAATGCTCGGAACTGGCTGATTCGTAAAATGCTCCATTTAAAACAACGCTGCCCTTAATTGATTTCAGGCAGATCAGTTTATCACAGCTCTTACGAAAGGTGTCAAAGCTCAGTTTGCCAGTTATTCCCTGAATTATAAAATGATCCGTTAGTAATTGGCCTTTTAAGTCACCAGGAACCAACTTGTTCAACAGCTTTCCCCCCTGAACAATAGCCAAGTCCTCCTTAATCATTATATGAAAAGGGAAGAGCTTATTTAAATGTTTTTTAGTAAAGACAGATTTCACATTTGTAGACTCAGAGCTAATTAATCACAATTCTATAAAATAATGAATGCTATTGCAGATTCTTATTTCCGCCCTTTCCTTAATTTCCTTCCAGTTTTTTCACCCAATTCCTGGACGATAAGAACCTGAGAGGTGTAATTTACTAATCTATATAATAAGAATAAAATACCCAATCAGGTTCAGGTCACTATTTGAGGAGTCGAAGTCGTAAATGACAGCTACTTGGCGTCTCAATTACCAATCTAAATAGATTAGACAAATTGCATAGTGGCTTGTATGTATTGCAGATTATATCAGGAGATAAAACCATTGCCAGGAAACAAGTGAATGAGTAAATTATTCTCACGAATGACGAGCGGTAGGATGAAACACCTTACCCCTTTTTTATTTAGGACACACTAAACTATTTAAAGGATCGTTAATGCCCCCGTACCTGCCTATTTTTTTCTAAATTTGCCGCCTGTCGGTGAAAGCGCAAAAAAATGAAGTACAATAAACTTAACAATTTACTGGGATGGTCTACATTCCTGGTAGCAGCCTGGACCTTCTTATCTACAATTGAACCCACCGTCAGTTTTTGGGACTGCGGTGAATATATTGCCACGGCCTATAAGTTGGAAGTGGGCCACCCGCCGGGAGGGCCTTTCTTTCAGATGCTGGGCCGGATAGTAACGATGTTCACTCCGAAAGAGCAAGCCGCTTTGATGATCAATGGCTTGTCAGCGATGTGCAGTGCTTTCACAATCCTCTTCTTGTTTTGGACCATTACTGCCCTGGGTAAGAAACTGGTGGAACGCAGTGGCAGGTCAATGGATGAATATAAATGGGCCATATTGGGCGCCGGTGTAATAGGTGGCCTCGCTTATACCTGGTCAGATACGTTCTGGTTCTCAGCAGTTGAGGGTGAGGTTTATGCGATGTCATCCTTCTTCACCGCTTTTGTGTTCTGGGCAATACTAAAGTGGGAAACGATACCAAGGGATCAACACCCAGACCGCTGGATTGTACTCATAGCATATCTCATGGGCTTGTCAATTGGCGTTCACCTTTTGAACTTGTTAACCATCCCCGCACTGGCATTTGTGTACTATTTTAAGAAGGAAGAGGTCTCTAAAAAAGGGATAATACAAACAGCAATTATCTCATTCATCATCCTCTTTGGCATACAGTACGGTGTCGTTCAATACATGATCAAAGGCGGGTCGTACTTTGAACGTGCATTTGTGAACGGACTTGGATTGCCATTTGGATCTGGGATGCTTTTTTACGGGGGGCTCATTGTTGCTGGTATTGTTTACGGATTGAAGTGGACACATAAGAAAAACAAGCCGCAATGGAACACGATTATTCTGTGCTTTATGATGATTTGCATTGGGTATTCCTCCTATGGGCAAATAGTGGTTCGCTCTGCGGCCAATACGCCTATGGATGAGAACAATCCGGAGAATGTATTTGCATTCATCTCTTATCTGAGCCGGGAGCAATACGGGGACCGCCCCTTGGGGAAAGGGCAATACTTCAATGCTCCCCTGGATAGAAATGAACCGTATAAGGATGGCAACCCGGTATGGTGGCCTGATCCTGAAACGGGAAAGTATATCATCACAGATGATAAAAAGCAGTCTATTCCTAATTACGATGAAAAATACCAATCCGTTTTCCCTAGGATGTACAGTGATAAGAAGAACCATATTAGAGCCTATAAGCAGTGGTCCGGATTCAAGGGGGGAAATAAAAGACCCAGCATGATAGAGAACCTAACATTCTTCTTCTCTTACCAGATCAACTGGATGTATACACGCTATTTCCTGTGGAACTTCGCCGGTAGGCAAAATGATTCCCAGGGCCACGGCAGTATGCTCGATGGTAATTGGCTCAGTGGCTTGTCTTTCCTTGATGACCATAGAGTAGGACCTCAGGATGACTGGTCTGAGAGCATGAAGATCAATAAGGCGTACAATCGCCTGTATTGTCTCCCACTGCTCCTGGGGTTACTGGGACTGTTTTTCCATCTGGTTATGGACAAAAAAGGATTTTCGGTGGTGATGATTTTGTTTCTCCTTACAGGCGTGGGGATTATTGTGTTCCTGAACCAGTATCCTTATCAGCCACGTGAGCGTGATTATGCTTATGCAGCTTCGTTTTATGCCTTTGCCATTTGGATTGGACTGGGTGTAATGGGCTTATTTGAGCTGCTCAAGAAGTATATACCAGGCAATGGCGGGGCAATTGCTTCCATTGTAGTGTCTGCTGCAGTTCCAGCGATAATGGTATCAGAAGAATGGGATGATCACGACCGATCAGGGTTGTATACCGCCCGTGATTTTGCGACGAACTACCTTAACTCATGCGAGAAAAACGCGATTCTCTTTACCAATGGAGATAACGACACCTTCCCATTGTGGTATGTACAGGAAGTTGAAGGAATCCGCACGGATGTGAGAGTCATGAATTTGAGTCTTTCAAATACGGATTGGTATATTGATCAGATGAGCAGAAAAGCCTACGAATCCGATCCGGTTCCATTCTCCATGACCAGTGCACAATACCGTCAGGGTACCCGAGACTATGTCCCATTTTATGATAGAAACTTGAAGGGGTATACGGACCTAAAGGAGCTGATGGATTTTGTGAAAAGCGAAAGCCCGCAGGCCAAGATTAAAACACAAAGCGGAAAGTGGCTCAACTATATGCCAACAAAGAAGTTCAGCCTCTCTGTCCCCAAGGAGAAAGTGCTGAGTAATGGTACGGTGAAGCCAGAACTGGCGGACCAAATTGTCCCTAACTTACTATGGGAGAAAAAGGGCAATTATGTGCTTAAGAACAGCCTAATGCAGCTTGATATGTTGCAGAACAATGACTGGGATCGTCCTATATATTTTGCTATTACGGTGGGGGGGGATGCATACCTGCAGCTGGAAAATTATTTCCAGTTGGAAGGGTTGGCGTACAGACTGGTGCCAATCAGAACTAAAGGACAGGGCGGACAAACCGGTCGTGTTGATACCGACATTATGTATGATAACGTAATGAATAAATTCAAATGGGGTGGCATGGAGGGAGATGTATATATGGGAGAAACCAATATGCGTATGACTTACAATTTGAGGAACAACTTTGCACGTTTGGCTGATGCCCTTTTGCGGGAAGGCAAAACAGATTCTGCCATCGCTGTGCTGGACAAGTGCATTGAGGTTATGCC